>JBJEJI010000057.1:0-2909 GCA_051877895.1 Lachnospiraceae bacterium | reverse complement strand
AAACCGCTTGTCGCTTAACTTCCCATTTACATTGTCCTCATAGATTTTCTTAATGAGGGTATTTAGTTCATTGATACGTTTCTGCTCTCTGGAAAGACGCTTTTTCAGTGCTTTGGCTTCGCTTTCCTGTTGAAGCTCCGTAGCACTGCGGACCTTTTCAATAAACTCGGATTCATGCTCCATCACATAAGTGCTGGTAGCTTTGATGACTTCCAAAAGCAAATCCCTGATAACATCCGTGCGGACATGATGCTGTGTGCATCTGTTTTCAAACTTGCTCTTTGCCTTACTGTAAGTGGAGCAGGTGTAATTGTCCTGTGCATTGGTGTACTTTCCGGTAGGATTACCGTCCTTATCCTTCTTTTCATAACCGCCGGTGCGGTGATTGAACATCTTAGAACCGCAGTCAGCACAGTATACCAGTCCGGTCAGAGGATTGATGTCACCTTTCTTGGTGGGACGGTGCTTGGTTTCACGGATTTTCTGAACAGTAAGCCATGTTTCTTCATCCACAATTGCTTCCTGTGTGTTTTCAAAAATGATCCAGTCCTCCGGTGAATTGTGCACGGAATTCTTATCCTTATAGGATAGTTTCTTGGTGCGGAAATTCACGGTATGCCCCATATACTCAGGTTTTCTTACAAGGTCTGAAATCGTAGAAGCAGTCCAAGTGTATGGTCTGTTCATGTCACAGCTTCCCCGACAGGTTCCAAGTCCCTGCTTTGCAAGATAATAGGAAGGTCTTTCGACTTTTTCATCTTTCAGAATCCTTGCCACCTGCATCGGTCCGTTTCCCTCAATGATAAGCTGATAAATACGTCTTACCACTGCGGCAGCCTCTTCATCAATAATCCAATGGTCTGGGTCATCAGGGTCTTTCTTGTACCCGTAGATTGCGTTGCTTGTCAGATGCTTTCCGTCCATCCCCTTATTATGAAGTACGGATTTGATTTTCCGGCTGGTATCTCTTACATACCACTCATTCATAATATTAAGGAATGGGGCAAATTCGTTACTGCCATCGTTTAGAGCACTGTCCACATTGTTGGAAATGGCGATAAATCGCACATTTTTCTTTCGAAACAGCACTTCCGTATAAAAGCCAACTTCAAGGTAATTACGCCCGATACGGCTCATATCCTTTACGATAACGCATCCTACAGTGCCATCTTCAATATCCGCAAGCATACGCTTCCAGTCCGGCCTGTCAAAATTGGTTCCCGACCATCCGTCATCCGTATAGTGACACAGGTTGATAAAGCCCTGCTCGGTTGCAAATTTCTCCAGCATTTTCTTCTGGTTAACGATACTGTTGCTGTCACCGCTTTGCTCATCATCACGGGATAATCTCTCGTAGAGTGCAGTGATTTTGTTTAGTTCCGGTTGTTTTGTTTTCATAAGATTCTCCTTTCAAACAAACAACCAGCCTATCTGTGGTTTTATTCTACCACGAATAAGCTGGTTTGTGTAAAAATAATTATTGTCTCACTAATAGGAGAAATCCGATAGAAAATCGGAACTGTTTTGTAAATCTTATAAATTTTAATTCCCCCGAATTCGGGGGAATTAGAGGAGCTTCTTATATCTTTTGTTTTGAGAAAATTACAATTATTTTGCTATCGTTAAAATGCAAACTAAAAATTTATTTATCATTATTAAACCTTTCCTTATTCAGTACAAGTGCGATTAAGTTAACCGTATTGCTAATAAATCCAAGTGCAGCAACCAAAAAAATCAACGATAAACTATATCCAAAATTTAATTCTTTCGTAGGAAGAAGGAAAATGATTAACATAGTAAGCACTGTGGATACAACCCATATAATAGTAAGCGTTTTATCAGATTTTTTGAATAACTGTTCACTGAGTTCTAAAGCACCTTTTAAGTTATCCTCAGCTGCATCGGCAAATTCGTCCGCGGTGAGTTTCTGGCCGGATAAAATTTCATTGATGCTTATTCCATAAATATCTGAGAGCATTACTAGACATTCAGCTGGCGGGAAATAATTTCCGTTCTCCCATCGTGACACGGTCTTATTTGTCACACCAATTTTTTCTCCAAGTTGCTCCTGAGTAAGTCCCTTTTCCTTTCGAAGTTCTTTTAAGAATTTTCCCATCTTTACTGTATCCATATCAGATACCTCCTTTCGTCTTTATGCTCAAAGCTTATCTGATTATGCCTTGAAAGTCTTTACCATAGATGGCGAATCGCTCATTTTTAGAGGAATTACCCATAAATAGTGACTGCTACAAATTATATATTCACACGCAAATACAATATGTTATCGTTAAGAAAATATGAATTTACCTCTAACATCATTCTAAAAACATGCTAGTTTTCAGCCTTTGACAACCCTTTGACCAACTTATCAAAGTCAGATTCAATCGGCTGTGTCTTGTTGAAAATATCGTATTCCTGATATGCTTTCTCCACTGCCTGTTTATGGGAAATACACCCATTATCTTTCAGAATATCGTATCTGCGGAACTCAAGGAACTCGTTTACGCTTTTCGAAAATTCTTCCATTGTAAAGACATTTTCACGTTCAATCAAATCCTCTATGTAATCAAAATACCCTGTAACAGCACGTTCCAATTGACGAATCTGTTTTTCGTCCAAATAGTTTTTGGCAATCGGGGTATCAGATTTGAGAATACGACCATCGGGAGCATTTTTCCATGTGGTCAAGCCCATATTTTCCTTGGTGTGGTCAGCCTGATTATAAACGATTTCAGCCGCAGTATTGCCTGTAATGGCATAGTGGAATTTGTTCTGTATGGTGGCATAAAAATGATATGCAATATCAGAATCTCTATCATAATCAATGCTGCACTCAGCAAATATATCCGTTATTTGTTGCCATATTCTGCGTTCGCTGGCACGGATGGAGCGAACTCTTTCCAGCAATT
>JBJEJI010000056.1:0-11632 GCA_051877895.1 Lachnospiraceae bacterium | reverse complement strand
GTGGAGTATCGCCTTGCCAAGGCGAGGGTCGCGGGTTCGAATCCCGTCTCGTGCTCTTTTAAATGGTTCCGAAATTTAAGTAAATACTTAGATTTTGGAATTTTTTTTGCATAGTTAAATACTGTGTTTTTAGATTTTTTCTTGCCTAATTTCAGGTTTTGTGCTACACTGTAGACCGAATGTTCCTAGTTTAATGTAAAAATACGAACAATATTTTTTATAAAGCAACGAAAAAGGCACTGTGCCCCCAAGGCCTACGGTGCGGAAATGGGGATAAAAACATGAAAATCAAAGGTGATTTAATGACTTTCAGACCTGACATTCAGGTACTGGATGCTACTTTAAGAGACGGAGGTCTTGTAAACAATTTCCGTTTCTCAGATGAATTTGTAAAAGATTTATATCTTGCCAATTTAAAAGCAGGGATTGATTACATGGAATTTGGTTATAAAGCATCTAAAGAACTTTTTAACCCAGATGATTTCGGAAAGTGGAAATTCTGTGATGATGACGATATCCGCGCCGTCGTGGGTGATAACAATACAGATCTTAAAATTGCCGTTATGGCAGACGTTGGTCGTTGTGATTACAGGAAAGACATCCTTCCAAGAAG
Source organism: Lachnospiraceae bacterium (assembly GCA_051877895.1). Lineage (GTDB taxonomy): Bacteria > Bacillota > Clostridia > Lachnospirales > Lachnospiraceae > UBA3775. The sequence continues at coordinate 11,019 of JBJEJI010000056.1, read as the reverse complement.
TGAAAGCCCAATTGATATGATCAGAGTTGCCTGCTACATTCACCAGATTCCAACTGCAATCCAGATGATTGAGGATGCACACAATAAGGGCTATGAAACCACCTGTAACATTATGGCTGTTTCAACTGTTTCAGAATCCCAGATCACTCAGGCACTGGAGCTTCTTTGCCAAAGTCCTGTAGATGTTATTTACATTGTAGACAGCTACGGATGCTTCTATCCACTGAATACCAGAAGCTTTACAGAAACCTACCTTTCCTATGCTGAGAAAGCAGGAAAGATTATTGGTATTCATGCACATAACAACCAGCAGCTTGCATATGCAAACACAATGGAAGCTTTAACACTGGGTGCAAGCATTGCAGATGTAACAATGAACGGCATGGGACGTGGAGCAGGAAACTGTGCAACAGAACTTCTTCTCTCATTTCTGAGAAATCCAAAATTCAATATTTATCCTGTTGTTAAGTTCGTTCAGAATCACATGACACAGCTCAAAAAAGAATGTGTATGGGGTTATGACCTCTCCTATCTTTTAACCGGTACTTTAAACCAGCATCCACGTAGTGCCATTGAGTTTATGAACGATGGCAGAGAAGATTATGTTGAATTCTATAAAGAGCTTCTGGAAAAAATGTAATTTAAAAAAATCACCTATGTAATATAATAAGCGAGGCAGTTTCTGCTTCGCTTATTTTTCCTCAATTTCCAAATTGTAATTTTCCTCTTATCATTTAAAACAGGACGACTGCTGTCCCATTGAATTCAGACAATGGGTAGTTTACCGAAGTGGATTTAGTTCAGAAAGGATTTTTCATGCTGTATCTTTCTTTCGCACAATACAATGAGGCTTCACCATTTATTCAAAGCCTTAATCTGAAAGCAGAAAAACACCAATCCGGTTATCAGGTATTTTCCTCTGAGGAAATAAAACTGATTATAACAGGTTCCGGGAACATTCCCGCTGCCATCTGTCTGGCTGCTTTTTTTCAGCATGAAGCAATCTCAAAATATGATATATTTCTGAACATCGGCCCGGCTTATTCAAGCAACAATACTGATTTTGTGCAATTCTACTCAGGTAGAACGCCACTTTTTATCTGTAACAAAATCATTGAGCTGTCCACAGGCAGAAGCTTCTATCCGGACCTGCTTTTTTCACATGATTTTTGTGAAACAGTATGCATTACTGCTCCGGTTCTTCCATGTGGAAAGACAGCGTTCGCGGACATACTTTTCCCTGAAGAAGCAACGCTTCCTGTTATACTTGATACAGAAGCAGCCTCCTGCTATCAGGCAGTAATAAAACATTTCAGTACAGATCGTATTATTTTCATAAAACATATTCAAAGCTCATTATCCGATGCACAAAACGCTTTATCTGATACACGTACTGTAAACAGGCTTATTGATTTTATCATCAGACTCATATCGGAAAGAAAGGGTGCTTCATCAGAAACATTTTCCTATATAAGAATCCGGGAAGCCGTAAACAGTCTTACCGATGCCCTCTCTTTAAGTGTGACTATGCAGAACGAGCTTTTCCGACTTCTGCAGTACTATGAATGTGCCGGAAAAAGCTCCCTGAGTCTGTGTTCAGTTTTTTTATCCGAGCATAAAGACCTTCTGCCCTTAAATAAAAAACAGGGAATGCTTTATTACGAAGAAATAAAGAAGGAAATATATGATACTGAGCCTAATCTTTCAGAAAGCATTCACGACAATAACAAAACAGATTCCGGCTTTTCAAGAATTTACATTGAAACACAGGCCCTGGAATATCCACTGACAAAGCAGATTCTCTCCCGTTTTGAAAATCTTCCTAAAGTTTATATTAAACATTACAAGGATATTTTTAACAGAAAAAACCAGAATTTTACTGCTCAGAAAAAACACCCATCCCTGATACTGTCTGTAAATAACGCACAGCGTATATATCCGGGAGCACGCACCTGTCAGGACTTCGGACACGAGTATTTTTATTACACTTCCCAAATCAAAAACTGTATTTATGATTGCGAATACTGCTATCTGCAGGGAATGTATCCTTCGGCTCATATAAATATATTTGTAAATACTGAAGATTATTTTGCTGATATTGACAGACTTTTATCAGAACATCCTGTCAGTCTGAGCATTTCATATGATACTGATATGACTGCCCTTAACGGAATAACCGGACTTGTAAAGGCATGGTGTGAATTTACAGCCGGACGAAAAGACCTGACTGTGGAAATCCGCACCAAATGCGGGAGCACAAATATTTTTAAGCAGATGAAGCCTCCTGAAAATGTAGTTTTTGCATATACACTTTCCCCGGAGCCCATAGCAAAAACCTTTGAGCATGGTGCTTCCGGCTATGAGGCAAGAAAAGAAGCTCTGTATACTGCCCTTGCCGCAGGATATAACACCAGAGTCAGTATCGACCCTGTTCTGCCTGTAAAAAATTTCGAGGAAATATATACACAGATGATTGAAGATTTTTTTGAGAATCCTCTGACACGAAAAATAACAGATGTAAGCATAGGAAGCTTCCGAATCAGCAGGGAGTTTATAAAACAAATGCAGTCGGTGAGACTTTCTACTCTTACAACTTACCCCTATTCCATCAGAGAAGGAATCTGTACCTTTGATGACGAGAAACATCAATATATGATGGATACGCTGAAAAAACATCTTTGCAAATATATTGATGAAAGCAAACTTTTTATTTCACTGTAAAAATCCAATGGGAGGATTAACATGGTTAAAGTATTAATAACAGGAGCTTCCTCTGGAATTGGAAAATCCATTGCAGAAAAGCTTACTAATGAAGGTTGTATTGTTTATGGTATAGGAAGAAATTTTTCTGCTTCTGCCCATAGTTTTCACACTGTAGTATTTGATTTGACTAACACAGATAAACTGCCTGCTTTAATAAAGGAGCTTTCTGCAGACAGACCCTTTGACATATTAATCAACAATGCGGGAGTGGGATACTATGGAACCCATGAAACACTGACACCTGCACAGTTAAATGAAATGGTAACTGTCAATCTTACAGTTCCAATGATTCTTTCAAATCTTATGCTTAAAGAATTTAAAACAAAGGGTGGTACCATTATTAACATTTCTTCTGTTACTGCAGACAAAACCAATACCCACGGCTGCGCCTATGGAGCAACCAAAGCAGGGCTTTCCAGCTTTGGCAAGAGCCTTTTTGAAGAAGCCAGAAAGTCAGGGGTAAAGGTAATAAACGTCCATCCCGATATGACTGACACCAATCTTTATCGTAATGCTGATTTTACTGCTGACGAGGCAAGAGACGCTCATCTGGATTCAGAAGATATTGCTAATGCAGTCTTTAATCTGTTAAATGCACCGGAGCATCTGACTGTAACCGACATTACAATAAGACCTCAAAAGCATCGAATTAAGAAAACAAATTAAGGCTTAAGATTTTTTTCAATAAAATCTCTTGTAAGCTTCCGGTATCTGTCAATGTCAGTAATAAAGCTTATGGCATGACCGGCTCCCGGAAAAGTTTCTCTTACAATAAGTTCCGGAGAAGAATTATAGATTTCACCACTCATTTCACAAGGTACAAATCTGTCATCTTCTCCGTGAATAATCAAAATTGGCACCTTTGATTTTTTCACGGCTCTCACCGCATCCCCGTCCGACAGTTTCAAATCTCCGAAAACTCTTGCTCCCAGTCTTACAAACGGATATGCTATTTTATTATTTAATTTCATGTTGGTACAAACCTTACGTATGATTGCCTCAGGCGATGAATATGGACTGTCTGCAACTATACACACTACGTTTTTCGGAAGGTCAAGTTCTGCCGCCATCAATACCGTAGACGCTCCCATGGACACACCGGAAAGAATAATCGGAATATCTCTTCCAAAACGACTACAGGCATAATTAATCCAACTCAGGCAGTCATATCTTTCTTTAATTCCAAAAGAAATTGTGTGTCCTTCACTTTTCCCATGAGCTCTCTGGTCTACTACCAGTGTGTTGTGTCCCATTTCCCTTGCCAGCATATTTCCTCCGCAGAAATCTCGTAAAGCACAGCCTTTATATCCATGGAACTGTATCTGAAGTGGTGCTCCGTCCTTATTATGGTAATATCTTGCCGCCAGTTTAAGTCCGTCATAGGACTTTATATAAACCTGTTCACAGGGGAGCTTTTCCATCTCAGAAATCAGGGCACACATTATTTCCCTTCCTGATTCATACTGTTCTCCTTTTGGCAGTTTATAAATATCCTCACTGCGTCCGGGTTTAGAATAAAAGGCAGTTCTGTATGTGCAATACGCCACTCCCATCCCTACTGCCACCATTCCCGCTAAAGTAAGTGCTGCTTTCTCTGATTTCTTCATTTTTCCTCCATTTTGTCAAAAGGTGACTTCCACTGTAAATTCAAAGTTCTGCCTGAAGCAGAGTTGTTTTTTATTTTTCTATAATTGACACGCAAAATTTATTTTGTTATACTTCCCCTGACGTAGCGTTTGCGGGTTTGACCGGCTGACCGGACAATCCGGGTAATAAAATTATTCCCTGATTTAATTTTTTTATTATCCTTTTTAAGAATACTTTTCATACGTACAATCCGGGACACATATTCCTTTCTTCCGGAGCATAATGGAGAATTTTATGAAAATTACAACTGTTTTATTTGACCTTGATGGTACACTGCTTCCTATGGATCAGGATTTATTTGTAAAAGTTTATTTTTCCGCTCTGGCTAAAAAAATGGCTCCACTGGGATATGATGCAGAACAGCTTATCAAAAACATCTGGCTGGGAACTGCCGCCATGGTAAAGAATGACGGAAGCTGTCTTAACGAAAAAGCCTTTTGGGATACTGTTTCAAAAGTCTACGGAGAAGACATTATAAAGGACATTCCTGTTTTTGACCAGTTCTACAGAAATGAATTTCAATGTGCAAAGGATTGTTGCGGTTTCAATCCTCTTGCAGCCAAAACCATACAACTGCTGAAGGAAAACGGCTTTCGCATAGCACTTGCAACAAATCCGATTTTCCCTGCTGTTGCAACCAGAAGCCGCATTAACTGGGCAGGACTTGATGCCTCAGATTTTGAAATCTTCACAACCTATGAAAACTCTTCCTATTGTAAGCCAAATCCTGCTTACTATCAGGAAATCATTAATAAACTTAATGTAAGTCCGGACGAATGTCTGATGGTTGGCAATGATGTAAACGAAGATATGATAGCCGAAACCCTCGGCATGAAGGTATTTCTTCTTACTGACTGTCTGATTAACAAGGACAACAAGGATATTTCTGTATATCCGCATGGTGGATTTAATGAGCTGAATCAGTTTATTTCAAAGCTAAACAATTGAATGTGTATTTATTAAAAAACATAATAAAAAGAACAAAATCCCTGAACATGCAGCCGGGCACCTACCATGCTGTTTCTACACATTCAGGGACTTTTTTATAGTTCCATAACCTGTTTTATTTCGGTTTCGTGACTTGTTATTTCTTCCTCATCTGCACAGCTTCTAAAGGGCGCAACAGGAAGTCCATACTTACTGTAAAGAGTTACTCCATCCTTTGGATAGTTTGTCCAGAGATAGCGCACTGAAACCGGCTCAGAAACCTGTTTTGAACTTAACCGGATGCCTGAGCCTTCAATAGCTGCATCTGCTGGATAATAAACCTTATCTGCTCCTGCAAGTTCAAAGCCGGTAATCACCTCTTTGCCATCCGGCGTTTTTCTAACTTCAAAGCCATCTTCCGCATAACGAAAGCTTACATATATCTTGTTGCCATCAACCTTGAAGGAATCATATACAGGACTTTGTGCTTCTTTATCACTCATTTGTCCGTAAACCCTGTTCATGGCCTGGCGGTAAAGTCTGTCGGCAACCGGCACTTTATCCTTAGGATGAATTTCGTTAAATTCACCTGCATCAATAATAACTGCCATACCTGTGTTTTTAACTGTATCCGCGATTTTCGCCTGTGCCTCACGGATTATACACCAATGCTTATAATCCGGATCTGCTGCATACTGATGTCCCGGAAGCTGTACAAAAAAGAAAGGCATATCTGCATCGTTCCAGTCATGTCTCCACTGGTTAATCAGCAGTTTCATCAATTTATAATAATATGCCGGCTTATGATCATCTGACTCTCCCTGATAGTACAGCCAGCCTCTAATTGAATATGGAGTCACACGGTTTATCATGGTCTGATATAAGCCGTTTGGTCTGAACGGATTTTTACATCCCATCGGTCCCGGCCACCGGCACGGACCTGCTATTTTCTGCACCTCATCCCAGCTGATTGAAGGGTTTGTGCGATAACATTCATTACATTTTTCGTTCCATTCTGCCTCATATACCAGATAATCATCATATTCCTTAATCTGCTGTTCAATGGATTTGCCTTCTGTCTGTTTACGGTAATCCTCAAGATATGTATTTGTGTCCTCATCAGATGCAAGATATTCCTCACTCATCCATGCACTTGCACTTGTGCCTCCCCAGTTACAACCGATTAAACCTACTGTTACACCAAGAGCTTCAGAAAGCTGCTTTCCAAAAAGATATCCAACTGCTGACCAACACTTTGCAGATTCACCGTCAAATTCTTTCCACCCCATCATGGCTTCGTTGGTAAAAAAGGTTTCATCCATAAAACCGTTTTTCTGGGTATAATAAAATCTTACATCCGGATTATCCTCTTCCAGATGTTTTTTGCCTCCGGTCATATTCTGCAGTTCAAATTCCATATTAGACTGACCGCCGCAGAGCCATACCTCACCAATAGCAATGTTTTCAAAAGTTTTTGAGTTTTCTCCACAGGAGACTGTCATGGTACAATTTGTCATTGCATCTGATTCAGGAAGATATAAAATCCATTTCCCGCCGGAAACAGTGCTGCTTGCAAGGGTGCTTTCTTTATTTCCGTTTTTGTTAAAGGAAAGAACCGCTTTGACAATTTTTCCGTCCTCTCCTTCACCAAATACAGCAATAGGTTTGTTTCTCTGTAAAACCATGTGGCTGCTAAATACTGATGCTACTTTAAATTCACTCATGGCTTCTTCTCCTTATGTTTACAATTTGTCAGGGCATTACATTATTTCTAAGCAATGCCCCAACAGTTCTGATATACCATTACTTGGATTCCCACTTTGTAAAGCTGTAAATACCGCTTTCATCAGGCTCTGCAACAAGAAGTTTAAGTTCTGCACCTGCTTCAATTAACATTACTGTTTCATCAGAAGCAACTGCTGCCTTATAAAGTTCATTATCAGCAGATACAAGGTAAATATAGGTTGAACCGTTTATTGTTGCAAATTTAACCTCTTTTACTTCAATTTCTTTTGCGATATATTCAATCTGCTCTTCATCTTCATCCGGAACATTTTCAATAATTTCCGTATCTGACGGAATAACATCATTTTCAATTAACAGCTTCTTGTAAGCTGCAATTGCCTCAGCCTGGTTATTTCCGTTGGCAACCAGATTGTAGTTTGCTACATTTACAAGTGAATACTGCTTAACCAGTCCGTTGTAATCCTTTAATACCATGATGTAGGACGCCTCGCCTGCCACATTAATAAGACATGGGAAGGAAGCCTCATAGCCCTTTTCCTGGACCTCACCTTCTGCCGCTGCCATGGCGGAATGTTCTTCCGCACCTACCATGGAATAATATTTATATTCTCCGGTTCTGGCATTTGTCAGAATAAATCCAATGTTACTTTCATCAGAAATAACACTGGTAACGCCTGTATAGTACCATACGTCATCATCAATCATTACATAGCCGTAATCATCAGTTGTCTGCTTACAGCCCTTCTGTCCGATAAAGCTGTTGATAAAGCCTCCGGACAATATTCCGTACCAGTTATATTTCTCACATGCAAGGTCTCCACTGTAAACAATGTCTACCCACTGCGGAACATCTCCCACCTTGTAAAGTTCTGAGCTTCCGTCACATGGGTTAAAGATGATAACCTCTGTTATGTCCATGGCACCAAAAAGTCCTGCTTTTGCACTTTTACAGGATACAATATAGTAAGGATTTCCCTCCTCATCCACCTCAAAGAAGCAGGTGTCAAAAATCTTGGTTGGATATTCAAAACGAAGCTTTCTTAAAAGATTTTCCCCAAAATATGCACTGGATACATATTTTAAAGGTGTTTCAAATTCCACATATTTTGCAACGTTCTTGACAGGGTCTACCATTACGTAACCCGGAATACCCTTATCCTTATTATTTATCCACTTAAAGAATCCATTGTACTGCAGAGTTGCCACTTTCTGTGGTCTGTCATTAAAATTAATCTGGGTATAGCTGTTGCTGAGTTCATACTGGGATACAACATCCGAAAGATTACCCAGGGCACGGTTTCCGATAATTTTTGCAGATTCTGTGTCCATAAGAGCAATGTCCGTAACCTCATTTGTTTCCGGCAAATCACTTTCAAAATCTGCATTCTGCACTGTAATAACAGATGCATATTTAGATGCGCGGAATATGGTTGCGGAGCTGATAGCACCTACAATAACAATTGCAAGGCATAATACAATTGCAACACCACCGATTTTGGTTAAAATATGAATTTTGTCAGGCTGAAAATTTTGTCTGCCCCCTTCCACCTTCCAATGAACAGAACCGTTTCTTCCATTTACCTTAAATGAACTGCCAAAAGCCCTTCCATTGTTAATACTTCTGACAATTCCACCAATAGCCATGAAAACCACAATGTAAAGTATCAAAGTAAACCAGAAGCCAACCGAATGAATGTTAATTGCCGGCAAAGCAAGATAATAATGCACTGCAATAAATGCAAGTGTAAGAACCACAGTAATGATATGACTTACAATATCACTGTGTTTTTTATTTGTTGACATATACTTTCTAATCCTCCGTAAATTATGCTCATAAATATTCGGTTCAATCACGAACCTGCTACAATAATACAACAAATCAGGAAATTAATAAAGAGAATTAACAAAACTTTAAAAATTCCCGTGTCCGGTTGTTTTAATAAGGTTCGGTATGGTAACAACTACCGGAAACTGATATAATTTAACAAAAAATATTTCATACGGAGGATTATTATGAAGCAGGTTTACAATCCTTATTTACCATTAAATGAATATGTTCCGGACATAGAGCCGCATGTGTTCGGTGACCGTGTTTATGTCTACGGTTCTCACGACAAGGAGGGCGGGCACACCTTTTGTATGCTGGACTACGTATCTTATTCTGCACCTGTTACTGATTTAACCGACTGGCGTTATGAGGGAGTTATTTACCATGCCAGCCAGGACCCGGATTACGGAAAACGAAACTACATGTATGCGCCGGATGTTGTAAAAGGTAACGACGGCAGATACTATCTTTATTATTGCATGTCCGGAGAATATGGTCACGGAGGCTATCATGGACCTGTTCAGGTTGCCGTTTGCGACACTCCGGCAGGGGAATATAAATACCTTGGCTGTGTCAGACACCCGGACGGAACACCAATGCTTGACTATATATGCTTTGACCCGGGTGTATTAAATGACAACGGAACCATACGACTTTATTACGGCACCCAATATCCTTACGAAGAGGAAGCTGATTTTAAACACAATGAAGCGAAAATCAGTCAGGAAATGGAAATGTTTCATAAAACCAGAGAGGAAATTCTTGGAACAGCTGACAGCATAATGGGTCCTGTCATGGCAGTTCTTGAGGATGACATGGTAACAGTAAAGGAACCTGCCCGCCATATAATCCCATACAAAACCAAAGGAACTTCTTTCGAAGATCATCCTTTCTTTGAAGCAAGCTCCATGCGTAAAGTTGGGGACACCTACTACTTTATTTATTCATCAATGCAGAACCATGAACTGTGCTATGCCACAAGCAAATATCCTGACAAGGATTTTGTTTTCGGAGGAACCATAGTTTCCAACGGAGATGTGGGCTTTAACGGAAGATGTTCCGAAGATCGTCTTAATATGACCGGAACCACCCATGGAAGCATAGAGCAGATTAACGGTCAATGGTATGTTTTCTACCACCGCCTGACACACAAATCCGATTACAGCAGGCAGGGCTGTGCCGAAAAGATAAACATTGAACCGGACGGTTCCATAAAGCAGGTAGAAATCACTTCATGCGGTTTAAATAACGGGCCTCTGAAGGCACAGGGTTCTTATCCTGCTGTCATTGCCTGCAATATTACCAACGGGCATATGCCACACGGATCCAATAAAAAATATGAAGATATTTTCCCTCATGTAACCCATGAGGATGAAGAAAGATTTATTGATGAAATTCAGGACAAAACTTTGATGGGATATAAATATTTTTCATTTTCCGGAAGGGCAAAGCTTACTTTGACGTTAAAATCTTCCGGTAGCGGATATATTGCAGTTTATCAAAAAGAAGATGGAGAACCTGTGGCCAAACTTACCGTATCCAAAACAGTTTCTTCCGGTCATAATAACGGATGGGTGAATATATCCGGGGAAGTGGATTTTGAAGCAGGTGTCACACCACTCTATTTAAGATATTGGGGAGACGGAATCGTGGCATTAAAAGAAATTTGTTTTAGATAAAAAAGAGTGCGCATCCCCGCGGAGCGTTTTTATTGTATGGGAACGAAGTTTTCCATACAATAAAAAGGCTATCGCCAAAAGCGATAGCCTAAATTATTGGGATTAACGTTCTTCACTATGTGAAGTCTGTTAAAACTGCTCTACGCAGCTTTAAAGTTTTTACATAGCGTTTTTCTTGATGAAGTCTACGAGTTCGTCTACCTGTGTAAATGCCATTGCTACTACTGTATCTGCTGCACCATAGTAAATTGCAATACGTCCTGTAGCTGCATCATGAAGTGTAGCACATGGGAAGCATACGTTTGGAACATCACCAACACATTCATACATTGTTTCCGGATGTAAGATGTATGGACGGCAACGATACTTAACCTTCCATGGCTCTTCCTTATCAAGGATTGCAGCACCCATGGAGTAAATCATACAGTT
>JBJEJI010000055.1:0-11911 GCA_051877895.1 Lachnospiraceae bacterium | reverse complement strand
GCGCCCAGCCCGTGCTCCGCATAGCACTCGTAGCATCTTTCCATTATCTCGTTTTTCTTACGTTGGTATTCATCTTCATTTCGTACCCGCACATCACCACTCCTTTCTATTAATTAATCGATTGATTAATTATAACATAAGCATATGGGAAATGCAATATGTATATCTTTACGGGATGAAATATTTTATGCAACAGTCATAAATATTTTACACGTTTTACAAACTGTTGCTTCTTCCTTCATCATATTTTCTTCCGAATATTTTTACTATCGTACCCGATTGTGGACATATAAGAATCACAAGGATTTTCTGAGATATTCCGCTGTGATTGTATGGGAATGTTCCAGCATATCTTTTGGTGTGCCGGCAAAGACAATCTCTCCACCGGAAGTACCGCCGTCCGGACCTATATCAATAAGCCAATCCGCCTGTTTCATCACATCCAGATTATGTTCAATAACGATAACAGTGTTGCCTCGGTCCACCAGGCTGTCTAACAGTTCCATGACTTTTTTCACATCGGAAGCATGAAGCCCGGTGGTCGGCTCGTCCAACACATAAATATTACCTTTCTTATCCAAATATTTTGCCAATTTTACCCGCTGTCGTTCACCACCGGAAAGCGAGGACAGTGGCTGACCAAGTGACAGATAAGAAAGTCCCACTTCCAACATAGCCCCCAAAGCCTTCCTGAGTTTGTTTTTCTCCTTGAAAAACTCATAAGCTTCCCCGGCAGACATATTCAAAATCTCCACGATGTTCTTCCCCTGATAGCGATAGAACAGAGCTTCCTCGCTGTACCGTTTTCTGCCGCCATCACCTTGCGGATTTCATCGAAAAAATTTAAGAATGTGGCAGGAGTGGGTTATATTTGATTTGTACATGCAGTAAGGACGTAGTGGTACTCACTACGTCCTTATGTTTTGTTATTATATCCAAGTTCTGCAATCTTCCTTTATATTTTAGAGCGAATCGGAACCAACTCTATGTATCCCCGCGTGCCGATGGGCTCAAGTTGAATCCTTGGATTTGAGCTATCCCACTGATATCCAATAACAGTTGGGTCATACTTTTTCTCAGACTCCCAAATTTCCGTAATTGCCTGCTCATATTCTTCCTCCTGAAAGGGTTCTCCCTGGAACATAAGATACTGTGAAGCCGGAAGTTCAATTATGTCGAAGCCATGGGGAATTTCACCGTTATAGTCCTCGGATACCTCAACACCCTGTACATACTCACTTGTTCCCGGTTTGATATACTCCTTTGGCAGCCATAGGCATACCGGTTCACCGCAAAGAGATTTCATGCTGACCAGCACTCCCCAAATATCGCAACCGACTTCCTCACAATATTTCATATACTCCGTGGCTGTTTTTCCTCGTTTGATGATAACCTTTCTTTTAGGTTTGTCGATTACTTGAACAAATACATTTTTTGTACTCATGGTCGTTTTTTTCCTTTCCATATACCTAAACTTAACACCGTAGGGGGTAAACAAATGCAAGGGAATCGGATTGGCAGAATACTCACTTGGATTGCAACCATACTCTTTTCGAAAGGCTCTCTGGTATCCGTCCACACTACCAAAGCCAAAATCAAGAGCTACATCCAAAATTTTTACGTTTTCATCCCGTAATTTCAAGGCAGATTGCTTTAGTCTCAGCTTTCTGATGTAATCAGCCGGCGTTACACCTGTATATGCTAAAAACAACCGCCTTGCATGCCATGGAGAAAACAGCGATACTTTTGCGACATCTGCAAAGGAAATCTCCTCACGCAGATGTTCTTCGATATACTCCTGCATACGTTGCACTGCTTCGATTTGGTCTTGCACGTTCTCACCTCCCAACGTAATAATCTTACAGCTATGTGGTTGGAATTATCTCGACCATTTTTGCTATTTTATTTACACATTATGATAAATAGATGTTATTCCAATGCGCCTTAGTCAGTATATTTGTATGTCCAATCCTAACCTCATTCAGTAACGGCACCGGCACATTTTCACTTGTGTGGTGATATATGAAACCAACTTTTTCCTGTACTCTTTTTGATTTTTGATTGCCCTCATAGTATCCACACCAAATTGTATTCATGCCAATATCCTCAAATCCATGACGAATGATTTCTCTTGCCGCTTCCGGCATATATCCTCTCCCCCAAAATGGTTTGCCAAGCCAATAGCCCAGTTCACACTCATCGTCACGCTTTGTCATATCGGTATGCCCATTCATTTTAAGTTCAATAGCTCCGATCGCCTTTTCACTGCCCTTTTCGCAGATTGCGTAGCACTCCTCTCCGCCTAATACATTTCGTATTACATCAAGGCTTTCATCAATGGACTTATGTGGTGGCCATCCTGCAATAGGACCAACATCCGGATCCTTGGCATATTCAAATAAACTGTCTGCATCTGCCTCAGTCCAGCTTCTCAATACAAGTCTTTCGGTTTCTAATATAACCATCAATATTTCACCTTTGTTTTCCCTTTCTTGCGGGCTCGTCAACGAACCTGAAATAATCTATTTTTGTTATCTCTCTATATTTTTTACACCATTAAGCTGTTCTTTTATATTTTTTTACCATCACTTAATAAGTATTTCTGCTACCTCTTCACAAATCTCTCCGTTATTATTGTTCACAACTGAATAAGAATAAATTGCTCCAAAATCTTCTTCCCCAAGCCATATAATCTTACAATCAATCTGTTCAATTGTTGTTTCACCAGGAATATCTGAAAACAAAGCTTCAGCCTTAGCCTTGGCTTTTTTTCCGGCATCTTCAGTAATTATATTTTGAACTATTTTATCAACATTGTCCTTGCCTAATTTAGCAATCACCTCATCCATATACGTTGCTGAGAAATCAACAAAGCCAAATAATCCGTCAGAAGCCATTGTCACCTGAAAATAATCATCTGTCTGTACTCCCGCAAATTCTCTTCTCCAGATGAACTTGTGAAATGACGAATCATATATGGAAGTAAAATATTCCATCTTATAGTTATCTATATCAATATATTGTTTTGCCAGTTCAACAGCTTTCTTCTCTGCTTCTTCGTAAGTATAGGTAACGTTATTAGATTCATCAGCGTCAAAACACATCATGACAAGTTTTCCGGTTTTCGAATCGATATCAAATTCACCATTTTCAAATTTATATATATTTCTTGGATTAACATCATGTAACTTATACACGGATGATGAATAGGTACCTGTATACTGCTGTCCATCAAAGTCAATAATAACTGTTTCATCCGCTTCTTCATTTATGAAAAAGTAATCATAAATCAAATCGTTCAACTCAAATTCCAATGAATGCGAAATCATTTCCGAATCGTAATTCGTAACATCGTACGCGGATGTTTCCTGAGCTTTATCTTGGGTTTGAGTTTCTACATCAATATTTTTTTGTGTCTCGTTAGATTTGTCCTGATTATTAATTTTTGTTTCATTTTTACCGCATCCAACAAGTAAAATTCCTACCATAATAAAAACTAATATACTCTTTTTCATATTCATTCCCTTTCTGCTAATAAGCAAATCATTATCACATTAAGGACACTAATGTTGTGGTCAATGATTATTGTAACTTTTTACTTATTTAATTAATATTTTAAACTGGTCAAACTGGCAAACGCTACGCTTTTTGCTCGTTAAAAAACTGCACTTCGTGCCATATGCGGTACAGGGCTTGTACCCTGTACCGCTTTAAAGCATATCACTAATGATTAATTCTGCTTTTTCTTAAATTGTCATAAATGCTCCTTTTTATTTTTTTAATATTACTGTAATTGCACAATAGCTTTGTATTTTCTTCCCGGAACATAATGAAGTAGTAAATCGGCAAAATGCCTGAAATATGACGGAGATAGGATCCTAAATCCGGTTCAAAAAAGGCAGACATAAGAATATGACAACATATGATTGCCAAAGCATCCAGCTTTTTCTGATCTTCCTCATTCAGCACTACAGTATTATTGTTTTCTCCGGTGCCTCTTTTTACCCACAACTGCCTTAGATTGCGGACTACTTCAAAAAGCATGTACCAATATATCGGCAAAAATAAGACCGCACTACTCGGTGATTTAACAATAATCTCCACCGGGAAAATAAGCCGTATAACCATAACCGCATAATTAACCAAGTATAAAAAGACATTCTCTGACATTTGCTCTTTCGTAAAAAGATCTTTCAGTTCGGTATTGGCATCTTCCACGATAATCTTGCCTTGCAAAAGATGATTCATATAACCCTGCTGAAAAAGGATACAAAACAGCACAAAACCTAACAGAACCAGAGCCCCAGCCAGCTTCTTATTCTTACAGCAAATCAGATATATCATGTAAAATAATATCAATATGATATAGTAAATGCGAAAAACAAGAGCATAAATCAGCATCTCAAATATGATCCAAAAATTTCTGCTTTTATTATCTTTTTGAATTTGTCGAACCACCAGCATACTAAAAATTAAAGCTATAATTTCTTTAGAAGGTTGAAATAAATATACCGCATCAAAAATAAAGACCATAGAAAAAATAAAAAACTTTCTCTTGTTCTTGATTGGTAACTGCAGGATTACGGCGTGATATACAATGGCATATAGGCAGGAGCAGGCCAGATAAAACATTTTTCCGGACAGGTCCGCACCAAAGAACATCAGCCGGTAAAACTTTGCCGTATTACCGAATGCATCTCCAATTTTAATGGGAATCCAGCTTTCTTCCATCACTGAATTATAGTAGGTATACATCATATCTGCATCCAGATAAAACTTACGGCTTTCAAGATAATCATGAAAAACGATAATCAAAATACCATGTACCAAAAGTTTTATCCAAATCAGACAGAGAATCTGAAATACATCTTTTCCATTTTTTGTAAAAAGGTTCTTTAAATCATCTTTCTTTTTCACAATCTGTATTCTTCCACCTTAAATAATAATGTAGGGTTTGTCTGCACAAACGTTCCCATGTAAACTCTCTTCTTCTTTTGTCACCTCGTGAAATCAAGTCCTTCCTCAGAGTTTCAGACTGCAACAGTTTTAACATCTGACGGGTGCAATCGGAAGCGTCATCCGGCTGAAACAACAGTGCTGCATTCTGACAAATCTCCGGGAAACAGGTGGCATTTGCAGCAATGACAGGAATTCCTGCTGCAAATGCCTCAATAATCGGAATCCCAAATCCTTCATATTTAGAAGGATGAATAAACGCAAACGCACCCCGATATAAGGAAATTAATTCCTTTTCGGGTACATATTCGCGTACTATCACCCTAGTCTGTAAATTATACTTTTCGATAGTCTCCAAAATCAGAGGGGTATCTGTATTTGGTTCTCCAACCAGTTTCAACTGATACTTTGTACGGTATTCTTCAGGGAGGCGGGCAAAGGCCTCCACAATAATCGGAACATTTTTTGAACGCTCCATACCACCCAGATATAGGAAATAAGGTTCAGCGTAAAGTGGCTCCACATTCTCCTGGTCGCTTATAAACTTACTTTGATCCACACCATTGTAAGTAACGTGGATTTTTCCTTTTGTAGCAGGAAATCTCTTTTCAATCTGAGCCTCTGAATAGTGTGATACTGTCAGAATCTGATCTGAAAGTCTGGTCTGAAACCAAAGGTATTTTCTACGGCAAAAACCGGAAAGACGTGAATACTTCTCAGGCATTACAAACTCCGCCAAATCATGAATCGTGGAAATCACCGGGCATGTCTTATATATCAGTGGTGACGTGTCTGTAACATGGAACACATCTGCATGCAGTTTTTTCGCTATGAGTGGCAACACAAAGCACTTGTAAACATTTCTGAAAACCATATCCGATTTTATATTCTTTTCAATAAAATGAAAATTCGGCTGACTAATCTGCAAAAAATCATAAGAATTCATCCAACTGCCATAAATTACATAATAGGTATTCTTTTTATCCAGCTTTGCCAGCCCTTTGATAAGTTCATCTGTATACCTGGCCACCCCTCTGGGCTTAACAGGGCTTAAAATTGCATCAATTACAATAATCATATCAGATTATCTCCTTCTATGTGGGATTACCTTTTTTGTACTGATTATATAAAGTAAAATCACCCCTACAGCATATGCTGTAAAAACAAGACCTCTTAACCAAAAATTATTCCACAATGCCTGTATACATAAGGAATATGTAATCATAATCAAGACAGTCATTCCCAGAAAAGAAATCGAATAAGAATTAGTTCTGCATACTTTTCGTTCCACAAGCAGATGAAAAATGAATACACACAAATAAGACAAGGAAGTAGTGTAGGCTGCTGCTTCATACCCATAAATAGGAATAAAATACAGGTTTGTGCCAATGTTAATCAACGCTCCAAGTATCATTCCTAAAGTAAGGTACAACACCTTTCCACCGGCATATTCAATCTCTGACATAATGCATCCCAGGAAGTTTAAGAACCACCCCAGACACAAAGGAACAATCATTACAGCCCCTACCCAATATTCTTCTGCCAGGAAAAAACGGCTAAGTTCCTTTCCAACCGCCATTATTCCGAAAACTGCAAGCATAAACAAACAGACATAGCTTTTCATTTTTCTTCGTATCTGCGAATATTGTCCGCCTGTAAAGTGCTCCATAAAAATGCGTGTCCATACATTCTGCATCGACAGCATAACAATATACAAAATACTGCCTATGGTTCCAACTCCCGAATAGATACCTACCTTATCCTCTCCGGCAAAAAATCCTATCAGAACACGGTCAGACTGAGTAAGTACCGTCGCTGAGAGAGCCGTAAAAATAGTCGGTATCCCCAGCCTCAGACTATACTTCAAATATTTACTGTGGATGCTCCCCTTCTTCATGATATATACCAGACACAGTGCCAGCAAAACAATCAAAGGAATCACATGCCCTATTAACCGCTCTATATAGGTAGACTGCCCTTTCCAGAATAAAATCAAGCAGATTGAAAGGAGAATCTGCGGTATATTGTACAAAAACGTCATTCCAATATATCTGACATAACGGTTTTCGATGATAAAACGTTGCTCCACCAGTTGAAAAATACCGTTTCCATAAGATGCAATCCACATAGCCGCAAAAATTCCGGGATGATAGTTTGTTAACCAACATATATTTAATCCGACTACACCAAGGAATACTGCAATGACTGTCTGATATCCTGCCAGAGAAGCCACATAATCATTAAATTTATTTTTGAATTCAAATTTAGCTACGCTGATTGTTTTTGCAAACCCCAGTCCCATGATTGCTGTCATAATACTTTCATACACAAGATATGTACAATACCGTCCGTAATCTTCCAACGTCATAATTCTGGTGAAAACAGAAACCGATAAAAAGGTAACAGCCTTTATCATGAAATTACCAATGATATACCAGCTTCCTGATACTAATACCTGCTTTACATCTTTTTTCATCCGGTAAACCGCCTGTCTATACCATGTCTATTTTGATTTCTTACAGCTTCCTGATAGATATCATAATACTGATCTGCCATTTTTTCTGAATTATATTTATCCACAACAGTACGGTAAGCATTCATACGAATCTGCTGTAGTTTTTCTTCCTTCTCGTTTTCAACCATTCGAATTGTATTTACGAACTCATCCAAATCATTACAGAGAAATCCGTTCACACCATTCTCAATGACCTCACAATTGCCGGATACATTACTCACGATGCATATCTTCTTAAGTGACATTGCCTCCAACAGTGCCAGGGATAATCCTTCAAACACCGAGGTAAGAATAAAAATATCTGCATGCTTCATGCGTCTGATTACATCATCATGAGTAAGCAGGCCGGTTGTTTCTATATTTTCTTCTACCAAATCATCCTTCTTTTCATCCCCTACCCATACAAAGGATACTTCCGGCAGGCGTTCTGCTATGGCATTAAACAAAGCCGGATTCTTCTGCCACACATTTCTGCTTACGGTTAACACTTCCAATTGTTTTTTTAAACCAACATCTTCTAAATCGTCTGACAGTTGCATTTGTTTCAGATTAATTCCATTGAGAACACAAATACTGTCCTTACGAAAGGATTTCGCAATCTGAAATTCCTTCATTCCACAGGCAATAATTCTACATGGTCTGGTGGCAGAGATACGCTCTACCCACCGGTATATGAACATTTTCCATTTGGGCTTCTCATTTAAAAATGCAAATCCATGAGGCGTGTAAAATGTGGCGCAGGGATTATGAATAAAGGCCCAACGTCCCCACATTCCTGCAACAGAAGAATGCACATGTACAACATCCGGCTGTATCTGTTTCACCAATTTTCTGTATTTTCGGATTCCTGCCAGGCAATTCAGATTCCGATGTGAAAAACATTTTCCTGCCATAGGAATAAGCTTGATTTTTTCAGCGAAATCATCCTTACAAAACATAGACATCCTATTGTTATCATCATAGGCAATATAAATCTGTGCCCGATCTGCTAATTGATTGGCTAACTCCAGAAGGAATCTGTAGATTCCTCCATCAAAAGCTTCAGTAACATAAAGAATACGAATCTTATTCTCTCTCATGCGAATAACCACCTCCGGAAACTACTTGAAATACTCTGCGCCGCTTTTCCTCCTCCGTAAACATATTCCTTACTTTATCCTGTGCATTTTTTCGTATAATCATCTTAGTTGCCTGATTCATCTGAAGGATAGTCTCTGCTTGTAATGCCACCTTCTTATCACTGTCCGCTTCCGTATACAGAAATCCCGTCACTCCGTCTTCAATCATTTCCGGAACTCCCCCAACGGACTTTGCCAATACCAGAGTTCCGACCGACATAGCTTCCAATATGACATTTGGCAGGGAGTCTCTTTTACTGGTCAGCATCAGCAAATCTGTAGACAGATATAATTCCTTGAGTCTGTTTTGATCAAGGGTACCAATGAATTCTACCGGAAGATTCTTTTGATGAACAAAATCCCCAATCTGACGGTAAAGAGGCTCTTCTAAAACAGGACCTGCAATTACAGCCTCATAGGGAATTGTCAACTCACTGAGAATTCTTAAGAATGCCATTGGATCCTTTCGATCAGAGATTGTTCCCACCATGGCTATTCTGTATCTGAAATTATTTTTTTGTTCTCTTTCTTCCCGGACGGAAAGAACACTGTTCTGTCCCGACACCTGAATGCCATTATAAGCAACAGTAATTGGAACGCTGCTTTCCATCAACCCGGAAAGATACTCTGCATTTGCCTCAGAAGGTACAATGATATGATCCAGACTGCGATAATGCTTCATAAAGTATTTCCCCATCATTGAATCCTCTTCCAGCATATCATGTATATGAGACACATTTCTCAAATCCGGCTTCAAACGCCTGATTGCTGTCAAAATAGGTAAATCGGTGGAATTATTACCATACAATACATCTATTTGATAGTGCCTTACCAGCCGCAAAACCAACCAGTTGGAGAATAAATACGAAAAACCAAACATCACCAGCATCAGAGGATGTTTTTTTAAGTCCCAACGGCACAACACAAAACGTGTAGTAAAAATGTGATCTTCCGGCAACACATCTTCATAAGCCTCTTTTACTGAAGCCTTGCGATTCGTAAGAAGAAAAAACTCAAAGTCCTGATTATCACGCAAATAATCAGCCAATACCCGTTCAGCCCCTCCGTAGATATTAGTACTTACTATGATGAGTACTTTTTTACGTATCTGCTTCATCACAGATACCTCCAATCATTTTACCGGGCATATACAAAGGATGGATGCCCTGAATATTTTTTATTCCATGCACAATTGCTGTTATTCCAAGCATAAACTTTGCCCTGAATTTCCGTATACTATGCTCCAGCAAAAGCTGCCTGACGACACATGCAACCAAAAATCGAAATGTATATCCAAGGATGAACGTTCCTTTTTTTATAGTCTTAAACGGACCTTTTGTATATTTCAACTTAACAATCACATAATTTCTCATTCCATAAAATTTCTTCCAGCTCAATCCTACATTAACTTCTTCTTTCTGCATATGCACTATAATTGCCTGATTCACGGAAATAATACTTGTGTACATTCTCATCCTCATACTATATTCCGTATCATCATACCAGATAAAAAAATCCCGCTCCGGCAATCCAATCTGTTCCACCATGGTTCTCTTTATCATAGCTCCCACAAAAGTAACCTTTTCCACCTCGGTATATGTATCCTGTGTTTCCTGTGTTATTCTCCACCTGCCATTGGCAAACCACTTTACATTTCCCGTAAAGCACTCTACCTTCGGATACTCTTTCACTGCCTCCAACATTCTGGTACAAAAATCAGGTTCGGGTATTGCATCATCATCTAACACAAGTAACCAGTCACACTGTGTCTTTACTGCCTCCATAAAACCATAATAAAAACCACCTGACCCACCAAGATTTTTATCCATACGAATATGCTTTATCAGAGTACTTCCCTTTTGGCATATTGGTTTCTCAAACAATAAATGGGTGCCGTCTGTAGATGCATTATCAACAACAATAATAGTCTGTATCGGTGTCTGTTGCGACAGCAATGCCTCAATACACTTGCTTAACAACTCTTTTCGGTTATAAGTAACAACGACTGCACATACGTCCATATATATCATCCTTTTTTTATTTCTCGCTGAAAAATGCGCCTTTTACATACATCTATTATGTTCGTTAATAAATATTTCAAATAACAATTGGAACACCGGGTCAACAAAAGAATATACTTCTTCTTACCTCCCTGACAATGCAGCGTGAGTGTCCGTACATTTTTTCCCCCTTGTTTAAAAAAATACGGCTTCTCCTTTCGAAAAAACACCTTTTTCATATGAAGACTTCTACGGTAACAATACTCGTTGCTGTATGCATTGTCTGACACGGACAGGTTATGATCCCATACTACATTTTCACCTGCCATCATGCATTCTTCGTTCATGTTTAAAAATTTCATACCCTGCTGTACTTTCTGCTGCTTCCAGCCGGTCAACCAGACCATATCGCAGATTGCACTCACCCATAGAACATCATGATTGCAATGATAGTGATATATTTTATCAACAAGCTGAATCTGATGCTCATATATGTCAACAAGGAATTTAGTGAAATCCTCCAAATAATCTCTTTTCCAATAGCTGCAATGAGGAGAGGCACATTCCCCGTAATATACAGGATATTCACATACGGAAAATGCGGTATCATACTTCTGCATAGGCAACTTAGATAAATCTTCATAAATCAGCAAATCACTATCACACAAGTAAGCTTCCGACCAGCCACGATTCTCCATAAACCCCAGCATAATAAAATATCGTTGCAAGCAAAACCTCTCATATTCCTCCCCCGTATAAGAATAATGCACATATGCCTGTTCCAATCTCTGATATTCATCCTTCACATAATCAGAAAATGAAAACCATTTTTCACAGCAATCTCTATTACTCTCATCTCCAAGCAGAAAAACATTATGAGATCCACATACCTTTACAGCCTGTTGTATCACCTGTATCAGGTATTCCGTTTTCCCTCTATGTATATAGATAACAGGTATCATACTAATCTCCATTGTATAGTTTAAAAATTACTAGAAATGATTATAAATGTAATACCTGCATTTTGCAATCCTTTTGATTTTCAATTTCTGCTTTCAGTTCTTCCTCTGTCGGCAGTTACAATTTGTATTTCGACGCAAAGAGTTGTTCATTTCCGTGCATGACATATTCATTTTTTTGCTTATCATAAAAATATGGCTCTTTTGTTACAAACACAAACATTCCCAAAGAAATACTTGATTTATCATTCCATTCGGTTATAACTGCACCAAACAATATAGAATATGTTTCATAAATTAACCCTTTCAAATTTTGTCTATCAATTATTATATAATAGCGCACAACGGACAACTCAAATATAA
>JBJEJI010000054.1:0-46947 GCA_051877895.1 Lachnospiraceae bacterium | reverse complement strand
CATGTTTGCTGTTGGCACATCACATACATCAGAAAGTGCGATAAAATCACCGTATGATGACATTCTGTCTGCACCTCTTGCCCTTGCATAAGCACAAGCCAGAGGAGAAAGTTCTCCTAGATCATCTACCCAGTAAATTTTCTTAAGAACATCGCTTAATGGAAGTCCTACTGCTGCTCCCGCAGGAGATACATGCTTGAACGAAGTAGCTGCAGGAAGTCCTGTTGCCTTCTTCAACTCACTTACAAGCTGCCAGCCGTTAAATGCATCCAGAAAATTAATGTATCCGGGTTTACCGTTTAAAACTTCAATAGGAAGTTCTCCGTTTTCCATGTATATTCTTGATGGCTTCTGATTAGGATTACAGCCATATTTTAACTCAAGTTCTTTCATTGATTTACTATACCGGACAGAGCCGGTATGCTCCTTTCCGTTAATTACTTATTTTTATTAACAATTCTGGTTTCGTATTCTCCGGTTGTGATATCAATGTAGCGAACAAAAAGGCTGACTTTGTTATCCTCATTAAGCGAAGTCCAGATTGTTTCTGTTAATGTATCAATATCTCCTTTGATTTCAACCGGTGTAGGTTCTCCTTCATAGCTTGGAAGAGGATTACCGTCTGTCATGTAAGTATGAATGAAACGTCCTGTTCCTGCCTTAGGATTGGAATATGTAAATGTGTATCTGTTACATGCGGATGGATTGCCGTCATCGCTCTTTAAGATGGACATTGCAAAATCATATTTTCCTTCGGAAACATTCATGATTCCGCTGATTCTCGGAGTAAAATTCGGTGCATCCGGTTCAAACTCTCTTGTTCTTAAAGACTCTTCAAAAGTTTTTCCCTGACTCATAAGATCAAAAATAGTGTCTGTCTGATCACCGTTTGTAACAATAGTGCTATTACCCAAAACTCTTACCGGTGCATAAATTATAAGACTGGGATCTTCAAGCTTTGAAGGATCAAATGCCTGTGTACGGATTCCCTGTCCATCTTCAACAAAAACACGATTTCTGGAATTAGAGCTTCTGCCCATAATGAAATATGCTGTAACTGCATACTTACCATCTTCCGATGTTCCAATAATAATGCCTCTGCCCGGATAATTGTTGCCGGATAATTCACTGCTTATGGTAACTTTTTTCATAAATGTCCTCCACATGATAAAAAAATTCTAATTCAATCAAATTGCATAATAATTATATTAGATAAGCTCATAAGTTGCAAGCTAAAAATAGTAATGCTTATTTTCAAGTTACTGTCAAGTAATCGTTGGCAACTTTTTTCCATACAGATTCATTTGACGTCACAAGGCAGTTCAGATACAGTTCTCGTGACCGCTGCGTTTTCTATTCCTCGCACACACCTTTTCGCTCCGGCTCCTGTGCAAACTCGCCTCTTCGAGGCTCAGACATGCACCCGCCGTCGCTGTTAGTGTGCTCGTCATGACGAAAGCCTCGCGATTGTCACTTCGAATCTGTACCTGTCCTTTTATTTTTTACTTTTATGCCTATGAAAATTATACTCTAAGTATTTCCAAAACATAAACGAAATTTCTAAACAAAAAAGGACTATCTTTCGATAGCCCTTTTGTAAGTATCATTTTCCAAAAGAATTATGCTCTCTTTTTGCTAACAACAACACCACCCATAGCAAGGATTGCTACTACTGCAAGAAGTACGATGTTTGTTGCATCACCTGTTTCAGGTGCATCATCAGGAGTTTCATCAGGTGTCTCATCTGGAGTCTCATCAGGAGTCTCGTCCGGAGTCTCATCTGCACTTGGGAAAGAAACTTCTATTTTGTCAATCTTAATCTGGATACCGCTTGTTATTTCAAGATCCTTTTCACCTTCATCACAAGCGATGTCTGTCTGTAAATCAATAAATGCAAGTGTATCAAACAGATAATCACCGGTTGTAGAAAGAGAAACTGTGTAAGTTCCGTTAGCGGAAACTTCTGCATTCTCAGCAACTACTGCAGGTCTTTCAACATCATCAAACCAATTCTGAACATCACCCCAGTCACTATTGGACATGTTGATTCCAAATTTACCGGACTTGTCACCGATTCCGATTACTGTGAAAGTAACGGTAATCTTGTTTGCACCATCAAATACTGCAGGGTCAACAATAGTATCATTTGCATCGCCGGTCCAGCCATTGTAAATGTTTACTCTGTAAACATCACCTTCAGCTCTTACCTGACCAGCACCGCTAAGTGCTACTTCGTCTGCACATGCACATGCAAGAACAGAAACGAGAGCAAGAACACATACAACCATTTTAAATAACTTTTTCATGTTGTATTCCTCCTATACCTAAAATAATAAGATGATTTTACCACAATATTTTTAATTTAACTACGAAAACAATATACAAAAAATAGCTGTTTTTTTGTACACTTTTCACAAACTTTTCACATTTATGCATTTCAATTTTGTAGAGAAAAAGAACAATTTCCTATCGTCAGTGAAACAGGCTTATTTTACTCCAAAGCAAAATATTCTCCAAAGGTATCCTGAGCCAGTGTCAACAGCTTATCCCTTGTAACCGTTATGCCTTTACGATTCAGAAGTCCATGTGAAGCTGCCATATCCTCAGTATAATCTCTCAGCAGATATGTGCTGTCAACTACCGTAGCTCCGTTCCAGCCCGGATATACATAATGAGTTACAAGAGGAATTGCCTTTATGCTTTCCTCATCAATGTAAGTTCCTGTCTCATCCTGGATGATTGTAAGCTTCGCCATTCCTCCAAGAATACGTTCCAGTTCATCCTGTGTTGAAGTGAAATTACCAAGGGAATAGTAGCAAAGTGCACGATTTCCGTTATCAGCTTCAACCCATTCCACCGGTTCAATAACATGAGGATGTGTACCGACAATAAGATCTGCACCTGCTTCGGTCATTTGTTTTGCGAAGGTAGTCTGCTGGGTAGTGCTTCCCATTACATATTCTGTTCCCCAGTGTGGGAAAACAATTGTAAAATCAGCCAATGTCTCTGCCTGCTGAATATCACTGATTACCTGTGGATTAATTGTATTGAAATCAATGTATCTGGTATCAGGATCATAATCGCAAAGCATATTCAGATGTCCCTCTGCACTCTGACTGAGTGTTTCCCAGTTGTGACTGTAGGTATAATTTAACAACGCAAATTTGATTCCGTTTACTTCAATCACCTTAATCTGAGACTGTTCCTCGGCAGTTTCATATATACCAATCATGGTAACTTCAGGATGCTCTGTTTTCCAGAATGTAACACTGTTTAAAAGTCCATCCAGCCCCATATCAAGAGCATGATTAGATGCATGGAGAACTACATTAAACCCTGCATCCACAAGCGAATCTCCGATTGCTTCCGGGGAATTAAAGGATGGATATGAGCTTAATCCCTTTTCATCTCCGCCAAAAATCGTTTCCTGATTAATTACCTTTATATCTGCATCACTGATATATGGAGCTACATTTGCAAACAAGCAGGAATAATCATGAGTTCCGTCACTTTGAAGACCTGCCTGATATACACCGGTATGAACAAGATCGTCTCCTACAGCAATCAGAGTTGCAGTTTTCGGGGTCGGTGTAGGAGTCGGCACAGGTGTATCTGTGGGTTTCACCTGTTGCTCTCCCGCATCTGAAGCCTGAACGGTTACTGTTGGTGAAGAGCCTCCGTTTGTATTGCCATTATTCTTATCTTTATTGCTTACTGAAGAAACAATACTCCAGACAACGCCAAATAATAGAAGTGCAGCAATCAGACAAATGCCTACAATAATAACTATTTTATTACGTTTTTCACGCTCTTTTTTCAACTTCATATATTCACGTTTCCTGCGTTCCTCAATTGTCATAGGCTTGACAGGTCTGCGCCGGTCCTCTCCTCCGGGTCTTCTCGGTGGTCTTCCGCCTTCAGGTTTTCTCGGACGCTGACCATTTCCTGCAGGTCTTGTACCCATTCCATCCTCAGGTCTTCTTGGACGCTGTCCGTTTCCTGCAGGTCTTGTACCCATTCCGCCTTCAGGTCTTCTTGGACGCTGTCCGTTTCCTGCAGGTCTTGTACCCATTCCGCCTTCAGGTCTTCTTGGACGCTGTCCGTTTCCTGCAGGTCTTGTACCCATTCCGTCCTCAGGTCTTCTTGGGCGCTGTCCGTTTCCTGCAGGTCTTGTACCCATTCCGTCTTCTGTTCTTCTTGGGCGCTGTCCGTTTCCCGCACCGGCTGTAGTTCTGTTTACAGGTTTTCTCCCATCATTCTCGTACATTCTATCCTCCATAGCTAAAACTATTATTATGCTTCACTATCCGCATTTTTTACTATATCTGCTGCACTATAGCGTA
Organism: Lachnospiraceae bacterium; assembly: GCA_051877895.1. Classification (GTDB taxonomy): domain Bacteria; phylum Bacillota; class Clostridia; order Lachnospirales; family Lachnospiraceae; genus UBA3775. The sequence continues at coordinate 42,604 of JBJEJI010000054.1, read as the reverse complement.
TCACTTTGGATAAATCTTTTACTGCCACCTCAACCTGATAACCAATTTTTCCCGCAGAAAAAATAATGGTTTCAAACCGGTTTACAGTTTCATGAAAAACAGTAGGAAAAAACTTTTTCATACCTACCGGCGAACAGCCTCCATGAATATATCCTGTTAATGGAAGAAGCTCTTTTTGTTTTATCATTTCAATTGCCTTTTCTCCCACTGCCTTTGCAGCTTTCTTCAAATCAAGCTCTGCGCAGACAGGGATGTCAAACACATAGTTTTTTCCGGTTTTTCCAACTGTAACCAGTGTTTTAAACACCTGCTCGGGATTTTGTCCAAGCATTTCAGCTATTTCTTCTCCAACGGTGCAGCCCGTGTCAGAATAATCGTAAGGGGTATATTCGATTTTTTTTGAATCAAGCACCCTCATTACATTTGTTTTTTCCATAAAAGCCTCAATAATATTAAATTATAAAACCTAACTATAGTCCTTACGATTTTACCATTAATTATCAATAAAGTAAACAAGAAACTGATTATTTAATATATTACATAAATTATACCTACTTCAAATTCAATAACGCCCCGGCCTTATTGACGATGACATTTCTCAGTCAAACTCGCAAACGCTACGATTTTGCTCATATACTCACCTCTTGCAGAAGCTAGAGTCTTCTCAGCCGGAAATAAAAATTCCCAAAAGCATAACCACTAATCACAGCATTATGTGATTCATGATTTCTGTTTTTGGGAAAAATTAATTACAACACTTTACGTCCGTTAACTGTCAGTTTAAAATCTGCTCCCAGAAGTTCTGCAGATTTACGGCACATCATCATACGTCCAAGGAAAATTTCAAAATAGTCAAACATGGTACATATGGTTTCATCGACCTGAAGATTCAGGGAAATCATTTTCTCCACCGGGTCAACTCTCAGCTTTGCATCGGTAACGGCATAATTTACCCGGTCATGAATGTCAAAATTAACCATATCCTGGCATCTTACTCTGTTTCTTCTTACATCCGTTTTATCTGCAATTATCACAGCTGCAGAAACAGCATCAACTGCACCACCTGTAGATTCATCATGGTTACCAATGCAGGACACCACTGTTACACGGTCTTCCAAGGGCATATCTGTATCTTTTAATATTTCATTTGCCAGAAGTGCTCCATATTCTGCATGTCTGTTTCGATTTACTGCATTGCCAATATCGTGAAGGAAACCGGCAATTCTTGCCAGTTCCACATCGTGCTCATCATAGCCCAGCCTTTCCAGTATCATACCTGCCCGGTCCGCAACCAGTCCGGTATGTGCCACGGAATGATCAGTAAATCCCATGACTCCAAGATTTGCATTGCCCTTTTCAAGATAAGCAAGAAGCTCTTTATTTTTTCTGATGTCTGAATACTTCATAATCTCTCCATCCACATATACAGTAATTGTTTACTCAGCCCTGCCTTTTTGCCGGTCTCTGAGTATATTGTAGCATACAGGGATGTAACTTTAAAGTAAAATATCCTTTATTTTAATTTTACCAAATGATTAATATAATCCGAACAGCCGGAGTATTTTCTGCCAGAGGCTGAGCTTCTCTTCCACAACAGGAGCCACTGTTTCTATTTCTCTAATGGAAACAGCCTCAGTCTGAATTACAAACTGAACCGCATCGACATTTGTGTTTTTCTCAGAGACAAAGGATACGATTTCAGCATTATCTCCTGTAATATCTGAAATCATTTCATCAATTTTATCAGAGACTTCCGTATCCATTCCTTTGATTTCGTCATACATTTCACCTATTCCATCCGAAAGCTCAGTACATCCTTCATTTAACTTTAATATGCCTTCTTCAAGTTCCTTAACACCATCATATAATTCCTTAGTTCCATCCTTAAGTGTACCTGTTGCCTTACATGCCCCAGTTACCCCATCAACAAATTCGCCTGTACTCTCATAAAGCGAAACTGTACCATCCTTAAGGTCTCTGCTTCCGTCAAGCAGTTCACCGGAGCCTGTTACAATCAGGGAATAGCCTGCAACAATCTGTGCTACCCCTTCAGTATACTCATTAATTCCTGCATCCAGCTTACCATACTCTGTCACAAGAGTATCAATTCCATTTTTAAGCATTGCCAGATTAACCAAAAGTGTTTTCATATTTGTTACAAGAGTGTTGATTGCCTCATCAATCTTTGCATAGTTTTCCTTTAAGCTCTCAACTCCTGCTACAATTTCATCAATGTTTTGATTAATTGTTGTCAGATAATTCTCCATTCCTATAATGGCACCACTGTTACCTTGAATGAGGATTGCAATTCCACTAAGTTGTTGTGAAGATGCCTGCAGCTGTGCTATAGATTGTTCCAGCTGTACTTTCTGATCTTGAAGTACAGCAAGCAAAGTGTCATTTTCTCCTGATGAGACAAGTTCTGCAATCTGAATATTCAAAGCTGCCTCCTGCTCCAAAAGAGTATCAACCTGCCCATCTATCTCCTCTATCTGATTATTTAAAGCGGCAACAGTTTTTACGTTTGACTTTTGTAATTCGTCAACATCCAGACCGTTTATTTTCATTGCTTCCTTATAAGACTGAAAGCTTACATTAGCTTCAAGCATTACTATTGCATCGTTTAAATCATCGATTCCTTCCATTATCATGGCAGAACCGTTTACCAGTTCATCAAGCTGCTCAGTAGAAGCTGATACATCACCGAGTTGTTCCTGTATCATTAAAAGGGCTCCTTTCATGCTTTTTGAACCGCCGGTCAATTCAGAAGACTTCTCATTTAGTTCATTAAGTCCTTCATTAATCAAGGTAATTCCCTGATTCAATGAATCAGATCCCTCATATAACTGTGAAGCCCCGTCTTTAATACTTTCTGTGCCCTCCCATAAAGTCTGACTTCCATCCTGCAATTGTGTCATTCCTTCATAAAGTATATCTGCACCGTCATACAGTTCTTCGGTTCCGGGCTTAAGCTCACTTTCCACGCCATCTTTAAGTTCATCTGCTCCGTCTTTTAATTCTCCTGCACCATCATTAAGCACACTCACTGCTTCAATCAGTTCACTAACCTGAGACATCAATTCCTCATCATCCACCTCTATATTCATGGAAAGCGGAACACCATTAATAGATACGGCCTCCATTTCAAAATTTGTAACATCAGCCGTAATCACTGTGTCAATGCCTTCTCCCGGCAGCATTGTATAAGAAATCTGTTTTTTACTTCCCACATTTGCAAGTGTTCCGTCAGGAGCAACAATATTACTGCATTTTTCCGTGTCCAGCGTAAAGTTGGCCTGCAAGGCATAGCTGTCAAAGAAATCTCCCGTTGCTCCCTCATTTTCTGTAACGCTAAACCTGATTTCGAGCTTTCCGCTTTTTCCCGCAACATCGTCAGCACTGTATTCTTTTCCGTCAATAAAAAATTTTATGGATATATTCCATGGAATTACGGTACTTTCCATAGTTCCCTTGTAGTAAACTCTGTCCACAGAACTTGTAAATGTGATGCAATCTCCGCTCATAGAAATCGGATCTGTTGTGTTTAACAACTCAACATAGGAATAATTCCCGTAATCAGTAATGCTTCCCTTACCGAAAATATTCACTGCATACACTTCTTTTACCGAGCCATCAGCAGTCAGATTAATATAAATAACCTCCTCTTTTTCAGAAGGTCCACTGACTGCAACCGCAGGTGCAGGCACCAGCGTGGTTATTAAAATAACCGCCGTCATTACTACAGGCAGTACTCTTCTTACAATTTTATTGATTGTCATTGTTTTTTCTCCCCTTTCCGGAATGATAAAAATGAAGTTTTAAAGTTGTATGTTCAACCAGCCCGTCAAAAAGATAGAGCAGACCCGGCAGTACAAAAAATACACTTGTCATGGAAAGCAGGGTTCCCCTTCCCAAAAACAATCCCAACTGAGACAGGATACCGTGACTGGAAATAAAATGAAGCAAAAATCCTACCAGAGACAAAACCGTACCGGAGGTCAGAACAGATGTTGTAACCGAAGAAACGGTTTCGGCAACTGCCCGTCTCTTAGACATTGTTTCTCTGTGTTCAAGATAGCGGTCTGTAAACAAAATAGCATAGTCCACGGTAGCACCCAACTGAATGGATGAAATAATCAGATAGGCAATATACTGCACTCTGGAATCAGCAAAATAAGGCACACCCATGTTAATCCATATGGCAGCCTCAATGGCAAATACCAGAATAACAGGCAGTGTAAGCGATTTCATGGTCAGGAGCAATATAACAAAAACCGAACCAATTGCTATGAGGTTTACCTTTAAAGTATCTGCCGTTATGGTGTCCATCAAATCATAGGTACTGACCCCTTCACCTGCAAGATAATATGTATCGGGATAATATTCATCGGCAGTATCCCGTATCTTTTCAACCAGGTTAAAGGTTTTATCCCCTTCATAATCTGCTTCAACTGCAAGTACCATACGGGTATAATTATATGACACAAGCCGGGAAAGCGTATCTGCATCCAGATATTCCTTCGGGATTTCGGCTCCTACTGTATCCACATACGAAATAATACTTGTCACCTCAGGAATTTTATGCAGTGCATCCGACAATGCCTGCTCTGCTTCCACATCACCGTTTGGAACCATTAATACATAGGTATCGCTCTTGCCAAACACGTTCTCCACCTCTGCCGTATCCTGCCCCAATTTTGTTTCAGCACCATAGATACGGGAGGAACCGTAATAATAAGAATTAGAATTTGATGCCATGTAAGATGGAATTGCTACAATAACATAAACAACAGCTATAGGAATCATAATATAGGTTACAAATTTTCCAAACCTTTTAAATTCCGGCATCAGCTTTTTATGACGGGTTTTTTTAATTAGCGGGTAAACCATAAGAATAAGCGCCGGCATAAAAACAAAAACCGTAATCAGGCTGATGGCTACACCCTTTGCCAAAGCGATACCCAAATCAGAACCGATTCCAAAACGCATAAAAACAAGTGCTAAAAAACCGATTACCGTAGTCAGCCCGCTGGAAAGAATGGAAGAAGTTGATTTACACAGTGCATCCACCATGGCACTTTTCCGGTCAGAATTCATTCCCAGACATTCTTCATACCTGTGCAGAAGAAATACAGAATAATCCAGGGAAACCGCAAGCTGTAAAATGGAGCCTGCCGCATTTGTAACAAAAGAGATTTCCCCAAAAATCAGGTTGCTGCCGCTGTTTATCAGGATTGCCACACCAAGACCTCCCAGAACCACAAGCGGCTCCAGCCATGAGGTTGTGGTCAGTAACAAAATAGCAAGTACTGCAATAACAGCAATAACAGATATTTTAAGAATCTCACTTACGGTTCCCGTAGTTGCAATTGCAGTAGAGACCGCATCACCACACATGGCATTGTCCTCTCCGATGATATCCCTGATACGGTCTACAGTAGCCACGTTTTCCCTTTCATCAATAGTTACAGTAAACAAAGCATTATTATCTTTATAATAACTTTCAACGGTATCACTGTCCTGCATTTCAAGAGGCTCATAAATATTTACAGAATCATCCAGCCATAAAACCTCTTCCACACCCTGACATTGCTCTAATTTTTCCTTGTATTCCAATGCCTGAGCTATAGTCACATTTTTTACCATAACACGGGCATTGGGAATTCCGCCTTCAAATTCTTTCTCCATCAGATTCAGAGATAAAGTAGAACTACTGTCATCCGGCAGGTAGTCCTTCATATCATAGTTTACTTCCACCAGATTTTGTAGGATTGCACCTGCAACAGCCAGAATTAAAAAGATTACAATTATTTTTTTAGGGTTATTAACAATCCATGTATAAATTTTCCTCATTGATTACTCCTTTTCCTGCTGACAGGGAGTACCTGTAATCTTCAGGGTATGTCGTCCGTCCTGAATGGATAAATCAATATTATTACAAGTAATTGTTCCTGCCGCCACATAGTTAATGGTTCTCATAAGGGTTACTATTTTCCCCGACAATTCACAGTTTCCGTTTTCATCTATGATACCTGTAAAAGGTTCATTATGATTTAAAATATTAAAAAAACCGGTAATTATATCCTTTTCCCGGCAGACCGTCATTAATCCCAGACGAATTCCCACAGAAGTTTTCATACGTACACTGTAAACGGTACTATTCTGCTCCGACATTTCCATTCCCCTTTCCCTTTTCTTCCGTTTTCCTTTTCCGCATATAACTTTATTCTCTAATTTCAAAAAATAAAACGGTCAAAAACAGCCGCTTTAGCCCATTTGGGACATTTATGGTATCATTGACCGGTATGTTTATAGTTATTTCATTTGTAAAATTTATGGGTCAGATGTATAATGAGTCTGAAATTTAATTTGAGAGGATTTGTATGACCAACGAAGAATTATCGCTTCAGACAAAAAAGGCCCTTGCTGCTGCTTTAAAACAGGCCATGGAAAAGAAAACCCTTTCCAAGGTTACGGTGAGCGAGCTGGTAACAGCCTGTAATATTAACCGTAAAACCTTTTATTATCACTTTCAGGATATTTATGCACTGTTAAAGTGGATGCTTGAGCAGGAAGCCATAGAGGTTGTGAAGAATTTTGACCTGATTGTCAACACAGAAGAAGCCATACGTTTTGTACTGGATTATGTAGAAAAGAACAAACACATTATTAACTGCGCCTACGACTCAATGGGACATGAAGAAATCAAACGCTTTTTTTATTCCGATCTGGTAGGCGTAATCCGCAATGTAATTGATGATGCAGAACAAACTCTGGAAATAACAGTGGAGGAAACCTTTAAAGATTTTCTCGCTGCCTTTTTTACGGATGCCATTGCCGGTATGCTTATTGACTATGTTAAAAACAAATTCAGCTGGGACAGTGAAACTGACATTCAGAACATTCTTCTTATTTGCCGTGTATCCATCCCAAGCATTTTAAAAGCCGAGGCAGAAAAAGAGAAATTAGTAAAAACAAGTTTTTAATGTCAAACTCGCAAACGCTACGCTTTTTGCTCGTTAAAAAACTGCACTTCGTGCCATATGCGGTACAGGGCTTGTACCCTGTACCGCTTTAAATCTAATCCCACCGCCTAAAGGCAGTGGGTTGTCTTTAGTTTTTTATATAACAGGGTTCTTTATAATACCCGGATCGGAGGATTATTATGTCAAAGAAAGAAAGCATTTTGTCAGCCCTTGTATCTGTTATACTGGGAATAATGCTTATTACAATGAAAGGAAAAATTATCAGTATTGCAATTACTGTATTAGGTGTAGGTCTTCTGCTATCTGCTGCTTTGGATTTTTTTAACAAGGCAACTACTTCAGGAATCATTAAGGCCGTAGCCGGTGTCTGTGTCCTTGTATTTGGCTGGATGTTCATTAATTTAGCTCTTTATATCCTTGCCGCCGCATTATTATTAATCGGGCTTTTACAGATTGCCGGAATACGAAATTATACGCCGATAAATTTAAGCTTTTCGGAAAAATTCATTGTTTACTGCAAACCTGCTGCTACTGTTATTGCAGGAGCCTGTCTTCTGTTGAACCAGGGCGGAACAATTGCCTGGGTATTTATCGCAACCGGAGTTCTGTTAATTATTGAGGGCGTTCTGGAAATTGCAAATGCATTACGATAAAAAATCTGCTCCGGTCACCTTTGTTTTCCCGGTGACCGGAGCAGAATCGAAAATGCTCCGCTTTTTGCTTATCGGAGAATATCACTTGTTTCTCCTCTTTTTTTCATTTGATATTTCATCGCATACATATTATTGTCTGCATCCTTAAAAACATCTTCAAATCCATCATGTACAGACTTGTCATATATAGCATGACCTGTGGCTGCAGAAACTTTTACTTTACCAATAGGATTTTGAGTTAAAGTTCCGAATTCTTTTTCAAGTTCTTTGCACTTTTCTTCCTCACAATCTTTCATAACTGCCAAAAACTCATCTCCGCCAATCCTGTAAGAATTCTCATAACCAAATACATGAACTACCACCTTTGACAAAGCAATCAGCAGTTCATTGCCATAATCATGTCCGTAAGTATCATTAATATATTTTAATCCGTTTACATCAATCAAAATGACCGCATAGGTGCCACCATAGTCCCTGATATCCTTTTCAAGGATTCCACGTTCCTGATAATACGCAGTATTATTTTTCATACTGGTAAGTTTATCAATGTATGCCAGATTGTTAATATAATCTATTTTTACTTTTAGCTGCTCCGCAGTGTCACGGATGCTTTCAGCAAGGGTTCCCACCTCGTCCTTTGATTTACAGGATACAGAAATATTCAGATTTCCCTCTGCAATCTCCTTTGCCGCCAAATTTAATTCCTGTAACGGTCGGACAATATTTTTTGTAATCTTTATGGTAATAATAATGAATATTATGGCCATTACAATAACAATAATGCACGTCCCCAATGCCAGCTTATTTGGAATATGATTTACCTCTGAGAGAGGTGCAATAACCACCAGGTACATACCATTCTCCAGAGGTCTGATTACGAACTCTTTTGGTTTTCCGTTATTTCTGTATTCATAAACGGTTTCCGTACTGACAATTTGGGAAATATCTGCATTCTCCAGTTCATCACTGAAGCTTCTCAGCGAGGTTCCGTTTTTAAAATGTTTACTGTGAATTATTTTAAGGTCATTATCCGTCAGAAATGCATGACCTGTATCGTAACACTGTATTCCGTCGCTCATGTCGGTGATATAATCAAAGCTGATATCCATTCCCACAACACCCAAAAGTGTGTCCTGTATATAAACCGGAATAACATAAGAAATCATATATACACCGATGGTGCTGTTCTGATATGGCATAATCCACACAGATTTTCCTGCAGTGACCGGTTCATAGTACCAGTTTGTATATTTTGTATCATCCGGTCCGTACTCAGACAAATCCGTAATAAAAGCTGCTTCAAATGTATCTTTTTCGCTTTTTCTGGTATAAAAGAACCCGGCTTTCGGATCTGTAATTTCAGGATTAAATCTTATATAAACCGCTATTGACCCCTTAGTTTCATTGGCAACGGTAAGTGACAAATCTTCCAGTTCTTCAACATATGATGCCATGTATTCCGCATCCGTTCCAAGCTTTTCAGGCTCATCCAGCATGTCAACCATAGACACCGCAAGCACCTCAACTGACTGTTCTATTCTTCCGAATACGGTATTTAGTTCCTGAGCCTTCCCCTCACAGGTCAGACTCATAATTTCCCCGCAATCCTTCTGCATGGCAGTACGAAAACTGTATGTGCCGACTCCGCCTATAATTACTGCTGATGCCAGAATGCCGATAACAATTAATAAAATAAATTTGGTTTGTATTGATTTCATGAAATCATCCTTCTTCTGTACCTTTTTATTACATTAATGTTTTGTCAACAATCATAGTTGGCAGTGACATTTCATTATACTGCGTAGAAATCATTTTTTCGAAGCTGACTCTGGAATAAACTCCGCTAAATTGTCCATTATAAACGAACAAACCTGTCAGATTACTGGTTGTAGTCCAGGTCGTATTGCCTGCAAGCAGGTCAATATTTCTTAAACGGTATGGTTCCACAAATTCCTGAAGAATGTATCCACCGTTCATGTTATTTTTAACCGTGGTTTTCCACACCTCATCCGTGCACTCCACTCCGGCCAAAACTCCTTTTGAACCATAAGAATCCTCAGGTTTAATAATCCAGTGATTCTTATTATTCATTACGTCCTCATACAGTTCAGTTCTGTCCCCTGATGTAATACTGTCTAACGACAATGTCATCGGAACATGGGCTTTTACAAACATCTGCTCTTTTTTTGTCAAAAACAGCATGGTCTGTTTTAAATGAAGCACCTTAAACAAAATTTTGTTATGAACAATCTGGGTTCTGAAATCACCCATAAGGCAGACCTTTTCAGCAACTACAGCGTCTAAAAAGCTCTGTACCTCATCATAATGAGCCATTATATCAGAAGTTACGGCACGCCGGTATATTACATCAATTTTCATGCCGTCAGGGGTATAACAGTTCTCTCCGTCAAAATCAAGCTCTCTTATGTCACAAATACGGGTAGAAATTCCTCTCTTTTCAAACCGCTGTCTGAATATTTCAAACTCATTCAATGTACCATTTTCCAGAAAATCAACAATAGCAACGGAAGGCAGACTGTTTTCGTTTACGGAATATCTGTGATACAGGGTTATTACCTGTTCAACCCAACTGTCAAAAAGTTCAAAACTTTTAAGTCTGTATTTTCCGGAGAACTCTTTATATGCATCCGAAAGTCCGAATGCCGTATTCAATTCCCTGTCTTCATTCATGGCACTTGTTCCGTCGGTATTAAATTCACAAAACTTGAACTCACCGGTTTCGTCATTATTAAAAATGTCAATTCTTGCCATTGGCACGTTACAACCATATCCTAAAGGTCTCAAAATAAGCTTTTCCAGCTTTTCCGGGAATCCAAACAGCTTTCTGTATTCGCCGTTTTTTTCGTATTCGGCAATTACTTTATCAAAAATTCCGTAAAGGGTATGAATAAGCGTATCAAATTTACCCGTTTCTTTTTCCGTAAAAAGCTTAGGCAGGTATAGGGTACGAACCACTCTTTCATGATATTTTGCTGTAGAAGAAAGCAGATATTCCTTTATTCTTTTTCCGCTTTCCAAATGATCAGCTTCTCTGCCGTAAACAGGTTTAGCATATACATAGTTAAAAAAGGGAAGATTCATAAGTTTTTTAATATACGTTTTCTCTGTATTATCCGCCTTTTCCATTGTCAAACCAAAGAGAATTTCAAACCACTGACAGACATTTTTCCCATAGACATCTGCCTGAAACCCCTGCTCCATTATGCAGGCTTCAGCTTTACGAATCTGTTCTTCACTGCCAACATCAGGAAGCAAGTCCTCAAGTGTTTCTGCAATATCCTCCTCGTACACAATTTTTGACAGAAGGGCCACATATCCCAATGCCTTATCAACCGGCATGCTGTCAGCAATTCTGTACTCAAGATATTTTTTAAGTCTGACCATTGGAAAGAACATGGATAAGATATGCTCTTCCGTTCCGTCCAATTCCTTGTCTTTATAATAATCTGCTGCAGACATATGGTCAAGACAGATAACTTCCTGCCCTTTCTTTAACAGTATACCGGGAGCATTGTAAACATATGCCGCATAATCATGTACACTGTAATCTTTGGCAAGTGTTCCCGGAAAATATCCGCAACGCTTATTATCTACATTATTCCATATCTGGTTTCTGACAAGAAACGGTTTAAAAAGTCTGCGGTTTTTAACATCATTTCCGGTTTCTGTCATCAGACCAAGAACCGGCGACAGCTTTTCAAGCAGCTGCATTTTACGGATTGCATCCTCTTCTGACTTAAAATCAAATGATACCTGGGTGGAAGCAGTTGCACGCATCATATATTTGCCCATGGTTCCGGTGTCTTCAAAGTACCGGTCCATATATTCATATCTTTTCTTCGGAAGAAGAGGCAGTTTATCTGCCGTAATCATACCGTTTTCCACCAGTGGATGAATCCCTGCTGTAACAAGCATCAGTCCATGCTTTTTCAGAACCTCATCACATATTTTTCTGAAAGAATAATATATATTTTCTATCTCATTAAGTTTTTCACAGGGAACAATGCTTACTTCAATCTGACATCCCGGCTCAAGGCTTATCCAGTATTTTTCTGTGGTAAACCCAAAAAGATAACCACCTTCTGTATATGGAGTTGCATTGATTTTTTTTGCCATTTCATCAAGACAGGCTGATACTAAATCGTATCCTGCTATTTCCATGTCAGTGGTAAGAATAAAATGCTCAAGTTCCAAACCCTTTCTTTTTCCCTCATTGCAGCCTGATAAAATATATTTTTCAATTTTTGAAATATTACTGTTTGTATTCATAATTCTTAAGTAAACTACCCTGTCTAAAGGCAGCGGATTTAACTCCCCTATTTTTTTAGCCGCCTTAATCTACAATATGTAGCCAGGTCAGACTCGCAAACGCTCTGCGTTTTGCTCTATTATACATCTTACTTCTCAGAATAACAACCTGCAACTCTTTCCAAATATCAAACTCGCAAACGCTCCGCTTTCTGCTTTAGTTCAGCAAACAGGTTTTTCACATAGCTCAAATACTCATTGCAATGATTCATTTTTTTAATCTTTTTATCGTGAATCTCCGCATCCGGCAGAATATGAACCATATAATGCCACAGTTCTTTCATTTTAAACAAAAGGTTTCTGTCTCCTGACATAATTTTTTTATATCCGGAATAGATTTCATCATGAAAAGCCTCCAGCCTGACTACATCACAGATATACGAATCCAAGATATCTGAACACGGTATATACGAATCTTGTATTTCAGAATTCGAAGAATCGCCATTTTCTTTCCGGTAGTTATCCCATGCATGAATTCTTTCAACCAGAAACGGGTCGCGTAACAAACCTCTTCCAAGCATTACTTCTTCAAGGTTCGGAAATGCCTCTTTCAGATTTATATAATCCTGCAGGGTATAAATGTCGCCGTTATAACACAAAGGATTTTTACTGTTACCGACTGCATAAGCAAAAGCTTCCATATGAGGTTTGTTCTTATAGAAGTCCTCTCTGACCCTTGGATGGATAATAAGCTGTGAAATAGGATACCTATTATATATTTCCAAAAGTTTTTCCCACTCATGAGGGTTCTCATAACCTATTCTTGTCTTTACCGAAACCTTTACTGTTGTTTTCTCAAATATATTGTTTAAAAATCTGTCCAGTTTTTCCGGTTCAAGGAGCATCCCTGAGCCTCTTCCCTTATGGACAACTGTTCCGGAAGGGCAACCAAGGTTTATGTTGATTTCATCATATCCCATATCTTTAAATTTTCCGGAAGCATTCAGAAAATCTTCAGATGAATTTGTAATAACCTGGGGAATTGCCACCATGTTTCTGTTGTTTTCCGCAGCCAGCTCTGCTTTTTCTTTATAACTGAATTTCTTTTCCCCACTAAGACCAATAAAAGGTATATAATACCGGTCTGCAGGTGTGAAATATTTATTATATGCATTACGGTAAATATAGGTTGTAATTCCCTCCAGGGGAGCCATTTGTATATTCATAAGTTTTAAAGATTCTCCTTTTTTCATATCAGAAGCATCACCCCTGCATTATCGTGCAATGGCATATCATGCCCTTAATTGCAAGGTTTTTGGGCTTTAATTCGGTCAAAATTTAAAATTTTTGTCTTATTTATATGAAACCAACCATTAAAAGTCAAGTCAAAAATAATTTTTTATTGTTAATCCGGAAAAAATGTAGTATGATATACAAGCAGGCAGTATGCCAAAATAAAAAAGAAAGGATGATATTATCATGCCATTAGTTACAACTAAAGAAATGTTTAAAAAAGCCTATGACGGTGGCTATGCAATTGGTGCATTCAATGTAAACAACATGGAAATCGTTCAGGGTATTACTGAAGCAGCAGGCGAACTTAAGAGCCCTGTTATTCTTCAGGTTTCCAAAGGTGCAAGAGCTTACGCTAACCACACCTACCTTGTTAAGCTTGTAGAAGCAGCAGTACAGGAAAATCCTGATATTCCTATCGCACTTCATCTTGATCATGGCGATTCTTTTGAACTTTGCAAGTCCTGTATCGACGGTGGATTTACTTCCGTTATGATTGATGCTTCCTCTAAATCTTTTGAGGACAACATCGCTCTTACAAAGCAGGTTGTTGAATATGCTCATGCTCACGGCGTAGTAGTTGAGGCTGAGCTTGGTACTCTTGCAGGTATCGAAGATGAAGTTTGTGTTGAAGCAGGACAGGAAAGCTACACACGTCCTGAAGAAGTAGAAGAATTCGTATCAAGAACAGGTTGCGATTCTCTTGCAATTGCTATCGGTACTTCCCACGGTGCTTACAAGTTCACTGCTGATCAGTGTACACGTAACGCAGATGGTATCCTTGTTCCTCCTCCACTCCGTTTCGACGTATTGGAAGAGTGTATAAAGAGACTTCCTGGATTCCCTATTGTTCTTCACGGTTCTTCTTCCGTACCACAGGAATTTGTTAAGATGGTTAACCAGTATGGCGGCAATATGCCGGATGCAGTTGGTATTCCTGAAGAGCAGTTGAGAAAAGCAGCTGAACTTGCTGTATGTAAGATCAACATCGACTCCGATATCCGTCTTGCAATGACAGGTAACATCAGAAAGTACTTTGCAGAGCATCCTGATCATTTCGATCCACGTCAGTATCTTAAACCGGCACGTCAGGCTGTTAAGGATATGGTTGCTCACAAGATCGTTAACGTTCTTGGTTCCGACGGAAAGGCTTGATTATAAGCAAATTAATTTAGTAATTAAGGGAACTGTTGTTATGGCAGAAATGCCTGGGACAACAGTTCCTTTTTTTAGTTTTTTGCATTTATTTTTTACATTTCGACAATTTTTTTCACCGCAGTATTTACAACTCCAAATCAAAATATTATTATTATACTAATAGGTTGAAAATTGCGGAAAGGGTGTAAAAATCATGAATACATATAATCACTTATATCGTACAAAAAAGCAGTTTGAAGCCTTCCTAAAAGGGATAGGAATAGACTTAACAATGCGTATTCTGATTCGCATTCACAGTTGTATCCATTCAGCAGAGAAAATCAGCACATTAGCTTCAGAAATCAAAAACGTACTTCCTGAAGCAAATATTGTGGGGTGTTCTACCGCAGGAGTCATTTGTGACGGAAAAATTTTATCCGATGCCTGCCTTGTGTCCATATCGACATTCGAAACAGGAGAAATAGAAACCTTTTCTACCGATTGTTTAGATGAAAGCCGTAAAAACAAAAGCGGGGATACATTATGTAATGAACTGTCAAAAAATCTGATTCGTGGCAGAAAGGGTTTTTTGTTAATTTTCCTCCCACCACTTTTCAGAAAAAGTATTAGTTTTGTAGAAGAAATGAATTTCTCTAATCCTCAGGTTCAGATTTTGGGAGGCGGTGCCGGAACCATTAACGGTTATGGCACAGAATCCAGGTATCGTGCCTATGTAATGGACGGCACTAAAACTTCTAATACCGGACTTGCAGCTGCTTTTATCACTTCCGAAAAAATGCATATATATGAAAACTATATCTGCGGTGTGGAAAGTGTAGGAAAGAACTATACTGTTACCAAAACCGGAAATCACTGTCTCGGTCAGGTTGACGGAATTGACGGGGCAGAGTGGTATGCCGATCTTTTGGGCAAAACAGAGCTTGATAAAAATCCACAGCTCTCCAATCTGTTTCCTGTTGTAAAGGAAACCGATATCCGCACCCCGTTTTATGTAGACTATGATCCGGATAATGGTGGTAAATTAAAAACATTTACAGAATTTCCAAAGGGTACCTCTGTCTCACTGGGTTATTTTAATCCCCAGAAAATGCAGGAGGAAATGCGCTCAGTATATAAAGAGTTTAAAAAACATCCTATTCAAGCCATATTCGCATATGACTGTCAGAGCCGTGTGGATTTACTTCGCAACTGTGCAAAATGGGAGGTCGGACAATTCTACACCACCAATATCAGCGGTGCTCTTCTGTCCGGAGAAATCGTATATTACAAAGGTAAAAACAGATATGTTAATTTTACCTTTGTAATGGCATGTCTTGCCGAAGGAGAAAAGAGCCACGTTTATCTGAGAAGCCGGGAATTACGAAACATTACCGCCCTTCAGCAGGATAATATGCACATTGTGAATTATCTCCTTGCCTCAGGCAACAGACAGTTAAACAAACAGCTTAAAAACCAGCAGGATAAAATAAAAAAATCCATGTTCCACAATGAAGCGCTGGGACTTGACAATCAACTTGGTTATCTCTACGACAGAGAAAATCTTGGCTATGATAAAATTGCCCTCTTCACACTGACTAATGAACGTATGGTTAAACTGTTTGTGGGAAGAAAAAATTTATTCGAAGAATTAAAGACACTCTTTACCCAATTACGCAGCATTCTGTCCGAAAACGGAGATGTAATCAGAATCTACAGTATTGATACTGCATCTTTATTGCTGGCGGCAGATGACAGAATTGATATTACGGATTTTGAAAACAAAGCCGAAGCAATTCTTGACTATCTAAACGGCAGAACCTTAAGTCAGATGAATCTGTCATACCACTGTGCTATTGTTGGTAATGAACAGGAGCCTCTTCATAAGGCGGAAACAGCAATACAATACGGCATAGAGCATAATCTTGCCTTTATTAATTATGATAAGATTCTCCGGGAGATTCCGGATGTCACCGAAGAAGTTCATCTCCTTCAGGTAATACGTGATGCCCTGGCAGAGGATGGTGTCATCCCTTATTTTCAGGGAATTATTGATAACCACAGCAGGAAAATTTGCTTATATGAATCCTTAATAAGAATACAGGACAAAGATGGTAAGATTTACTATCCTGACCGTTTTATGCCCATTGCAAAGGAAAACAATCTGTACGAGCCTTTATCTGTCATAATGATTAAAAAGGTAATGGAAATGTTTCTTGATAAAGATATCTGCGTTTCCATTAATCTGAATATAAGGGATATTTATGATCGTGAGGTTATAAAAATAATTTTTGATTCTCTTAACATAGCACAGAAACCGGAAAACTTTATTTTCGAACTGGTAGAGGCAGAAAAAATAACCGACTATGACTATGTAGAAGCCTTTGCCAGCCGTATCCACAGTTATGGTGCAAAAATTGCCATTGATGATTTTGGAACAGGTTTTTCCAACTTAATGCACATAATAAGAATTGATGCAGACTATATCAAGATAGACGGAGAAATAATCCGTCTGGTCTGCCAGGATGAAAAGTGTAAAGAATTCATTAATGTTATTAACTACTGGTGCAAAAATAATAATAAAAAGATGATAGCCGAATTTGTCGAAAGCGAAGAAAGCCAGCAGGCTCTGGAGAAAATGGGAGTTGAATACTCTCAAGGCTATTTCTTTTCAAAACCTGCACCATGGGAAGAGATTTTTCAATAAATGTTTGACAATGAATATTTAAAAAGGAGTAAATCCGCAGATTTACTCCTTAATTTAATGACTTACTCTTAACGATTAGAAAATTGAAGCAATGATGAAATTTACAAGTGATGTTGCAAAGCTGATTACGAAATATGAAGGAGCAGATACATAAACCGTGCTCTTTGTATCTCCGCATACGCTCTTAATTCCAAGGTATGTAATAATCATTGCACCCCATGCACGAACTGAAGAAATTGCAGCCATAATCCATGATAAAAGCTTGAAACTTGGAATCAGTCCAAGAATGTCATTCAACAGTACAAGCGGAATGATTACTAACAAATCGATAACTGCGATTGCAAATGCTGTTCTCCAGGTGATTTTAACCTTTTTAATTAACATTACTGCAAAGTAAATAACTACTGCTGTAATGGCAATTGCTGCTGCAACATACAGGATATCCATGAAAGCGCCCTTAATAAAATCGCCGAAGGAATAGATTTTTTCTTCTACGTCGAATTCATCAATATAATCTTCTACATCCATGTCCCAGTCATCAGCCCATTCTTCAATAAGCTTCTTGTGTTCAGAATTAGCTTTAATCTTGTCGATAATGTTGAACAAAACCCTAATCAATGCATAAACACCGGCAAGAATGGACATGTAAAGCCATGAAATTCCTTCCACAAAACTCTTTGTTCCTTCTTTTGGATTTACAACGATATCAGCTGCTGTACCGACAATTCCGTTTGCAAGGCCTTTAACGTCAACACTTGATTTACTACCTGCACCTGTCAGTTCACAAGAACAGATTTCTCCGTCTTTGATTTCCTTACCACATTTTGTACAAAATGCCATAAAAGTACCCTCCTAAAGTAATATTGGTTTTGTATAAATAATAGCACTCTATTTACCAATTGTAAAGTAAACTTTGTGTTCAATTTTGCCACATTCAGGCATAAACTGCACCAAAGCCCGGGAAGTTTCCTGTGAATCACCCATTATCTAAAGCCGAGGGGATTGCGGTCAATCTATTTCAAGCTCAGTTACTGTCATGGCAATAGTTTCTTTCTGTTGTCCATCACCTTCAATTGTTAATTCCCAGAAAGTAAGAAGGATATAATCTCCATCTTTATCTATGGACAAAAATTCATCTGTTTTTGTTCTTGAAACCAATGTATAGCCTTCTGTTATACTGTCACTTATACAATCTTCAATATCTGCTGTAATTTCAGGTACGTCAATGGTCATACCCGGATTTTTTGAAAAAGTATCCGGAAAAGTACGGAAATAACTATCAATCATTCCATCATCTTTAACTGTGAATTCAAGTTTATCAAGGGTCTTTATTTCATCAATCATATAATAGAAAGTGAGTACATATGCGCTGTCTCATTTTCTTCAGGAACATAGAAGCCTTCTTCTGTACGGCTGCTCACACCCTCTTCGTCACGAATCATTACATGAGTTAATATTTCAAGAGTATATTCATCCGTATTAATGTATTCTCCCGCAAGTCCGGTTACAGTCTTGATTACTGTATCTTTATCAACAGCTTTTCCGGCATCAATTACCTGAAGACCTTCTCTGTTAACATATGACACCAATTCACCTGTATCACGCTTGAAACCATATTCAATCTTATTATTATCTTCATCCTTATATATATCTACTGCATATGCGGTAAACATCCCCTCTTCCGTATGATCATATTCCATCTCAGAAGATGTACCATTAAACTGTCCTTTTCTATTGGTTTGAACCTCTTCATCCACATACTGCTGTTCTGACCCAAACTCATACTGTTCAATAGAATCTTCCCAAACAGGTGATTCAGTATCCACCATGGACATAGAAACATTTTTGACTTTTAATGTTACGGTAGCAGAGTTATTATTCCCACAACCGGCAAAAAGTAATGTTGTTGCTAATAAAATTGCAAGATATTTTTTCTTCATAAAAAACCAACCTCCTTTTTAATCTTCAGCAAACAACTCTTCAGGAAGTACATCCATAAAAGAATTCAATGCTTCTTCAGAAAGAGAATAACAAGCTTCAGAGTAGCTGATATGCCCTCCATCCTCGGTATCTATACGTACGGAAAATGTTGTACCGCTTTTTAGTGTTATTTCCAAAGTAACAGCTTGCACACGAGAATTAATAATGGAAACATAAGGATACTCCTGCAGCAAAAGATTATAGACAGCTTCTGTCTGAAAATCATTAAGCTTCACGGAAGCATTTCCGTAACCTGTTGCGGTAACAGATTCAATTTCATTGTGTTTTAGATCATATAACTCATATATATATTTAAATGATCCATTATCATAATCTCCGTAAACAGCACCACCAAAATATACTTTAACAAATTTACCCTTATGATTCTCTACAATCAATGTCATGCGGTCAGAATGCCCTGCCACGCTGTAAACATTATAATTTTCACCCCGGACATATCCATATTTCTGCCACAGAGTAGCATCATGGTCAAGATTATATTCGGCTGTTCCGAGTAACTCACCAATTTCATCTTCGGTGGCTTCTTCTACTCCTCCTTTATAAATGCAGGTATTAAATATCATTAACTCAATTTCCATGCATGGTGAACCTTTTGTTAACAAAAAGACAACAACACAAAGTACCAAAAGTACGGCTGCCACACTTACAACCCATATTACCCTTTTTTTCATTAAATACTCTCCCTCGTCATAAAGTTTGTGAAGCATTTCCATAGATGTAATAAAAAATTATATATACTTTATTTCAATTCGAGAATATCACCTGTCACTTTTTTTGTCAATCAAAATAACATAAGTGTATACAGAGAAGAACATTTATTGTTCTACTTTAAATGCGCTTTACAACTGTGCGAAACTCTGCTATTGTAGCAGTATTAACCCTACTATATAAAAAACCAAAAATAACCCACTGCCTTTAGGCGGTGGGATTAGCTTTAAAGCGGTACAGGGTACAAGCCCTGTCGAATGCAAATTATCCGGAAACAGAAGGAGTCAATTATGAAAATACAAATAAATGGAAACAAGGCAAATACAAAAGAAAATTTTATTTACAAAGGTCAGGGAATGATAAGTTGCAACGGATCATCAAGACTTCTTCTTGATTATAAAGAGAAAAGCCCCAGGAGCTATAAGCAGATACTGGAATACCTGTATGGCCGAAACGGACTTAAATTTACCCATTTCAAGGTAGAACTGGGGTCTGATGTGAACACTTCTTCCGGTACAGAACCCACAACCATGAGATTTGAGAACGAGAAGGCTGATGTTACAAGAGGTGCCGGATTTATGCTTGCAGCAGACATAAAAAAGATTAATCCGGATGTCACTCTCGACATGCTGTGGTGGAGCGAACCCCGCTGGGTTACTGACGCCGAAGATATATATGCAGCACGTTACAAATGGTACAAAAAAACTCTGGATGCTGCATATGAAACTTACGGCCTTATGTTTGACTATGTCAGTGCAAATAAAAACGAACGCGGGGTAGATGCGAACTGGATAATCTACCTTTCCCATGCTCTTAAAAATGAAAAGGACTGTCCTTACGATTATTCTAAAATAAAGATTGTTGCCGCAGATGAATGTGGCACATGGAACATTGCCGGAGACATGATTAATAACAAAGAGCTGCTCAATGCAGTTGATGTTATCGGCTCCCACTATACCAGCCTTGCGGACCGGTGTGCAAAGCTACTGGCGGAGAAAAACGGCAAGGAGCTTTGGTTTTCAGAGGGTAGTTCCCCTATGACCTATGCCCAGTCCACCCATGGTTTTGACGAGGGCAATTCAGGACTGACAGGAATTAATGGTGTTCTGGATGTAGCAAACAGAATGATAACCATGGTAAGTGGCGGATATATGACCATGTACGAATATCAGCCGGCTGTTGCCGCATATTATGATGGTGTTACATACTGCCAGAAGCAGCTTATTAATGCAAACACCCCTTGGAATGGTTATTATCTTCTTGACAGCGGATTTTTTATGAGCCTTCATTTTTCACAGTTTATGGACAAAGGATGGGCATATATTTATGACGCCTGCAATGCTGATGGCAAACCGGGTGGGGATGGTCATTGTCTGGTTGATGCCAGGTTCAGCTTCATAACTGCGTGCAGCAAAGAAGGTGATTACACTACTATTATCACCAATACTACTTCTGCCCCAATTACGTATGAATTTGAAGTAACAAATCTTGCCAAAGCAGACAATAAAGTTTATATATGGGAAACAAAAGGACCGGAATGTGGTCAGAATTATGATGCAAATTACTTTAAGAAGATTGCCTCCATCACTCCTGACAGAGGTAAGTTTACTGTTACTGTTAAACCATATTCACTGGTAACGGTTTCAACTGTAGACGTTGCCGAAATGCAGTATACTGTTCCTAAACAAGAAGAAAACACCATACTTTCTCTTCCTTATTATGAGGATTTTAATTACACCGATGAATTCCTTTATGCAAGAAGCGGTGCTCCACTTTACACTACTGATGAGGGTGGTGCATTTGAGGTGATAAAAAAGAACAACGAAAAAATACTTATGCAGAAAATCACCCGTGATATCAAGGCTGACGAATGGGGTGGCACACCTGAGCCAACTACTAATTTCGGTGATGACCGCTGGTACAACTACAGTGTCAGTGCCGATGTACTCACTGACGGAGAAAACAGTTATGCCGGTGTAGGTTTAAGGTATATCCTTGCTGATGACGGAATGAGTGGCTATGGAGCCTGCCTGTATGATGATGGAAGCTGGTGCTTCTTCACCGGAAAAGAAGGTGTGGAAAGAGGTCAGATAGCAGACTTCGATGCCTCCAAATGGCATAATGTAAAAATATCAGCACTTTACAATGATGTGACCGTTTACATTGATAACCAAAAGGTACTTGATTATAGAAATGACAATGCAGGATATTCCTCAGGAAGGGCTGCACTTTATAGTTCATATAACAACTGCTGCTATAAAAATGTAAGGGTGGAAGCAACCGATAACCTTCACCCTTATGTGCAAAAGATTGATAATTTTGACAGTGAATTTACATACAGCCCCCTTGGCTGGAGCCACGGAGCAATGACTGGCTTCAGGAATTACAAAAGAACTCTTTCCAAAGGTACGGAAGGGGCATATGCCGAAGTCCAATTTAAAGGCTGTGGCATTATACTTGCCGGAGTTCAGGAATGTGAAAGCATTGTGTCCATAGAAATTGACGGAGAAGTTGTAGAAAAAGAATATACCATTTCTAAAATGTCCAACAGACAGTCATTTTTCTCCATACACGGACTTGCAAAAACCAGTCACACGCTAAAACTTACAGTAGTTGACGGGGAGTGTGCAGTTGATGAAGCACAGGTGATTTATTAGTAAAAATATGCATCTTTTAGAGGACTGTTTTACAGCTCCATTAATTTTAAAAGCTATTGCCGATTTATAATACCTTTTTACTGAGGAATTCAGTTATGGCACTGATCAGAAACTCCTTCTGTTCATCGGTTTCTGTCCACATGTGTCCGTTTTGCGGCATTGTTATCATTTCGCCTTTATCATCAAGCTGAGAAAGGAAAGTTTGGACGTCAGAAATTGGATTTATTGTATCTGCATCGCCGTGAATGATAAGGCATTTTGCATCACCGTTTCCTGTACATTTTTGACCATCATAAAACAGTCTGTTTCCGCTTATTGAAATTACTGCTTTGATTCCGCTCTTATCATACTCATTATCATCTGTAAGAAAATTACTGTAATAGTAATTATCAATAATTTCTGCACCGGCAGAATGTCCTGCAATTATAATACAGCTGCTGTCCATGCCGTATTCATCAGCGTTTGCCTTTACCCAGTCTACTGATGAAGAAACATCTTCTGCTGCATTTTTTATGGTTTCATTAAATGCGTTTAAAGCCTCCCATTCAGGGTTAAGGCGGTAATCAATTGATATAAAAACATATCCTTTTTTTGCAAAATCACTTGCAAGAAAAGTAACCGGATCCCAGCTTTCGTTCTTGCTGCCCACATACATTCCGCCGCCATGTACCCATATGATAACAGGACGTTTATCAGCAATGTCTTCAGCGGGTTGATAAACATCAAGCTTTAATTGAATATCATTTCCCTGATAATCTTTTTTCTCCGCATATAATATATCTGTTTTGATGTCAACATTCTCAAAAATATTCTCAACATATCTGTCACTTTTTTCATCAGGCCCATTTGTTACACTGATTTCCTGTGTCGGAGTCACCTCATTTCCTGACTTTTCCGTTGCCGGCGAAGTAGTTCCGCAACCGGTTAAAATAGATGCAGATGTTAAAATTGAAATTCCCATAATAGCAATCCTGTTCATTTTCATAACTTTGATTATTCCTTTCGAGTTTATCAATGTCTTTTGACAAAACAATCATAAACTCTAATGTAAGGAGAGGTCAATAATTATCTTTAAAAAAGGTGAAACATTTTAACTCTTACCGGTTTTGATTTAAAAATAAAATATTAAAATGCGACGCCAAAAAGACGTCGCATTTTTACCTTAAAACATGTTACTGTTTTTATTTTGTTGTTAATGCCCATGCATATTCAGGATTAGTCTGTGCAAGCTCCTTGAAGATTTCCTTCTTCTGGGCAATAGCAGCCTGTGCGGCAGCAAGTCTTGCAATAGGTACTCTGAATGGTGAGCAGGATACATAATCAAGACCGATTCTGTGACAGAATTCAACGGATGACGGATCACCGCCATGCTCGCCACAGATACCTACATGAAGTGAAGGATTTACCGGTTTACCAAGCTTAATAGCTGTTTCCATAAGCTTTCCTACACCTGTCTGATCCAGCTTTGCAAACGGATCATTCTCAAAAATCTTTGTATCATAGTATGAATTTAAGAACTTTCCTGAATCATCACGGGAGAAACCATATGTCATCTGTGTAAGGTCATTTGTACCAAAGCAGAAGAAGTCAGCGTCTGCAGCGATTTCATCAGCTGTTAATGCTGCACGAGGAATCTCAATCATTGTACCGACCTCATATTCTACAGGAACACCGGCAGCTGCGATTTCCGCATCAGCAGTATCAACTACAATTTTCTTAACATATTTAAGCTCTTTTGTATCACATACAAGAGGAATCATGATTTCAGGCTTAACATCCCATTCAGGATGAGCTGCCTTAACCTCTAATGCTGCACGGATAACAGCCTTTGTCTGCATCTTAGCAATAGATGGATATGTTACGGCAAGACGGCATCCTCTGTGACCCATCATAGGGTTAAACTCATGAAGTGATGCACATAATGCTTTAATCTCTTCTACTGTTTTGCCCTTTGCATCTGCAAGCTTTTTAATGTCAGCTTCTTCTGTAGGAACGAACTCATGAAGAGGAGGATCCAGGAAACGGATTGTAACAGGGTCACCTTCAAGTGCCTCATAGAGAGCCTTGAAATCGCTCTGCTGATATGGAAGAATCTTGTCGAGGGCAATTTCTCTTTCTTCTTCTGTATCAGAACAAATCATTTCACGGAAAGCTTCGATTCTTTCAGGATCGAAGAACATATGCTCTGTACGGCAAAGACCGATACCTTCTGCACCAAGCTCATGGGCTTTCTTTGCATCAGCAGGTGTATCAGCGTTTGTACGTACCTTTAATTTACGATACTTATCTGCCCATGACATTACACGTCCGAAAGTACCTGTAATAGAAGCATCTACTGTAGGGATGATACCTGAATAAATGTTACCTGTTGTACCATCGATGGAAATCTGTGAGCCCTCCTTAAATGTCTTTCCTGCAAGTGTAAACTTCTTGTTTTCTTCATCCATCTGAATGTCACCGCAACCGGATACACAGCATGTACCCATACCACGAGCAACTACTGCAGCATGCGATGTCATACCACCACGAACTGTAAGAATACCCTGGGCAACCTTCATACCGGTAATGTCTTCAGGTGATGTTTCAAGACGAACAAGAACTACCTTCTCACCATTTGCAGCCCATTTTTCTGCATCTTCAGCTGTAAATACAACCTTACCGCATGCAGCTCCCGGAGATGCTCCAAGACCTTTTCCAAGAGGCACAGCCTTCTTAAGTGCCTTAGCATCAAACTGTGGATGAAGAAGTGTATCAAGGTTACGAGGGTCAATCATGGCAACTGCCTCTTCCTCTGTCTTGTGTCCTTCATCTACAAGATCGCAGGCAATCTTAAGTGCAGCAGGAGCTGTTCTCTTTCCGTTTCTGCACTGGAGCATATAAAGCTTCTTGTTTTCAACAGTAAACTCCATGTCCTGCATGTCATGATAATGATCTTCAAGAATACCGCATACTTTAATAAATTCTGCATATGCTTCCGGGAATTCCTTTTCCATTTGTGAGATAGGCATTGGTGTACGTACACCTGCAACTACGTCTTCACCCTGTGCGTTAATAAGGAACTCACCCATAAGCTTCTTCTCACCTGTAGCAGGGTCACGTGTGAATGCAACACCTGTACCGGACTCATCATTTAAGTTACCGAATACCATTGGCATTACGTTAACAGCGGTACCCCATGAATAAGGGATATCGTTGTCACGACGATATACGTTAGCACGAGGGTTGTCCCATGAACGGAATACAGCCTCAATCGCAAGTTTTAACTGCTCAACAGGGTCTGATGGAAAATCCTTTCCAAGCTGATTCTTGTATTCAGACTTGAACTGCTGTGCAAGAGTCTTAAGGTCAGATGCAGTAAGTTCTACATCATACTGCACACCCTTCTGTGCTTTCATTTTATCAATCAATTCTTCAAAATATTTCTTACCAACTCCCATAACTACGTCAGAGAACATCTGAATAAAACGTCTGTAAGAATCATATACGAATCTCTTGAATTTTGGATCAGGGTTACCTGCAATCATTGTTGCAACTACCTTGTCATTTAATCCAAGGTTAAGGATTGTATCCATCATACCGGGCATGGATGCACGTGCACCTGAACGAACAGATACGAGAAGAGGATTGATAGGATCACCGAACTTCTTGCCGTTGATTTCCTCCATCTTCTTAACACCTTCCATAGCCTGACTCATAATCTCATCATTAATTTTACGACCATCATCGTAATACTGAGTACAAGCTTCAGTTGTAATTGTGAAACCCTGTGGAACAGGAAGGCCAATCTTTGTCATCTCGGCAAGGTTAGCACCTTTTCCACCGAGAAGCTCTCTCATGTCAGCTGAGCCTTCATCAAACATATAAACCCACTTTTTTGCCATTTAATAATCCTCCATTTTCTTTAGGTTTGTTACCTAAAGGAAATTATATTACAGATTTCTGTTGTTTTCAACTATGGAAACACTAAAAATACAAGTTCTGGGATTGTTTGCGAAAAAATATAGGGATTGTCGCAAATCCTTGCAACAATCCCCTAAAAACATACTTATTTTCTCTTTATCAAAAATATTATTTATCAGTAAATTCCGAATCAGAATCTTAACTTATCTTCAAAGTAAGCCTTCAGACCTTCAATAGGAACTCTTTCCTGAGACATGGTATCTCTGTCACGAACTGTAACGCATCCGTCTGTTTCAGATTCAAAATCATAGGTTACACAGAATGGTGTACCGATTTCATCCTGACGACGATACCTCTTACCGATAGCTCCTCTGTCATCATATTCGCAGTTAAAGTACTTGGAAAGTTCCATATAAATCTTCTCTGCACCTTCGCCCAGCTTCTTGGAAAGCGGAAGAATACCAACCTTTACAGGTGCAAGTGCCGGATGGAAGTGAAGAACTGTTCTCACATCTCCACCCTCAAGTTCTTCTTCGTCATAAGCTGCACAAAGGAATGCAAGTGTAACTCTGTCTGCGCCAAGAGAAGGTTCGATTACATATGGTGTATATCTCCAGCCCTTTGTTCCGTCCGGTGCATCCTTCTGGTCATCAAAATATGTAAGGTCTTCTTTGGACACATTCATGTGCTGTGTAAGGTCATAATCTGTTCTGTCGGCAATACCCCAAAGCTCGCCCCATCCGAATGGGAAAAGGAATTCGATATCTGTTGTAGCCTTTGAATAGAATGAAAGTTCTTCCTTTTCATGGTCACGTACTCTCATTTCTTCATCCTTCATGCCAAGGCTCTTGAGCCAGTCAATACAGAATGCCTTCCAATATGCAAACCACTCAAGATCTGTGTCAGGCTCGCAGAAGAATTCAAGCTCCATCTGTTCAAACTCACGTGTACGGAAAGTAAAGTTACCCGGTGTAATTTCGTTACGGAAAGATTTACCAATCTGACCGATACCAAACGGAATCTTCTTACGGCTTGTTCTCTGAACATTCTTGAAGTTTACAAAGATACCCTGTGCTGTTTCAGGTCTTAAATATACTGTGTTTTTGGCATCCTCAGTTACACCCTGAAATGTTTTAAACATAAGGTTGAACTGTCTGATATCCGTAAAATTATGCTTGCCGCAGGTTGGACAAGGAATCTTGTTGTCCTCAATAAACTGAGCCATTTTTTCCTGACTCCAGCCATCTACTGAGCCATCAAGTGTAATGTTGTTTTCCGCTGCATAATCCTCAATGATTTTATCTGCACGGAAACGCTCATGGCATTCCTTGCAATCCATAAGTGGATCGGAAAAGCTTCCAAGATGTCCGGAAGCCACCCATGTCTGAGGGTTCATAAGTATGGCACAGTCTACACCTACATTATAAGGGTTTTCCTGAATGAATTTACTCCACCATGCTTTTTTTACATTGTTCTTGAGTTCAACGCCCAGATTTCCATAATCCCATGTATTAGCAAGACCCCCGTAAATCTCTGAACCCGGATATACAAAGCCTCTTGCCTTAGCCAGGGCAACAATCTTATCCATTGTTTTTTCAACTGCCATATTTTCCTCCAATTCTGCACAAAATGTGCACCTAGGTTTTTATAATTTGAAATCCCAAATTCATGCTTTGGGATTATCTGTAAACGAAAGTCAAACTTCTCAATTAAATATTGTTTTAAACCTATTCAAATACTATAACAACGCCTTCTTTACTTGTCAACCCTATTTCCGATGATTATCCAAGGATTTTCAGCAATTCTGCCCCTTCAAAATCATGATTTGTCCTGACTTTTAAGTATTTTCCACCCAGTACAAGAAGCTCATTTAATACCACATCACTAACCGCAAAGGTATAAAGTTTTTCCGGCGGTGTAGAAGCAATAAACCATAGTGTATACCAGCTGGATTCATTTAAATCCAAATATTCTTCCGAAGTCAGGTTTTCCCGGCAATCACTGCATACACAGCCTCCCAGTGCCGGGCTGAATGCCCTGTGTTCAGGCTTTTTATGACAGTTAACACATTCATCCAGCAAAGGTCCCTCACCGTTTACATACGTGATTTTAATTTCATAAACCGCCCTTATCAGCTTACTTGGAATATGTGATGTGGCCAGTGCCCTTAGAGATGCATAAAGAAGCTTCAGGGCTTCTTTTTCATCATTATCTTCCCGGGACATATAGTCTGCTATTTCACAAAAGTACATTCCGTAATATGCCTTTTCCACATCATTACGCAGTTCGGGAAAATAATTTTTTATGACCGCATCTGAAAGATTATAACTGTTTCTCCCTTTATAAAGAACGAACTCACCAAAAACGCAGACCTGTGTATACGCCAAAAAGGCGCTCCCCGGACGGCGGGCGCCTTTAGCAAAAACTCCGATTTTACCTCGTTCCTTTGTAAGAATCGTTATCCTCCTGTCGTAATCCCCCATAGGCATCACCGACAGAACGATTCCTGTCACTGTTAGTCGTTCTGAGCTCATTTTCCTCACTGGTACATGCGGTATACTCCAGATAGTCGAATATACTACCGGTTCTGGTAAATTTATTCCACTTTTCAATATCCATAATCGTAAACCTCGCAACCTTACTATTAAGCCCTTTGACTTTTTGTCCGGGCAGGCTTCCCCCGCTTTAGCGATTTCTTCCGCTTTTATCGAAGGCTTCTATTTACGATTATTTTCCCCATGTATATATCAATTATTCCTGGTCAAATTTGTTATATCCGAAATTCTTTATCAGGATGTCACTGTCACGCCAGTCTTTCTTCACCTTTACCCAAAGCTTAAGATTAACCTTACACCCTAACAAACCTTCCATTTCTTCTCTGGCTGCCGTGCCTATTTTTTTAAGCATGGTGCCTTGTTTTCCGATAATTATGCCCTTGTGGGAATCCCTTTCACATATAATGGTGGCATCAATGTCTATGAGCCTTCCACCCGGACGTTCCTTCATCTGTTCAATGGTAACGGCAATTCCGTGGGGAATTTCTTCCGACAGGAATCTAAGTGCTTTCTCTCTGATAAGCTCCGCACAAATCTGCCGCTCCGGCTGATCTGTAACGGTATCCTCATCATAGTACATCGGACCCTCCGGAAGATATTTTTCAATCACTTCCAGAAGTGTATCAACATTGTCTCCGGACAACGCAGACACCGGAACTATGTCAGCATAGTTCATTTCTTTGCTGTAGGTGGCAATATTTACCAGAATTTCCTCTTTTTTTACCTTATCAATCTTGTTAATTACAAGAATAACCGGAGTATCTGTTTTCTTCAGCATTTCCACAATATGCTGTTCCCCTGCACCAATATAATTTTCCGGCTCAACCAGCCACAAAACCACATCTACCTCTGACAAAGTTCTCTCTGCCGTTGATACCATAAATTCTCCAAGCTTGTTTTTAGCTTTATGAATTCCCGGTGTGTCCAGAAAAATAATCTGTTTATCGTCATCTGTGTAAACAGTCTGAATACGATTTCTTGTAGTCTGTGGTTTGCTTGAAGTAATAGCAATTTTCTGACCGATAAGTCTGTTCATCAGTGTGGATTTGCCTACATTTGGTCTTCCGATTAAGGTTACAAAACCTGATTTAAAACTCATTTTTTTCTCCTATTGTAATTCTTTGACTTCTTTGAACAGTCCGGCATCTTCAGTACATTTTCCCGCACTGCCCACTGTACAGATATATCCCTGATTTACGGCACAGTCAAGAATATCTGCCGTTGCCCTGATGCTTTCAAGGTCTGCTCCGAGAATTTCATCCCGCTCCTTCTGCAGATATTCCTGTGTAACTCCGGAAGCATAGCAGCTGAAAGAAAATGTTCCTGTATTCTTCGGTGTTTTCGGCACGTCTGTACGGCTTAAAGTACCGATTATATATTTATCTACTTCTTCTCTGTCAAGTTCAAGATTTCTTATATAATCCGCAGCATTACGGTAAACTTCATAGGTTCTGGCAAGATTTGGATCTCTGTAGGAAACAATTCCGCAGTTTCCGCTGATAGTTGCATAGGAATAGAAACAACCATAGGCTCCTCCCTTAACTCTTACGTTCATCCACAAATAGTCATATGACAAAATGGTTTTCATGACTGCAAGAGCACCTGTGTAAGAATATCCTGCCTTTTTATAATTTCCTGCGGTAGCCGCATACTGAATCTGACCACTGATTTTAAATGCTTCATTCTTGGCATCCGGAGTAAAATCAAGGGAACTGCAATCTGTCAGGGACTCCGCACAACTGCATCTTCCACAAAGTTTTTCCTTAAATTCTGAAATGCAGGCACCCAGTTTTAAGACACCCTCTTCTTTGGATGTAATGCTTATAAGCATGTTTTCCGGCACCAGTACACAGTCTGCAATCACCTGAAGCTTTTCCGTGATTTCATCAGATTTGCTATCAAAATTGATATATATATCTTTTAGAAATTCATAAAAATCAATTCCGCCGGTTTTTTCTTTAAAATAAAGCACCGGAGAAAAATAGGACTGTGCTCTGTTAAGTGCAGTATTATGTCCGGCACCGATAAGACTCATCTGCTTACTGCTAAGAGTTTCACCTATAATCTCTTTCAGTCTCTTCTTATCTTTCAGATTGGAGGATGTTATTATTTCAGCAATCAACTCCAGTGCCTTATCAGTTTTATCTGTCAGAATTTTGGTATCTACTACCATATATGCTTTAAATTCGTCAGTATTCTCCAAAACCGCAAAGGTGTCAGGATAAAAACTGATTCCGCCGGTATGAATGTTAATTTCATTGGCCAGTTCCAGATAGGAATACTTTTCTGTACTTACCACTCCCAATACATTTAAAAGAAGAGCTGCATACTGCCAATACTCTTCTTTGAGATTTCTCACATCAAATTTCAGGCTGATATAAGAAATGCCGTTTGTAAATACATCATGATGAATTGTTTTAATCCCGGAAAGAGTAATCTCACGGTTAAAAATCGGAGCCGCCTCAGGATTCATGTCTGATACCTTTAATGCAGGCAGGGTCGCAATGGCTTCAGGACTTTCTTCCTGTTCCTGATACGCCAGCAACGCTTTGGTATCATCAACAAGTTTATTGATTTCCTCTTCAGAAAGAGAAGCTTTCATCTCTGCCAGTTTCTCTTTAAGTGCCTGTTCCTTTTTCTCAGTCAGACCTTTTTCCGGAGCCATGGTATGATAGACCTTATGCACATTTTCAAGCAGGTCTGTTTTAATTAAATTTTCGTAATAGCCTGTTCCTATTTCTTTTCTAAGTTCTTCAAAAACAGGGATCA
This sequence comes from Lachnospiraceae bacterium, assembly GCA_051877895.1. Classification (GTDB taxonomy): domain Bacteria; phylum Bacillota; class Clostridia; order Lachnospirales; family Lachnospiraceae; genus UBA3775. The sequence goes on along the minus strand of JBJEJI010000054.1, from coordinate 10,972 downwards.
TGAAATAAAAATCAAATGCCTTATCATCGTCATACAACCACGTATTCATGATATTTAATCCCTGCAGAAGACCCTTTGGATAATTTCCGCTGTCTGCCTCTCGGTACTGGAATTCACTGATGTTGATTGCTCCAAGAAGGCTGTCCCGGTTCAGTCCGTTTTCAATTTGTTCCTTGAGAGCCTTTTCCACAACAGAGATAAATTCTTCTAGTTTATCAGGCTCTGTGTCCTTGGCAATGAGATTAAAATAAGGTTCTCTTGTATAAGCATTGAAGCCGCTTAAAATGTCCTTTCCAATTCCGGCATCCATTAAAGCCTGTCTTACAGGCGCACCCGGAGAACGGAAAAGAACTGAATCCAGAACATCCCATGCCATACACCTTTTAACATCCAGAATGTCTCCGATTACAGCATTGTAGCTGAGGTAGGTTTTATCCTTTGTGTCTTCCTCCGGTCCTACCGGATATGAGTCTGTTACATATTTAGGTTCGGTCCATGAGGCCGTAAGAGGAATTTCAGAATCAACAGGCTGATAGTCAAACCCGGAAAGATATTCCTTATCTAACCATGCAAGACGTTCCTCCATGTCAAAATCGCCATAAAGGTAGATATAGCTGTTAGACGGATGATAGTAACGACGATGAAAATCCAGATACTCCTCATAGCTTAACTCCGGAATCACATCCGGGTCTCCGCCGGAAGAAAGTCCGTAGGTGTTATCCGGGAAGAGAGCTGCATTTACCTTTGTATCCAGCAGATCTTCTGCTGAAGAATAGGCTCCTTTCATCTCATTGTAAACAACTCCGTTTATGGTAATCTCATCCTCAGGAGAAGGTAACTCAAAATGCCAGCCCTCCTGCTTAAAGATTTCTTCATGATGGTAAATATTCGGATAAAATACCGCATCCATATATACATGCATTAAGTTTTTAATGTCCTGCATGTTACAGCTTGCAACCGGATAAAGAGTTTTATCCGGATATGTCATGGCATTTAAAAAGGTATTCAGGGAACTTTTAGCAAGTTCAATAAAAGGATCCTTTACCGGAAATTTTTCCGAACCGCACAATACAGTATGCTCAATTATGTGAGGAACACCTGTAGAATTAAAAGGCGGGGTTCTGAAACCGATAAAAAACACTTTGTTTTCATCGCTGTTTGATACCAGACATACTCTGGCACCGCTTTTTTTATGTTTAAGAACAAGACCCCGGCTGTCAGCCTCCTCAAGGTCCTTTTCGTAACAAATTTCATAGTTTTCAAAACTTGAATTAAGCAGATTATTTTGATTCAAATCTTATTTCCTCCTTATTATCAATAGGATACCGCATTGATTTTACCACATATTGCTTCTCTTGTCATGTACTGCTTCAGAAAATATAAATTTTATTTCCCTTATATTGTGATAAAAACCCTGTATTTATAGCAAATTTATTAAAAAATTGTTAAAAAATTGTGTCGTAAAAGATTGACAATTTATTCCGATTTGTTGTATATTTACTTTGTACTGTATGTTTGTACTGCACATACAGTTCAGTAAGAATCTTATAGTTCTTTGTACAATTAATTATTTAGCAGTACAGAAATGAGGATTATATGAAAAAGGGTACTGTTAAGTGGTTCAACGCAAAGAAGGGTTTCGGTTTCTTGTCTGACGAGGAAGGAAATGATGTATTCGTTCATTTCTCTGCTATCGACATGGATGGCTTCAAGGTTCTTGAAGAAGGCGACGCAGTTGAGTTCGATGTAGTTGAAGGCGAAAAGGGACCTCAGGCTGCACATGTTAAAAAAGCATAATTACAGGCTGTAGATTTCATTAAATAATTTCGGGGTACTTCCGTTAAGGAAGCACCCCGTTTTATTTTGCTTTTTTCTTATATTTACTAATTGTCTTCATCAGAGTTTTCTTCCGGCAGTTCATCATCAACCTTTTCCGGAGGAAGTTCTTCATTTGGAGACATTCCTTCCATCAGAGCCGCCTCTCTAAAAGCATCATCTGTCTCAATTTCATTTATCTCAGCGTCAGTTTTAACCGCTTCAGTTTCAACCGCTTCAGTTTCAACCGCTTCAAAAGCAGACTGCTCACGTATTTCTTCCTGCTCTTCTGCAATAAACTTCAAATTACGGTTTCTTTCTCTTACATACAATATCATAAAAAGAATTGCCAGTATAAACACAAGCAGAATAATAACCAGACGTATTATTTCAGCCGTATCATATGTACCTGTTTCCCCACTTACAGAAGCCGGTGTGGCAGTTTCATCAGTGGCTACTGTTATAGTTTCATCAGCGGCTACTGTTATTCCCGGGACAGGTGTATTTTCTTTTACCGGAGCCTGAGTAATCAAATTAACAGTTATATCAGAGTCATCATATCTCTGCATAGTGAATTCCACCATATCATATTTATACCACTGTCCGTCTCCTGAATAGAGAAGTACAAAATCAGATGCATTCCCGGAACTGTATGCCGGATAAACCTCTCCGTCAATTTCCAAAGCTATCAGAATATAGCCTGCAGGAATCATTGAATCTTCTGCCATGCAAATCTGGTAATATCTAGGCAGTGTACTGATTGTCTGATAAAGCACGAAAGAACCTTCCCCGGCATCATAGATATACAGCCTGTTATCAGACAGCTGCACCAAAGTGGTGTTTCCGTCATTTAGTTTCAGTGCCTCCACTGAAAATCCCTGAACTGTAGCCGAAGTTTTGTCGAAGCCTGCAGGAATATTTACGGTTATTGTATCCATAACCGTAAGCGTTATGTCTTTTATTACTGCATTGCCCTGCTCATCTTTGACAAGTTCTTTGATTGTAGCCTGTGCCCCTATGGTAGGAACCGGGGTCGGGGTCGGTGTTGGTGTTGGCCCCGGAGTTGGGGTGGGTGTTGCTGCTGCTTTGGTTACATAAATATAGTAAATCTTTTGATTTCCGTTTTCCGCTGTTACGGTAATTTTAACAGTATTTTCACCTTCATACAGTTCATTGCCACTTATTGACACCTTTGCATATGAAGAATTAGGTGTTGCATTAATTGTAAGTGCCTCAGTATAGGAATTTACACTGATATTGTATTCTGTAACATCCGGAGAAAAGGATGGAGAGAATACACCGTCACCAATAGTAAGTCCCGAGAGAGTGGCATCGGAGGAAGCCTGTCTTGGTGGATTTACGGTAACACTGCCGGAAGACAGTGTTGCAGTCATATCATTATATTCTGTGTCCAGAATGTCACCTGCATCATAGGAGATTGTAAGTTTGGAGGTGCCCGCATTAATGCCCTTGAAAGTTACCGAACAGGAATCCGAAGTTGCATATGGGTCCCCTACGAAAATCAATGTTCCTCCACCACCATTACAGAAACTGTCATCTCCTGCTGATGGTACATATTCTATAACGGAACTGTCATAAGTCAGATATAATTTATATGCACCGATAGATGCCGAGGAGCTTAAGCTTACTGTAACTGTAATCGTTTCACCCTTCTCAATGGTACCGCCCTTGACAGAAACACTGACAGAAGCAGCCGATGCCGGTTCCGGTATCATGGCAACAAGCAAAATAAAAACCAGAAGAAAGGGCTTTATCATGCCTGAAATTTTTCTATAATATTTTTTCATAATCATCCTCCATAACAGGGTTATTTACGTTTTGTACCATGTCTCATCAGAATTTATTAATATATCCCAGAATGTATTTCTTAATTATAAGCAAATCCTTTATTCCCGGAGCAGATGAGCCGCTGACACAGGCTGCATAGGTTTGTGCCTGATTTAATGTCTGGTTGCCCAGTATGTTTTTCTTAACGTAAAGCAAATCCTTTACATTTACTGTACCATCTCCGTATACATCACCTTTAACGCAAATAATATAGGTCAATCCGTCTGTTTTCAGGCTATAGCCCGTAGCGATTACCGCACTGCTTCCCTGCACCGTTCCGGATGCATTGACAACATTTTTGGTATTCGAGCCCTTTATGTTAAGATTACCAAGGAACTGACTTACGGTTGTTTTCGGGTCCACACCTACAATATAGCTCTTGGTTACCGTATATACCGAACTGGTTACACTTTCCGGCACCTTTGTAGGTGTAGGAGTAGGTGTATGTGTTGCTCCACCTGTCACTGCAGGAGTTGGCGTTACTCCGCCTGTGACAGCAGGGGTCGGAGTTGGTGTTGCAGCCGCAGCCTTTCTGTTTATGGTTATTTTGTAGGTTTTTTTAGTTCCATTTTCTGCAGTAACAACAATGCTAAAGACATTGTTTCCCACATTTAAGCTTTTTGTTCCCGTACCCGTTATAGTAGCCTTGGAAGAAACTGCGGTTGCACTGACAGTAACCGAAGTAACCGAATTGTCGACTACTGCAGAATAACTTGTTGTGTTATATGAAAAGCTTGGAGTCAAAGTCCCTTTGCTGATGGTCATTGTCTTCAAGTTATAGTTGGGATTGCCGTAAGCTGTAGGTCTTCCGACAGGCTCATCCGTCATATTATTGAATACAGGAATCGAAAATTCTATAGGCAGTTCTACATTACTATAGGCCGCTCTCTGATGTGATGCCTCTGAAGCTGCCGCCTGTACATTGGTCATATACTGATGTCCGTAGGTATTTGTAGGCGTTACATTAAACCTTTGAAGATACAGTGTATCCTGACCTTTATTAATATACTGGCTTGCCAGAATCTGGCTTCCGCCCATTATGGATTTATATTTTGTGTTCCATGGTCTAAGCGTTGCCGCATCGGTCTGGGAAGCATACCAGAGACCTCTTTCAATTGCCGACATGGTACTGGTTTTATATGCGCCGATATTAAAGAAATTATAATACCCCTCATAACCACTGTAAGTTCCGCTGATACTTCCGCTGGTTCCTGCAGTACCCTGTTCCTGTTTAACCCTTGCAGCAAGAGTAAACGGACTCACTCCATATTTTACGCCCGCCTCAACAAAGAGAGAAGCATATGTATGGGTTCCGTCGTAGGTTCCTGACATAAATGTGCCGTTTAATATGTTCTGAACACCCTCTACCGTGTGATAGTCACTGTGATATGTCAGCTTTTCAAACATGAAAATCCCGTTTTCCGATAAAAAGTTTCTCGGGTCCAGATAATACTCCACCAACTCTTTGGACGCTGCACCCCAGCCTCCTGAGTCATATTCCGTATAGGTGTCTGTTCCCCAGTTGTATGCACCGCTTTCCGTGGAAAGCCATGATGAAGGAGAACTGATTGGTATCAGACTTCTTCCCAGTTTGCTTTCTTCCGTCACCGCCGTACTCCAGTCCAGATTAGTTTTATACGGGGTAAACACCCAGTTGGGATGTTTACTGTGAAGATAGCACAACGCCGGAATATAAGAATCCGGAAATCCTGCTTTCTTTAACGATGCAGCATAACTCTCGTCATAAGTTCCGTCATAGATATTTACGTAATCCGCAGAAACATAACCTGTATATGTAGCACCGTTATATGTAAAGCTTACCTTATACCAGTTTCCCGATTTCGATATAATAGTCACCTTCTGATTTCCGTAAAGAGAAATTGATTTTCCATTAGAATCAGTCATCAGTCCATAGGATGTTCCTGCACCTTTTCTTACATTTAAAGATGAGGTAACGTCAACATACCCATAAGTGACTGAATCTGCCACCACGGTTTCCGTCTGAAAGCAGGAACCCGGAAAACAGGTCACAATCAGTGCCACAGTCATTATCACAGCTACAACCCGGTGTATTATATGATTTTTCACATCGTTCCTCCATTCTGATTATTTATCGCACAGTACTCCCATCCTGCAAATAGTTTTTAACCAACCTGTATTACGAAAATTCCATACTGAAACTTCCGGCTCCGTCTTTATATGATACCGTTCCTACTGCACCGTTTACTATGGTGTGATGAGGCGGTCTGTGTCCAAAATCCATGTCTGCAATTACCGGGCAGTGAAGCTCTCCCAGTACTGTCATGACTGCTTCCTCGTAAGATATTGAAGAATACTCATCATGAATCATTGCAGGTCTTCCAAATAAAATTCCCTTTATATAACGGAACCACCCTGCTTCCTTTAACTGCCACAATGTAAAAGCAAGCTGTTCCGGTGTCATGGAAAAGACTTCAAGATACCATAAAAATCCATCTTCTTTGTACTTTTCCAGAAATTCCTTCGTTTTATCAAAACGGGTGCCACAAATGCAGGCCAGCACGTCAAGGCAGCCACCCAAAAGTCTGCCCGTGGTTTTTACTTCCTGCTCTCCGGACAGGCATCTCCATTTCGTTTTACTGTCTTTAGCATAGCCTTCATTTCCGTAAACATATTTTGACCATCCGCTTTGATAGGAATCCGTACTTTTCTGAACCATAGAAGGTTCTCCTGATAAAATACGGATATTGTTTTCCAGAGTTTCATCCCACTCTTCCATGCCAAACTCTCCGGCATTGGCGCAATAAACCGTAGCCACTTCACACATGGTGGTAATGGTATAGGTTAATCCTGTAGGATCCGACATGCCCTCAAACCACTTAGGATTATTTTTTATTAAATCATAATCCACATAAGGCAGCATTTCGAAAAGCCAGTCTCCACCGCTTGCCGAAAGAATTAAATCGCAATCTTCATCAAGAAAAAGCTCATGTAATTCCGCTGCCCTTGTTTTTCCGTCGCAGCTGCGTCCGTTTTCTGAACATCGCACATGAGCGGTTTCTTTTACCTTAATCCCCCTTGCCTCAAACTGCCTTACTGCATTATCAAGACGGATTAAATCAATAGAATCACTGCGTCCATCACTGGGCGCAGTAATTCCGATAATCGAATTGTTGTTTAAATACTTTGGATAAATCACAGTTTCTTAATTCTCTCCATTGCTTCAAGTGTGCTTTCATAAGTTCCGAAAGCAGTCAGTCTGAAATAGCCTTCTCCGCTTGGTCCGAAGCCCGAGCCCGGTGTCCCGATAATATTTGCATTTTCAAGCAGATAATCAAAGAATTCCCAACTGGTCATCTTACCCGGGGTTTTCAGCCAGATATAAGGAGCATTAATTCCGCCGCTCACTGTATAGCCTGCATCTGTAAGTCCCTGACGAATTATGCGGGCATTGTTCATATAATAGCCTACCATCTCAGCAACTTCTTTTTTGCCTTCCGGTGAATAAACAGCTTCTCCTGCACGCTGGATAATGTATGGTGCACCATTGAACTTTGTTCCATGACGTCTTGCCCATAATGCATTGACAGATACATCACCGGCCTTTAATGCCTTAGGAACTACAGTGAATCCCAGACGTGTTCCGGTAAAACCTGCATTCTTTGAAAAAGAGCGCATTTCAATTGCACAGGTAGTTGCTCCGTCACATTCATAAATAGAATGAGGTACATCCTCTTCAGAAATATATGCTTCATAAGCCGCATCATAAATGATGACTGCCTTGTTTTCATTTGCATAATCAACCCACTTCTGAAGCTGTGACCTGGTTATAGTTGAACCTGTAGGGTTGTTTGGGAAACAAAGATAAATTACATCAGGTACTTCATCAGGAATTTCAGGAGCAAATCCGTTTTCTGCCACACAAGGCATGTAAATTACATTGCTCCAACGCTGGGTTTCCGGATTATATTCACCTGTTCTTCCACTCATTGCGTTAGTATCAACATAAACAGGATATACAGGGTCACATACAGCAATCTTTGTATCGTCAGCAAAAATATCACCTATGTTACCGGAATCACTTTTTGCACCGTCACTGATAAAAATCTCATCGATTGCGATTTCTGCACCTCTTTCCGCATATTCCTTGGAAATTGCGGAACGAAGAAATTCATAACCAAGGTCCGGTGCATAACCTCTGAAAGTTTCCTTATCTGCCATTTCATCGGTAGCTTTGTGAATGGCAGCAATAACTGTTGGAGAAAGGGGAAGTGTTACATCTCCGATTCCAAGCTTAATAACTTTTTTGTCAGGATGGGCTTCCATATAGGCTTTGGACTTCTTTCCAACTGTACTGAAAAGATAGCTTCCCGGTAACTTTAAATAGTTTTCGTTAATTCTGAACATTTTTTATCCTCCATGTGCGGGAACACTGTTCCCGTTATTTATTAACCTGAATACTCCCCAAAAATCCGGTCTTGTTTTTCCCGGGATTACAAACGGGTTTCTTCTTATTCCGATATCCTTATCCCAAATTATCCGGACCGGATACATCCGGTTCTTCACATTTTTTAACCTGTAACAATCCTTTAATCTGTTACAATTCAGTCATCCGGCAGTTTACAGCATGTAATCCCCTTCACACACTGTTTCCGCAGGGCCTGTCATAAATACGGTATTCTTTTCGGTATCATATTCAATGACAACGTCACCGCCGTTCATATGTACCAGCACCTTGTTTTCCGTTTTGCCGTTTAATATACATGCCATTACCGTTGCACATGCACCTGTGCCGCAGGCCCAGGTTTCTCCGGAACCTCGTTCCCAGACACGCATGCGGACTTCGGTCCTACTGATTACACGACAAAATTCAATATTGGCTTTATCCGGAAAAAGAGAACTGCACTCAAGCTTCGGTCCAAAGGTATGAACCGGTGCATTCTCAGCATCCTCAACAAAGATTACTGCATGAGGATTACCCATGGATACACAGGTAATTACAGCCTTCTCTCCGTCAACCTCCACCTCTCTTGAAACAACACGTTCTCCGTCAAGATTTACCGGTACGAGCTCCGGTTTTAGCACAGGTGCCCCCATGTCAACACGTACACCGACAATTTTGCCGTTCTTTGCATCCATGGTCAGATATTTGATTCCCGACAGGGTCTCAACGGAAATCTCAGTCTTATCTGTCATGCCATGGTCATAAACATATTTACCGACACATCGGATTCCGTTACCGCACATTTTACCGCGACTTCCGTCAGCATTGTACATATCCATTGTAAAATCGGCCTTATGACTGGGCTTAATGAGAATCAGTCCGTCACTTCCGATACCAAACCGGTAATCACTGACACGAATTGCCAACTCCTCAGGATTTTTTACTTCTTCCTGAAAACAGTTGACATAAATATAGTCATTACCGCAGCCATGCATCTTTGTAAATTTCATAACTGCCTCCAATCCTAAAACAAATCATTTGATGTTAGTTTAGCACACATAAATTGATATGTAAAGCAAAGAGGGGGCAATTAAATTGACAAATTCTGTTGTGAGTGCTATGCTGTTACGAGGTTACAAATAATTAAGGAGATGACCTTATGTTTAAAAAGAAACTTATTACCGGCTTCTTAACATTGTCCGGTTTTTGCATGCTGTGTACGGGTTGTGGCCAGAAAAATCAGGCAGCCACGGGAGGTAATGCCATTAGTTCCACCCCTTCCCCTGCAGCCACAGACACTCCCGCTCCCACACCTACAAACACTCCCACTCCGTCACCCACTCCGGTGCCTGACAACGTCTGGGAATATAAAATCGTCCAGAACGGCTATTACAATGCCGCAGCAACATGGGATGAAAACGGTGTTATGACTGCATATCCCGAAGCAGTTGAGGGAGAATATATTTACTACAACGACTGTGACGAATATTATAATAACTTCGTTAGTGAAACCAACGTGTTCAATGATGCAATGATAAGTCTGGATTTTGACATAGCCCACAGCTGTGACAATTCCGTTAAAATAACCGGCAGGGAATCCACCACCAATGGTTTTGCAGGATTTGCCCTGAGATTTAATGAAGAAAACGCAATTCCCCTGACCAATGTGAATAACGCATCATATACTTTAGGATTCTGGGTTTATTTTCAGGATGATTTTAACAACGGAATTGAAGATGAATTTACTTTCTGCATCTGGACCAATACAGATGAAAACCTGTCTCCGGAAAAAACCTGTCAGACAACCGAACCGGGCGAGGATGCTTCTGATGAGGAAAAAGACCTGTATAAGCGGATTAAAGCCGAATATGATTATTCCGCAAAACAGGGATTTTCTGCATTAATGAAAGTCACGGTTCAGAAAGAAACCTGGACTTATGTTGAAGTTCCTTTTAACATCTGTCTTTCCGAAAAGTCAGAAGTCACGGAGCCTATGATAGTTATTGCAACCTTAGGGGAAAGCAATTCCTACAATATCACATATTATAATCCGTTTTATCTGGATGATATCACTCTGACCTATGACGGAATAATCACAAAACCGGAAGAAGAAATCACTGATGCTCCGTCTGAGTAAATCAGTCTGTTGAAAGTTTACATACTTTATGAAAAATAAAAAATACCGGAATAAAAAAACAGGGCGCGAATTAACGCCCTGTTTTGAATTCTGAAATTATTCGATACCTTTTGACTGAAGAAATTTTACAACATCACCTACTGTTTTAAGGGAATCCAATTCTTCCTGAGGAATTTCGATTTCATACTCATCCTCCAGTGCAGTTACCACTTCAAACAAATCAAGTGAATCAATTCTCAGGTCATCCTGAAATGAGGTATCCTCATTAACACCGGCAACGTCAATGCCTAACTGATCTTCCAAGATAGAAATTACCTTTTCTAACATAACAGTTGCTCCTTTTTACTCTAAATATGTTCCTGTCCGACTCACAATCAGAACATTACTTTATATGTTATATATTACGCAAGAGTGTTTGTCAACAGTATTTTATAATTATTATTCTTCATTATCATCAATGCCGTCATCATCCATATCCGGCATATCCATGTCTGCTTCTTCAACTGCTCCTTCATGTATATTACACATCATTCCGCTGAATTCTCTGCCCACAACCTTCTTGTCATTTCGTATTCCTTCAATCAGGTCAGAGAGATATTCCTTAACTTCAACCGGATTTTTGATGTTTTGTAACTCAATATGCTTATTCACATCTACTCTGGTAAACAGGGTAACAGTTCCCGTACCAAAAATTTTCTGTGCAAGAGTTCTTGTAAGACGAATATCTACAATTCTGTAAAGAAGTGTTT
>JBJEJI010000053.1:0-12458 GCA_051877895.1 Lachnospiraceae bacterium | reverse complement strand
AAAGATGTATAAGTAAGTTTTTAGTTCACCTCGACAACCTTATCACCCTTCATCAACGTAAGTACACATTTGTAACAACTAAACAGGTCATCTGAACCCTATTTTAAAACATATTGCCAGATAATATCAAAGTAAGATTGTTTTGTTTCTTGACTGAATATCTATATTAAGTATTTATCATTAACTCTTTATTAATGTCTGGCTTCTGCATTACCATAAGCAAATTCACCATATTTTTCTGTGTCTTAAATAATCAACTACCACCACACCCCCTAATACAGCCTGTAATACTCCCCCACGGTCAGATAAATCACCACCGGACTCAGTGCCAGCTCCCTTATCTGCTCTCTGTCTGCACGGCCTACGGCATAGCCTCCCGTCAGTGTAACCAGCTCTACACCCAGTGCTTCTGCCAAAGCCTCAATGTCTCCGTGATATCTCAGGATAATTTCAAACTTATTTCCTTCCATTTCCTCCTCATTCCATTCATCCGGCAGATTCAGGGCAAGGTTCAGGTCCGCACCTGTTTTCTCCTCTCCACCGTTTTCATATTCCTCAGGCATATGCCAACACCTCTGTTCTTTTCCCTAAATTTTATTTTATACCCGGCAGAATGATACCTGCAAATGGGGGCAAAAAAAGCATCCTGAACTTTTAATTCAGGATGCCCTACGTCTGTCCGCGTTCTGTACGCTCCGTTTTTATTTATTTTCTAATTTCTTTTTCCCTTTTTCTTTTGAACCACAACTGCCGCTGCCACTATAATCACCATTGCTGCCACAACCATAATCCAAACTACAGGGAAACCGTCCTGATTCTCATCTGCCGGTGTTACGCCCGCAGTGGTGTCCTCCTCAGCCTGTGTTACTTCCGGAGTCACCTGATTTTCAGTTTCGGAGCTGTTTTCAGGCTGTACGACGTCTGGTTCTTCCTCCTGTACCGGATTCTGTTCCTCCTCTACTCCCGTAAATTTCACATTGGAAAGTGTAAACGTTACCTCAATGCTGGTCGCCTTTATACCGGTTATGTTGGCAACATGATTGTTGACGGAAACCTCCTTGATGGAACTTCCGTCCCATGCATTTACCGGGTCATTTGTGTCAAATATACCGGAATCCTTTAATGCACTTTTAGGCTGGGTCTGCGTAATTGTCATGGGTGTTCCGTTCACTTTAATTTCGTCATACATTATGTCGCAGGAGTCCAGAGGTGACACTCCAGCCTTTCCTTCCGTTACACTGTAGTCCTTGATATAAATTGCCGTAAGATTATTCAGGCTGTCCACTCCGGCTGCAATCGCCGCCTCGGAAAGATCCGTCGCACAGTCAAAGGACAGGGTATACTGACCGTCTCCCTTTACCGTTACCGTCCTTGTGCTGACCTCATTGCTGAAATAATTTTTAGCACTGTCATTATAGTAAACATTTAATGCAAGAATGATTTCGGTAATCAGCTCCTCCTCTCCTACCGTAACCTTCACCTCTCTGGTAAAGCCGTCAGAAGATGTTACCGTAATAACCGCCTCACCTTCTCCCACAGCCACAATTTTCCCTACAGAAGACACTGTGGCTACCTCATCATCAGAAGAACGATATCTTAAATAGGCTTGGCAATCCGGTGTTTCTACAGATGCATTCAGGAAGAAATAATCGCCTACTGACAGGCTGAGTGTTTCTTCCGAAACATAAATATTGTCACAGGAAACCGGCAGACTTTCCGCTTTTACACTGACCTTGACCGTTTTCTCCACAGAACCGCTTTGGGAAAACACTGTGATTTCTGCCTCACCGATTCCCTTTGCACGTATCATACCGTTATATACAGTTGCCACCGCAGGATTATTGGTTTTATAAAGCAGTACGTCGTTGGTATCTGCCGGCGTGACAGTCACATTCATATGACAGGTATCACCTATCGTCAGTTCAATGCTTTCTTCCACGTTTACCTCTGTAATTGCGTTGACTGTGGTATTTTTCTCCAAATCCTTCAGCTCCGAGCCGTCACGGGTGAAAAATCCCCGAAGCAGTGCATCCGTTACGGATTTATCCACAGACTCCCCTGTTTCCCTGTCGATAATGGTAAAACTGTAATCCGGCTTCTGGCTTCTGTCATACCAGCCCTGATCCCAATAAATTCCAATCAGCTTGTATTTCTTAAAGATTTTGTTCATGCCTTCAAGGAAAAAGGCCCTTTCTTCCGGATTGTCTTTATTGATACAGCCGTACTCGCCCACAATAACCGGAATCCCCTGAGAGGTAAATTGTTCCAGGGTTTTCAGTTCCTTTTCATTATAATTCTGCAGTTCCGTCAGAGAGTAGGAAGTAACACTGGTATTTTCCATTCCGCAGAAATTCCATGTGGTATAATTGTGTACGGAAAGCATAATTCTGTTCTCCACACTGTCCACAGGCAGTTCAAAGTGTCCGTTAGGATTTACCAGAGAATCATATACATTGTACTTGCCACATACCACCAGCCATCTTTTTGCATTATTGGCTCCCGTGGCTCTTACGGTATCCACAAATATCTGGTTCAAATCCATGATAACCGCATTTTCCTCGGCAAGGGTCATGTTTTCACCCTTTACTTCATTCATTGCCTCAAAAATCAGATGCTCATCATAATTTTTAAAGCGTTCTGCAATATTTTTCCATACGCCTCCAAATTTCTCGTACAAAGCCTCTTTGTCGTCGGTGGCAATTCTCAGCCATCCCATCTGCTCCGCACCGTCGTGATGGATATTGATAATGACATACATATCCTGTTCAATTGCGTAGTCTACAACATCTTCAACCCGGCTGATCCATGCCTCGTCGATTTCATAATTGTTCTCATCGTCAATCATGGTTCCCCATGTAACCGGAATTCTGATAGTATTAAAGCCCATGTCATGCACCGAGGTAATCAGTGCCTTGGTGGTTTTCACATTCTGCCATACGGTTTCATTTGGCGTAAAGCCGGTATGACCGTCAAAGGTGTTGCCCAGATTCCAGCCTGCGCCCATCTCCTCCGTAATTTCCTCTCCGGTCAGTTCACGAAACGGCAAAGCTCCGTCATCTACGGAATCATCTGCCTCTGCCAGATAATTCTGCCCGGTAAAAAGCGTTGAAACAACAGTCAGCAGAATAAGCAGTAACGATATAACTTTTTTAAATTTCTTACCCATAATGTACCTCCTCCATATCTATGGTTTTCCCATGATCTTAGTATAAAAATTGTCCGGACATAAATATATCATTTTTGTTGTTAATTTATAATTTTTGTTGTATTATTTTTTAAGAAACTCTGCTGCACCAGTTCCGTCAGACAGCAGTACGTCACAGCTATACGAAAAATAAAGAAAAGAGGGAAAAATGAAAAAAAGTGAATCCCCCAATTTATATTATCAAATGTATGAGCAGCGTGAAACCATGTTCTTTCACCAGCCCTATTCCAACGAACAGAGCTTTTATGATCTTGTTGCTTCCGGGAATGTGACCCGGATTGAAGAAAACAAAAGAAAGTATACGGGAGTTTCCAATGAGGGCAAAGGGAATCTGTCGGACGATCCCCTGAAAAATGAAATTTATCACATGGTAATCAATACGGCCCTGATTACCCGGGCATGTATTGCCCATGGTCTGCCTCATGAACAGGCATATACTTTAAGCGACCTGTATATCCGCAGTACCAACAACTGTACCACGGTTCAGGCAGTCAGAGATTTAAATGACCGGATGGTTATGGACTTTGCCACACGCATGAACGCCTTACATAACGCAAGAAATGTATCTGCCGCCATCTATAAAGCCATTAACTATATTTATGACAATCTGCACACCAAAATCACCTCTGCTATGCTTGCGGAGCATGTGGGACTGAACCGTTCCTATTTTTCTGTCCGTTTCAAGGAAGAAACCGGACTGACAGTAAACGGCTATATCAGCATGGCAAGAATCAATACGGCAAAAAACATGCTGGTTTCTTCGGACTACTCCATAGTCAGAATTTCCAACACCCTGTGTTTTGCCTCCCAAAGTTATTTCTGCAAAAAATTTAAAGAGGCTTTTGGCGTTACGCCTGCAGAATTCCGGCGGATGCACAAAACCTGACTATTTTAATTTAATATAAGACCTGATGCAGACAGAAAATCTCTGTACAAATTAAAAGGATTTTTATTATTCCGAAACAAACGGGCTGACCCTTCAGGACATTGACAAACAAATCCGGCTAAAATATTACCAAAATAAGCAATAAAAAAATAAGGTATTTCCGTTTACATTTCTCCCAATATTTGCTATACTTTGGGTAATAATGTCCGTGGGTCTTTCCCCGGCATATTATCATATCTACATACAGGAGGGTATTATGAAATTTGGTTACTTTGATGACGCCAACCGCGAGTACGTCATCACATCTCCAAAAACCCCTTATCCATGGATTAACTACCTTGGAACACAGGGCTTTTTCTCATTAATTTCAAACACTGCTGGTGGTTACAGCTTCTATAAGGATGCTCGTCTCCGCAGAATTACACGTTATCGTTATAACAACGTTCCAATCGATATGGGTGGACGTTACTTCTACATCAATGACAACGGCACAATCTGGAATCCGGGCTGGTCTCCGGTTAAGACAGAGCTTGATTCTTATGTATGTCGTCATGGTATGGGTTATACAATTATTGAAGGTAAGAAGAATGACTTAAAGGCAGAAGTTACATTTTTCGTTCCTCAGAACTATGATGGTGAAGTTCAGCAGGTTGTTCTTACTAATGAAGGAACTACAGACAAGACATTCTCACTCTTCTCATTCGCTGAATGGTGTTTATGGGATGCTCAGGATGACAGCAACAATTTCCAGCGCAACTTCTCTACAGGTCGTGTAGAAGTAGCTGGTTCAACAATTTACCACAAGACCGAATACAGAGACCGTCGTGACCACTTTGCTTTCTATACAGTTAACGAAGATATCGATGGCTATGATACAGACAGAGATTCATTTATCGGTCTCTATAATGGTTTCCATAATCCTGAAGCAGTTCTTGCCGGCAAGGCAACAAACTCTTTTGCCGACGGCTGGGCACCAATTGCTTCTCATTATAAAAACATCACTCTTAAGGCCGGCGAAACAAAGACATTGGTTTACATCCTTGGTTATGTTGAGATGCCTGTTGCTGAGAAGTTCGAAGCTGATGGCAAGACTATCAACAAGGTTAAGGCAAATGCCATGATTGAAAAGTACAACACACCTGAAAAGGTTGCTGCCGGTATGAAAGAGCTTCGTGAAACATGGGACAAGCTCCTTGGTATCCTTAGTGTTAATACACCGGATGAAAAGGTTAACCGTATGGTTAATATCTGGAACCAGTATCAGTGTATGGTTACATTTAACCTTTCTCGTTCTGCTTCTTACTTTGAATCAGGTATCGGCCGTGGAATGGGCTTCCGTGATTCTAACCAGGATGTTCTCGGTTTCGTACATCAAATTCCTGACCGTGCAAGAGAGAGAATTATTGATATTGCTTCTACACAGTTCCCTGACGGCGGATGCTATCATCAGTACCAGCCACTTACAAAGAAGGGTAACGCTGACATCGGCGGCGATTTCTCAGATGATCCATTGTGGCTTATCCTCTCTGTTTCTGCCTACATTAAGGAAACCGGTGACTGGGGCATCTTAGATGAGATGGTTCCTTATGACAATGATATGTCTATTGCACAGCCTATGCTTGACCACTTAAAGGTTTCATTCTATCACATTGTTGATAACCTTGGACCACATGGTCTTCCACTTGCTATGCGTGCTGACTGGAATGACTGTATTAACCTTTCATGTTTCTCTGATACACCTGGTGAGTCTTTCCAGACATATACTAACCCTAAGTTTGCTGCAGAAGGTGGCTACTCTAAGATCGCCGAATCAGTAATGGTAGCAACACTTTTCACATATGTAGGTCCTAATTATGTTGAAATCTTAAAGCACCTCGGCAGAGATGAAGAAGCAGCAAAGGCTCAGGCAGAAATCGATAAGATGAAGAAGAACATTATGGAATCTGCATGGGATGGTGACTGGTTCATCCGAGCTTATGATGCAAACGGTGAGAAGATGGGTTCAAAGGAATGTGAAGAAGGTCAGATTTTCATTGAGCCACAGGGCTTCGCTATCATGTCCGATATCGACAAGGAAGCTACTAAGAAGACACTTAAGGCTATCGATGAAAGACTTAATACACAGTATGGTCTCGTTCTTAACAATCCTGCATTCACAAAGTACTATGTACAGTATGGTGAAATTTCTACATATCCGGGCGGATACAAAGAAAACGCAGGTATCTTCACACATAACAACGCATGGATTATCTGTGCTGCTGCTTATGCAGGTGAAGGAGATCAGGCATTCAAGTACTACTCAGAAATCGCTCCTGCATTTACTGAGGAGACTTCAGACCTTCATAAGACAGAGCCATATGTATATGGTCAGATGATTGGTGGTAAGGATGCCGGTTCTGATATCGGTCAGACAGGCAAAAACTTCGGTCAGGGCAAGAACTCATGGCTTACAGGTACTGCTGCATGGAATATGGTTGCAATTTCACAGTACATCCTTGGTATTGCTGCAGACTTCGATGGACTTAGAATCGATCCTTCTATACCTTCAGCATGGGATGGTCTTACAGCTACACGTGAATACCGTGGAGCAACATATAACATTACAGTTAAGAATCCTGATCACATATGCAAGGGTGTTAAGTCCATGGTTGTTGATGGTTCTGCAGTTCAGGGCAATGTCATTCCTGTATTTGCAGATGGCACTCATACTGTAGAAGTTGTTCTTGGATAATATGCATTTCATAAAATAAATCCTTTTTAAAACACAAAAGAAGCAGCCTGACGGCTGCTTCTTTTGTGTTAAAGTATATTTCAGTTTTTATTTTCCCGCCGGTTCTGCCATCCACGGTCCGAAAGGCACATCCTCTTTAAGTTCATTACCCGTTGTAACTCCGCTGTTTGTATATTGGGCTTTTACCGGAGTATCGGACATGTGCTGTGCAGCGTAGTCTTTAAAAATCCAGACTCCGATGCCAACGCAAAGCAAAAGCCAGAGTGCAATAAGAAGCAACCGCCTTTTTCTGTAAACCAGCTCTGTTCCGCTGGCATGCCGCTTTAATTTCTTACTGTTATATCGTTCCTTTTTCATGTGATTCCTGACTTTCAATCCCTTCTCATCCTATCTTTGTTACAAACGGTACGGCATCCTTCCTGCCGTTTTTGCGGCAATCTGCCACCCGGTGTTTTGATGTGATTGTATTTCATTCACTATGATTTTCAGGTAAAAAACCCTTGATTACCAAGAGTTTTATTTTTATCTATGGGTTTTTTGAATCAGGTTCTCACCACATCCACACATGTTCCGATATATTCAATCTGATCCATGCGTTTTACCACAATATCGGATTGAGTATTGTGAATACAGCGTAACCGGTACTGATTATCCTCTTCTATAAACTGTCTGACAAACGCCTTATTCCCCCGGTAAAACATGACATATTCCCCGTTATTCGGGAAACGGTTGGCAATCAGGATAATATCTCCTTTGCAATATGCCGGTACAAATTCATTTGTTGTCAGTTTAACTGCCACATAAGCCTCTTTTACGGAAGTTGTAATATCTACGACTTCACAAGCATCATACATTATTCCATCCTGAATATTGCCGTTGGCTATCAGACAAGGAACCTTATGTATGTCTAAGGACTCTCTTTCAGCCCTGGCAGTGGTTGCTTCATATTTAGCCACAAGCTGTATAATGCTTTTCCCATGGCGCCCGCAGCTTCTGTAATACAGAAGCAGTTCCTTCTCATCTTCCGGTGTATTCTGCTCCATAAGAGAATTCACACTAAGCTGCAACGCATTAGCCATCTTTAACAAAGTAGAAATTTTCGGATCTCTGGTTTTCCCATAATAAATATTTCTCACCGTTTCTACCGGCAGTTCACACATATCTGCAAATTCACTGATGGAAATATTTCTTTTTCCCAACAAATCCCTCAACCTTGTACTTAACATATCTCCTCCCTCTGTGTCATCCATGACACAAAAAATTCATCTCTCGGTAATACTTATGTTACAAAAGATATTTTTTTCTGTCAATATTTGGTATATAATTTTCACATATTCAAACAAAAAGGAGAAATATAGTATTATGAAAGAATTAGCAGAACCATCGTGTTGCACTATTGAACTACATGAAATTCTTCTTAGAATCGGGATGCCCCCAAATTTATATGGCTACAGTTATATTGTCTATTCCATGGAATTAATATTACAAAATCCTGAATATCTTCACTCTATTACAAAGAGACTATATATAGATGTTGCCAAGCAATTTAATACCACGCCATCCAGAGTGGAAAGAGCCATCCGCCATGCAATCAGTGCAACATGGCTGTATGGAAATACTGATTACATACATAAAATTTTCAAAAACTGTGTCCGCTCGGACAAAAGAACCCCAACAAATTCGCTTTTCCTTGCAAGACTTTTTTATTACATGCAGATTGTCAGAGAATATGAATAATGCAGAAAAAGGCATCCACATCCCCGGAAAATATTGCCGTCCTGCAATCTGTCAGGCTTTACCGCAGCACTGTTTATATTTTCTTCCGCTTCCGCATGGACAAGGATCGTTTCTGCCAACTTTTTTCGGTTTTACAACGGTACCGCTCTTTCTCTGTTCCATATAAAGTTCTTTTCTTCTTTCCGGTGTCAGAAGATTATCCCACTGCGGAAGCTGATAAAGCCAGTCGGCACGGCAGTCAACCATGTTGTAGTAAAGCTTTTCCTTGTCGAATTTAAGGCTGACTTCAGTGTCCTCAGTCATTTCCTCAATGGGATTCGGTGTAACCAGGCTGTCATTAATTCCGTCAAGGAATCCTACGAAGGTTTCCAGCTTCATATTATATTTTTCTGCCAGTTCCTTTACGGTACCTTTTACCTCTGTTTCAGGATCAGAAAGGAGCTGTTCATACACTTCCTTTTCCTCTGCGAAGTAAGCCATCCAGAATACCTGGCCTTCTTTTTCATTCATTTCTTTGGAGTATGCTTTTTCTCTCCAGTCAGTAAGTAAACTCATTTGTTTTCCTCCATGCATTTTATTATTTTCTGCCCATATTTCAAATTCAGAAAACACTTTTTATATTTTAATCCGGATTACCGGCCGGATACCGATTACAGTATAAGTTACAATGGTTCCTTCATATCTGACTATGCCGTCACTGTCAACCATTGCAGCATTTCCCGGGTCAATGCCGGTTTTATCAGTGCTTCCCGGAGACCGCAGCCAGTAGGATGTGTTACCCCGACTGCCGATTGCTGCACCCTTTTCTTTCGCAAAAGGAGTTGCCCTGCAAACCGTCTCAAGATTGCCAAAATACTTTTCCATGTCCTCCAGACTAAGAAGGTATACTTTATCCACCGTATTGGCACCGCCCTCCGTATTATACAACGGATTATCATTATTTTCTACTGTCAGACTTAAAATTCTTTCCTTTTCTTTATTAGAAAATGCCTGATTATAAAAGCCATCTTCCAGCCATGTCCTGACATCACTGTCTTCCCATTGCACATTGCCGGATTTTGAAAATTGGATGGTGTCCAGTACATATTCCGTGGTCAACATTGCATAATCCTCCCCGGCTTCAAGAACAATCCATGCAATTTTATCCACTTCACCGGAAGGTCCCTGGTTATAGGTTCCGAACAGAATTCTTTCTCCCTTTATCAGACTGTCTCCGCTATCAGGCAGTGCATCTGCATCGGTTGCTACACTGACACCCTCTGCAACATCCCTTTCATACCACCATGCATAAGGTGAGTTTGCATTGGAATTTGAGCCGGAATCTCCATCTGCACCACTGGCAATTCCTGTGCCCGGGTTGTTTTCCCCCTGATTATTGGTTCCCATTCTCGTTTTTATGGCTACAGCAAATAACGCAACAATGCCAATCATCAGGACAATTACTACCAGGGTTACACCAATCCTTTCTGCAAGAGACTGCTTTTGTACGGATTCTGATTCGCTCTTATTATCCTCAACCTCGCCAAAGCTTTCTTCCTCTTTATCATCAGGTTCAGACTTGGATTTTTCTCTTTTTTGATAGTCACTTTTCTTAAATAATGCAAACTCTATTATTTTATCATCCTTTTTTGACATGTATTTCCCTTCCTGAAAAAAGTTTTACTTTTCTTCCGACTGCCGGTTTTCATCATACTCAGCATTCATTTTTTCAAGAATTTCCGCTGTCTTTTTGTCATCCTTATGAACCATGTCATAAACCAGAATAAAGCAGTAAAGCATAATCGGCACAATTACAAGACAAAAACAGGATGCCATCATCATTCCACTGCTTCCCAGTGCCGTGCCTATACATGCTGCTATAACAAAAAACAGAATGGCTGCAATGGCAATTCTTGCCATAATCACCTTTGTTCTTTCATGCTTTCTTTCAAATTCTGTTCTTTTTTCGTTATCTGTCTCCGCACTCATTTCTTATTTTCTCCATTCTTTCTTTGATTGTCTTTTCATATCCCTGCTCATTCAATTCATAAAAGGTTCTGCCTTCCATTCCCGAAGGCATATATTCCTGCTCACAGTAATGGTTCGGAAAATTATGAGGATATTTATAATCCAGTCCATGTCCAAGTTTTGCCGCACCCTTATAACTGGAATCCATTAAATATGCAGGAATCGCTCCGGCATTTTCATTTTGTACTGCATCAAGTGCCGCATTAACAGCCTTATATGCCGCATTGCTCTTCGGAGCTCCGGCCACATAGGACACTGCCTGAGCCAGAATAATCCGTGCCTCCGGCAAACCAATCCTCTCAACCGCCATTGCGGCAGAGGTGGCAACGGTAAGAGCCATAGGGTCTGCATTTCCCACGTCTTCAGAGGCACAAATCATTACCCTGCGGGCAATGAATTTTATGTCTTCTCCCGCATACAGCATTTTTGCAAGGTAGTATATTGCAGCGTCAATATCCGAACCACGCATGCTTTTAATAAATGCGGAAATGGTGTCATAGTGACTGTCCCCATCCTTATCATAACGAACGGCGCGCTTCTGAATGCACTCCATTGCAACTTCCATGGTAATGTGAATTGTTCCATTCTCGGAAGGTGCGGTGGTCAGCACACCAAGCTCAATTGCATTAAGAGCTGCCCTGGCATCTCCGTTTGCAATATCTGCCAGAAAATCAAGAGCATCATCATCAACCACAGGATTATAAACCGCAAGTCCTTTTTCTTCATCTGTAATGGCACGCTGTAAAAGTTTCTTTATGGCATCTTTTTCCAACGGTTTCAGCTCGAAAATAATTGAGCGGCTCACAAGAGCATTGTTTACCTCAAAGTAAGGATTTTCAGTGGTGGCTCCGATTAATATAATAGTTCCGTCTTCAACAAAAGGCAGAAGATAATCCTGCTGTGCCTTGTTAAAGCGATGGATTTCATCTACAAAAAGTATGGTTCTCTTTCCATACATTCCCAAGGTCTGCTTTGCCTGTTCTACCACTTCTTCCATGTCCTTTTTACCGGCAGAGGTAGCATTTATCTGGGTAAATTCAGCACTGGTGGTTTCTGCAATTACCATTGCCAGTGTGGTCTTTCCGGTTCCCGGAGGTCCGTAAAAAATAATGGAATTTAACTTATCGGCCTTAATTGCTCTGGTAAGGAGCTTATTTTCACCTAATATATGCTCCTGTCCCACTACCTCTTCCAGCTTTTTAGGTCGCATCCTAGAAGCCAGAGGGGAATCTTTTTTCTTCGTGTTCTCTCTCATATATTCAAATAAATCCATAAATCTCCTCTTTTCTTACAGGCAACTGCGACTGATAATCCGGCCTGCCGTACCGACAACCCGGCTGACTCCGGGTTTTTCTTTTACTTCTGCAGGTACATCACAGTTCCTTCCGGTTCCCAAAATTAATGCTGTGGGCATGCAGGGTTTTCTGTATAAACGCAGATACAGGCAGAATATACGTGGCGGATTTGTGAAAAATCCAAAAATGTATTAACAAGTTACTTATTTTATGATATTATTATCATAGGTCTGCCTATATCGGCACCGACAACAATTACGGCACTGACAGGTGCCTTTTCTAAACCATAAAAAGGAGTCATCTGTTATGCTTCCAAAAGATCCGGTTATTCTTCTCAGCTATGTAAACACCTGTCTTCGGGACAAATACCCAAGTCTTGAGTCTTTTGCGGAGGTGGAAAATGTTTCCGTTTCCGAAATCACTTCTGTACTTGCAGGTATTGACTACAGCTACGATGAAAATACCAACCAGTTCACATGATATGTTATTTAAAATCTTTTGTCAAGCAGTGAGGTGATATATGGATAGTACGAAATACATCCGCAGTGCTGCAACAGCTGAAATTGTAGAAAAGAAGTCCAGATTTATTGCAAACAT
>JBJEJI010000052.1:0-12498 GCA_051877895.1 Lachnospiraceae bacterium | reverse complement strand
TAAAAACAAGAATAAATTATAAGGAGAAAATATTATGAAAAAAGATTTCCTGAAAAAGTCTGTTACTCTTTCAGTAGCAGCAATTGCAGCACTTGGAATGATTTTTCCTGCTGCAAATGTAGCATCCGCAGCCACAGTTACCATTAATGGTGATGCAAACGATACTGCAACACACAACTATGATGCATACCAGATTTTCAGCGGAACCATCAGTGATAACGCACTTGTAAGCATTCAGTGGGGTTCCGGTGTTGACGGAGATGCATTACTGGCTGCTTTAAAGGCAGATACTTCACTTGGTGCTGACTTTACTGCATGCTCTTCCGCAAGTGATGTTGCAGATGTTCTCTCATCCTATACAAGTGATTCAGACCAGATGAAGAAATTTGCACAGCTTGCAGGTCAGAAACTTTCTTCCACAAAGGTTTCCGGAACCACTTCCATCACCATTAATGATGCCGGTTATTACCTCATTAAGGATGCTTCTGCAGTAAGCGGAAACGGAGCCAGCACTTCCTTTATCGTAAAGGTTATCAGTGAGGACATCTCAATTAACGTTAAGAGTGCAATTCCAAGTCTTGAAAAGAAAGTAAAAGAAGACGGAAGCTGGGCTGATGTTGCAGATTACAGCATTGGAGATACCGTAGACTTCCAGCTTACCGGTACAGTTGCATCAAATTATGCGGACTACACCACCTATAAATATGTTTTCAGCGACACTATCAGTGATGCATTTACTTATGTTGATGCAGACAGCAATGGTAAGGTAGATGTTACTGTTACAATTGACGGAGATGTTGTTGATGCTTCAAAATATACAGTTAAGCAGAACGGACAGTCATTTACAGTTACATTTGCTAATCTTAAAGATACTGCTGCCACAGCTTCTTCTAAGGTTGTTGTTTCTTACAGCGCAGTACTTGATTCAGATGCAGTTATAGGTAATAACGGAAATGAAAACACAGCCAACCTTACCTATTCCAACAATCCTAATGTTGGTGGTGAAGGTGAAACCGGTACAACTCCGGATGATAAGGTAGTTGTTCTTACATACCGGCTTGACATCGAAAAGGTTGACGGTAAAGACAGCACAGCACTTCAGGGAGTTGAATTTAAGCTGAAAAATGCAGGCGGCAAATATATTACGGTTGATGGAAACAGCAAAGTAACAGGTGCTGATGAAACAGGTTCTGTATTCACAACAGATGCAAGCGGTAAGTTTAGTGTAATCGGTCTTGAAGACGGTGTTTATACACTGGTGGAAACAAAGCCTTTAGACGGATATAACCCACTTGCTGACCAGACACTGACCATTACAGCAACAATTGTTGCAGGTGAGTGGACAGGTACAGAAGCTCCTCTTACCGGAATTACACTTAATGGTGAAGCAGGTACTAACGGAACAGTATCTATGACAGTAGAAAATAACAAAGGTTCTCTTCTTCCTTCTACAGGTGGTATGGGTACAACAATTCTTTATATTGTTGGCGGCATCATGGTAGTTGGCGCCGGAATTACCCTTGTTGTTAAGACACGTGCTAAAAACGAGGATGCTGAGTAAGTTGCTGGAATAATTTCCTGTATACGGATAACATTTATAAAAACCTGAATGTAGTGCCGGCGTAATTTACGCCGGCAGACATTTACGGAGGGCTCCATGAAAAATAAAATCAGTGTAATCTATACTGTTGTTTTGGTGATCATACTGTTATTGGGGCTGGGCATCATGTTATATCCAACCATCAGTGATTGGTGGAATTCAAACACTCAGAGTAAAGCAATTGCAAATTATCAGCAGACAGTTGATTCCATGAGCAATGAAAGATATGAAAAAATACTGGATGCTGCAAGCAAGTATAATGAAGACCTGGCAAAAATACATGCACCGATTTATCATTATGATGAACTGAGTGGCTATGATAAAATTCTGGATATTACAGGAACAGGAATTATGGGATATTTATCGATTCCAAGTATTTCTGTAGAACTTCCGATTTACCATGGAACGGGAGCGGAAGTATTAAATATTGCAATCGGACATATGGAAGGTACGTCACTTCCTGTAGGGGGAACAAACACCCATGCGGTTATTATGGCACACAGAGGACTTCCTTCTGCAAGATTGTTCAGTGATCTTGATGATCTGGTAAAAGGTGATACCTTTACCATTACTGTTTTAAATGAAACACTTACTTACGAAGTTGAAGAAATATACATTGTTCTTCCGGAAGAAACAGAGAAAATAGAAATAATAGAAGGCGGAGATTATGTCACTTTGATGACATGTACACCGTACGGAGTTAATTCCCACAGACTTTTAGTCCGCGGAAAGCGGATAAACAGTGAAGAGGAACTTTCTGTAAAAGTTCCGGCGGATGCTGCACAGGTTGACCCGATGACAGTAGTACCTGCAATAGCAGCTCCTTTGATATTAATTTTGCTTATTACGTGGATTTTCGGAGGCAGAAAAAAGAAAAAATTTGACCCGAAATCCTTTCAATAATAGATTTACTATTTGAAACGGAGGTTTGCCATGAAAAAGAAGCTTATTGCAATAATATTGGTGCTTGCATGCATTTTTTGTATGATGGCTGGTGTTACAGCTTCGGCAGACGAACAGGAACCATTATCACTTACAGTTGTATGTGAACATGACGGAACAGTAATTGGCGGAATGGAATGGCAATTGTTTAAGGTTGCAGACAGAACCATATCAGGAACCTATGAACTAACAGGTAATTTTTCCGGATATGATGTTTCCCTTGAAGACACTTCGGCATCTGCACTGACTGATGCTGCTTCTACACTTGCAAATTATGTTGTTACAGATAGTATTGAAGAAGATTGTAGTGCCACAGGCAATGAAGAAGGCATAGTGCTGTTTGAAGGAGATGATACCGGTGCTCTTTCAAATGGTATTTATCTGGTTATTGGTAGTCCAATTGAAAAAAATGGTAAAAAATATACTCCAGCACCAATGCTGGTTGAACTTGCAGCATGGAGTGATGATAATGCTCAGTTAAGCGTCTATGCAAAATTTACAGTTGAAGATGTTCCTGTAATTCCTGAGGATACTGAGTATTCTGTAACCAAAGTATGGGATGATGAAGAACAGTTTGTGAAATACAGACCTTCCGCTGTAACAGTGGAAATATACTGTGACGGTACTGTTAAAGAGACAGTTGTTCTTTCACAAGACAATGACTGGACTTATTCCTGGAGCGATAACGAAGGACACACATGGAGAGTTAAAGAAACAGATGTGCCCGAGTATTATCATATTGTATATCGTTCTAATGAATCTGAATTCGTAATAGTTAATACTTTTGATGTAGACCTTTACAAGAATTCCAACACAATAGAAGGTGAACCTACACCAACCCCGCCGGAAGGAGAGAAACTTCCACAGACAGGACAGCTGTGGTGGCCGGTACCGGTTCTTGCACTGGCAGGAATCATTCTTGTGGTTCTTGGTTTCCGTTTTATAAAAACGGATGAAAAGTAAAGATTCAACGGAGAAAAGCAATGAAGAAAAAGCTAGGAATCAGCTTGATAATTGTTGGGACAGTGCTGCTTGCAGCAGCGTTGTCCCTTGTTTTATATAATAAGTTTCAGGATTATCGTTATGGAAAGGCAGCAGGAGATGTTCTTACAGGTCTTGTTGAGGTTATTCCGGGATTGGGTGAGAAAGGCGAAAATTCAAATCCGGGTAAAACTGAAACCACACCTATGCCGGATAAATCACAGAATGGAATAGTTAATGAATATTTACCGGATGTTGAACAGGAGACAACAGTAGAATACGATGGAATCACATATCTCGGTATAATATCGATACCGACAATGGATATTGAACTTCCGGTTACTGCCTCATGGGATTATGACCTGATGAAGTTTGCGGCCTGCAGATATACCGGTTCGGTTTTGAGTGGGGACCTGGTCATTTGTGCTCATAACCTGAATTCTTTTTTCAGTGGTATAGGAAATTTAAATTCAGGGGACAGTATTATTTTCATTGACGCAAAAGGAAAATATCATTATTATGAGGTGTTAGAAATTAGTACTGTGGGTGGTTATGATACTCAGCAGATGAAAGAGGGTTCTGACAGCTGGGATATTACTCTGTTTACCTGTACCTATGGTGGTGCAAACCGAGTTACTGTCAGAGCAGTGGCAGTAGAATAATTTAGAAAAAAATAAATTTTTGTAAAGGAGAAAAAAATGAGTATAAAAGAAGAGGTTGCAAAAATGAAAAAGGATGCTCCAAAGCTGGCGGCAACCACGTTGCAGGAGAGAAACAATGCATTGGAAAAAATTGCTGAGAGTCTTCTTGCTAACAAAGAAAGTATATTCGAGGCAAACCGTTTAGATATTCAGGCAGCTGAGGAGGCAGCAATTGCACCGGCTGTTATGAAGAGACTTAAATTCACAGAAGCTAAGCTTGATGACTGCGTAAAGGGAATTAAGCAGCTTATTTCACTTCCTGACCCCCTTGGAAAGGTGCAGATTGAACGTGAACTTGACGAAGGGCTTAAACTTTTCCGTGTTTCATGTCCTATTGGAGTAATCGGTGTGATTTTTGAGGCACGTCCGGATGCTCTTGTACAGATTTCCTCTCTTTGCTTAAAGAGCGGAAACTGTGCAGTGTTAAAGGGCGGTAAAGAAACAGCCGTAACAAATAAGGCATTATTTGGTATTATTTATAGAGCTGCAGTAGCTGCAGGAATGCCGGCAGGATGTCTTTTGCAGGCTGAAGCTCATAGTGAAATTGATGAGCTTTTATCTTGTGATAAGGATGTTGACCTTTTAATTCCAAGAGGTTCTAATAAATTTGTTCAGTACATCATGAATAACACCAGGATTCCGGTAATGGGTCATGCAGACGGCATCTGTCACATTTACGTTGATGAAGATATGAACCGGGAAACAGCCTTATCAGTAATTGTAGACGCTAAAACCCAGTATACAGCTGCTTGTAATGCAGTAGAAACTCTGTTGATAAACAGAAAAATTGCAAAAGATTTTCTTCCTGTACTTGCAGAAAGAATGCAGTCTGATAATGTAACCATAAGAGGAACAAAAGAAGTGTCAGAAATTATTCCATGTGAAATTATGGAAGAAGATGAATTTGCGACTGAATATCTTGATTTGATTGTATCCGTTAAATTGGTAGAAAATAAAGAAGAAGCAGTAGAGCATATTAATTATTTTGGCTCACATCATACAGACGCAATCATTACTGAAAATGATTCCACTGCTGAATATTTTATGCAGATGGTGGATTCCGCAGGAGTTTATAAGAACTGCTCTACACGTTTCGCAGACGGATTCCGTTATGGCTTTGGTGCAGAGGTGGGAATCAGTACCGGAAAGATTCACGCAAGAGGACCTGTAGGACTTGAAGGTCTTGTAACATATAAGTATAAGATGTATGGAAAAGGTCAGATTGTAGGAGATTATGCGTCAGGTAAAAAACAATTTCACTTTAAGGATATAATATAAAAAACAGCCGGAATTACTTTCCGGCTGTATGTTTTTTGATTGCTTCAAAGCTTTCGTTGCTTATTACATGCTCGATTTTACATGCATCATCATCCGCTGTTTCTTTTGAAACCCCAAGACTTTCAAGCCATTGGGAAAGAAGAATATGTCTTTCATAAATAGTTTCAGCAATGCGTTGTCCTGATTCAGTCAGGGTGATAAAACCGGATTGTGATACAACAATGTGACCTTCTTCGCGAAGTCGTTTCATTGCAACACTGACGCTGGATTTTTTATATCCGGTTTCAGCAGCGATATCTACGGCTCTGACTACAGGAAGTCTGTTTCTAAGAATTAATATTGTTTCAAGATAATTTTCTGAAGATTCGTTTATTCTTAACATCTGGCTGCTCCTTTTTAAATTCCGGTTTTTTCTGGTTTTGAATGTGAAAATGCTAACGTGATTAATGAATATGAAATATCTTGTCAGTTTCGTATTTAGGTTCACAAGTTAAGCGCATATCAAGTCTTTTAAAGGTCCTTTCATCAACTGAGGAAAGAAGAACGGTAGAATGAACCTCACATCCCTTGAGCCGGGACAATTTTTCCATTGCTTTTTGTGCATCTGCATCTGTTGAGGCACTGAGGGAGAGAGCAAGAAGTACTTCATCGGTGTGAAGGCGTGGATTCTTGCTGCCAAGGTAGTTGGTTTTCAATTCCTGAATCGGTTTAATGGCTTCAGGTTTGATGATATGTTTCTCATGGTCGATTCCTGCAAGTGCTTTTACCGCATTGAGAATGGCAGCAGCTGAAGCACCGAGAAGAGGTGAGGTTTTTCCTGTAATAACTCTTCCGTCGGCCAGCTCAATGGCAACAGCCGGATGACCGGTTTCCTGTTCTTTGTTTATGGCAGGAGTTACAACAGGACGATTTTCAACTGTAAGTCCAACCTGATTCATGAGAAGCTGAAGTTTATAAAAAGCTTCTTTGGAACCGCGGCCTCTTTTTAATTCACATGCTCCCTGATAGTAACGTCTGATAATTTCCTGACGGGAAGCTTCACAACAGGCTTCGTCATCTATAATACAGTTGCCTGCCATGTTAACACCCATGTCGGTAGGAGATTTATAAGGGTTGTAACCCATAATTCTTTTAAAGGTAGCATCCAAAACAGGGAAAATTTCAATATCTCTGTTATAATTTACAGTAGTTGTACCATAGGCTTCCAAATGGAACGGATCAATCATGTTTACATCGTTTAAATCTGCAGTTGCAGCTTCATAAGCAATGTTTACAGGGTGCTTTAAAGGAATATTCCAGATTGGGAAGGTTTCAAATTTGGCATAACCAACCTTCTTACCATGTTTGTGTTCATGGTAAAGCTGGGAAAGACAGGTTGCCATTTTTCCGCTTCCGGGTCCCGGAGCAGTAACAACAACCAAAGGTCTTGTAGTTTCGATATATTCGTTTTTACCATAACCGCTGTCACTGACAATGTGTTCAACATTGTTTGGATAGCCGTCAATTACATAGTGAAGATAGGATTTAATATTTAAATCTTTTAATCTTTGTCTGAACTGGTCAGCAGCAGCCTGTCCGGCATACTGGGTAATGCATACACTGCCAACCATAAGTCCCATGCTGCGGAATGCATCAATAAGACGTAAAACATCAGCATCATAAGTGATTTTTAAATCACTACGCATTTTGTTGCTGGCAATAGCACCTGCACTAATTACAATTACGATTTCAGCCTGATCTTTAAGCTGAAGAAGCATTTTAAGTTTGCTGTCAGGTTCAAAACCCGGAAGTACACGGGAAGCGTGATAATCATCGAACAGCTTTCCTCCGAATTCCAGATATAATTTGTTGTCGAACTGAGCAATTCTTTCTTTAATATGCTCTGATTGAATCTTTAAATATTTTTCATTATCAAACCCGATTCTCATAATAATTCCTATCCCACTTCCAGGCATTTTTGTTAATGCCTTATTTTTTAAACTAACCCATTCATTATACACTATAATTAATATTTTCACAAGTACCGAACCTGTATAACGAGCAAAAAGCGGAGCGTTTGCGAGCCTGACCGGATGATTTGCCACCGAACACTTGCGACTTTAGTAGTATGAGGATTCATACGCTTTACAGCATGAAAAAAAGAAAAGAATAATATCTGGTAAAAAAGGGAAACCTATTCCAAAATATTATTTGGAGGTTGGAATATGTTTTATCCTGAAATTGAAAAAGTACTTGGCAGAGAGGTTCTGGATTCAAGAGGGAACCCGACAGTAGAGGCAACGGTAATCCTCTCTGATGGAAGTGTTGGAAACGGAATTGCTCCCAGTGGTGCTTCTACCGGAGAATTTGAAGCCTTAGAGCTTCGTGACAGAGATAAAAACAGATATCTGGGTAAAGGTGTTTTAGACGCCGTAGAAAATGTAAACACTGTAATTTGTGACAGCCTTTGCGGCATGGAACTCACCAGTGTTTTTGATGTTGATAAAGTAATGATGGAGGAGGACGGAACTAAGGACAAGTCCAGGCTGGGAGCTAATGCCATGCTGGCAGTATCTATTGCCGCGGCACGGGCAGCATCAATTTCATCGGAGCTTTCTTTGTATCGTTTTTTGGGAGGAGTACAGGGAGTTACCCTGCCGGTACCTATGATGAATATTTTAAACGGTGGCGTGCATGCCAAAAACACAGTTGACTTTCAGGAGTTCATGATTATGCCTGTTGGGGCATGCTGCTTTAAAGAGGCACTTCGTATGGGAACTGAGGTTTACCATTCCCTGAAAAATATTCTTGAGAAAGACGGTCTTGCTACTGCGGTGGGAGATGAAGGCGGTTTTGCACCGGATTTAAAGGATGCTTTTGAGGTATTTGATTATCTGACAAAAGCAGTGGAAGCCGCAGGCTATGAATGCGGAAGAGATATAGTGTTTGCCATGGATGCGGCTGCTTCCGAACTTTTTGAGGAAGAGTCAGGCTTATATTATTTCCCGGGAGAGAGCAGTATTTCAGGAAAACAGATAAAGCGAAGCTCTGATGAAATGATCAGCCTGTATGAGCAGCTTTGTGAAAAATATCCCCTCCGGTCTATTGAAGACGGACTCCATGAAGAAGATTGGAAAGGATGGAAAAAGCTTACACAAAGTCTTGGAGAGCAGGTACAGCTGGTAGGAGATGATTTGTTTGTTACTAATACAGAAAGACTAAAAAAAGGGATTGAGGAGGATTGCGGAAACTCAATTTTGATTAAACTTAATCAGATTGGAACCATTTCTGAAACAATAGCCGCCATTCACATGGCTCATAAAGCAGGCTATACGGCCATAGCATCACATCGTTCGGGAGAAACAGAAGATACAACCATAGCAGATCTGGCTGTTGCACTGAACTGTGGACAGATTAAAACCGGTGCTCCGTGCAGAACGGATCGTGTAGCAAAATATAACCGATTGCTGAGAATTGAAGAGGAGTTGGGTGGCGCGGCTAAGTATCCGGGAATAAGGGCTTTTGGAAAAAAATGAAGGTAAATTACAGTTACTTTACAAAAATGGAGAGTAGATATAAAATAGACTTAAGAAATTAACCGTCCCTAAAATACTAAAGAGAAAATATAATGAAAATATGTTCTTGTAAAGTAAAATATAGAAGTTTTACATGGATTTTACAATAGTGCGATTACAAAACTTACTTTTTTTACTTAAAATTTTAGTCAAATAAAGTTTTATTATTGGGAGTGGAATAGCTAAATCACTTCCGAATGGAGGAAGACATGATTTTTTGTGTTGAAGATGACAGCAGTATTCGTGAATTGATGATATATACTCTTAATGCGTCAGGGTTTGAAGCAGTGGGATTCCCGGATGGAAAGGCTTTTTTTGAAGCATTGGCAGTAAAAAAGCCGGAATTGATTGTGCTGGATATAATGCTTCCGGGAGAAGATGGAATTTCTATTCTGAAAAAAATACGCGCCCGTAAGGATTTGGAAGAGATTCCTGTTATCATGGCAACCGCAAAGGGAACCGAATATGACAAAGTAATAGGATTGGATTTGGGAGCGGATGATTATCTTGCGAAACCTTTTGGTATGATGGAGATGGTATCCAGAATTAAAGCAGTATTACGAAGATGTGCTCCGAAGGAAAAAAGTAAAACATTGAAGGTCGGCAAACTTGAGATGAATCTGGGCGAACATATAGTTACGGCTGGGGGTAATCGTATTCAGTTGACTTTAAAGGAATATGAACTCCTTCATCTTTTTATGGAAAATCTTGGACAGGTATTTACACGTGACAGACTTCTCTCTGAAATCTGGGGTCTGGATTATATAGGCGAAACCAGAACAGTAGATGTACATATTGGAACATTGCGTACTAAATTAAAAGAATGTGGAGATTACATCGAGACAGTGCGTGGAGTAGGCTACCGTATGGAGGTTAAGGCATGACAAAACGAATTTTTCGCTCAATATGTACTGTAGCCTTGATTGTATTTCTTTCTTCTGTAATTTTAATCATGGGTGTTTTGTATACCTATTTCTCTGATATACAAAAAAGTCAGTTGAAAATGCAGACAAATCTTGCAGCTCAAGGTGTTGAAGCCGGAGGAATGGATTATTTCAAAGGCCTTTCCACAGATGAATACAGAATTACATGGATTGATTCTGACGGAACGGTTCTTTTTGACAGCCGCAAAGATTCCGCCGAAATGGAAAACCACCTGGAAAGAGAGGAAATCTCTGAGGCTTTAAAAAACGGATATGGTGAAAGCACCCGTTATTCAAAAACCCTTATGGAACGTCAGCTATACGCGGCAGAAAAACTTGGAGATGGAACGGTA
Source organism: Lachnospiraceae bacterium (assembly GCA_051877895.1). GTDB lineage: Bacteria > Bacillota > Clostridia > Lachnospirales > Lachnospiraceae > UBA3775. Next base: position 2,166 of record JBJEJI010000052.1, on the reverse strand, counting down.
ATCAGACTGTCTATTTCCCAGAGAACAGTATTGACGTTGCTTCTCAGCATGATTCAACCCATACTTATAGTCTTTCTGATCGCCATTATTCTGTCACTTTGTCTGGCATCCGGATTGTCCAGAAAAATTGTACAACCGCTTAATGAATTGAATCTTGAGAGCCCGCTGAGTAATGAGGGCTATGATGAACTGGCACCCCTGCTTAAAAGAATTGATCTTCAGCAGAGAGAATTGAAAGCCCAGGAAATGGAATTGTTACGTAAACAAGAGGAGTTTAATGCTGTTACCGGAAATATGAATGAAGGTCTGATACTTCTTAATAATAAAGGAAATATATTAAGCATTAATCCTGCCGCAGGCAGAATTCTGGATGCTGATACAAGCTGTATCGGTAAAAATCTTCTGACAGTAAATCGTAATATAAAAATTCAGGAACTTCTTAAAAAAGCTTTTGAGGGAAGTAAAGCAGAGGAAGTTATTGAACTGGTGGAAGGAATGTATCAGTTTGATGCAAACCCGGTTTACGCAAATGAAAATGTTTCCGGTGCGGTACTTTTATTGTTTGATGTAACTGAAAAAGAAAATGCTGAAGCAATGAGACGTGAGTTTACGGCTAATGTCTCTCACGAACTGAAAACACCGCTACATTCTATTTCCGGTTATGCTGAGTTAATGTGCAATGGATTGGTAAAGGCCGGTGATGTGGGAACCTTTGCCGCTAAGATTTATAATGAAGCACAGAGAATGATTTGCCTGGTGGAGGACATAATCAGACTTTCCCGGCTTGACGAAGGCGCGGAGAATATGAAACGTGAGCAGATTGAACTGCTTGAATTGGCGGAAAGCACCAAAATCAGTCTTGAGGAAGAGGCAAGAAGTGCGAATATAGATATTACCATAAGCGGTACACCGGTGGTTATTACAGGTATACGTCAGCTCGTGAGTGGAATAATCTATAACCTTTGCGATAATGCAATTAAATATAACCGTGAAGGCGGCAAAGTTTTTCTGGATGTATGCTCGGAAGAAAACATGGCAGTATTAACTGTAAAGGATACAGGAATAGGAATTTCTCCGGAACATCAGAACCGTATATTTGAGAGATTTTACAGAGTTGATAAAAGCCACTCAAAAGAGGTGGGAGGTACCGGACTGGGACTTTCCATTGTAAAACACGCTGCCAGGATACATAATGCAAAGATTGAATTGAACAGTACAGTAGGAGTTGGAACAACAATTAAAGTATTCTTTCCAAAAGAAGATATATAAAAACCGGAGCGTTTGCGAGTTTGACAAAAATAAACGAGATATAGCAAAAAACCGCGTCATTTTGTATTTGACGCGGTTTTTTGTTAAATTTTGCAAAACTTTGAAGAAACTGTTGACTATATCGACTAAGCTCTGTTATTGTATTAAATGGAAAAATATTGAAAGGTGAACATTACGATGGATATATTTGATGTACTCACTTTAATCGGGGGTCTGTGCCTGTTTCTGTTTGGTATGGATGTTATGGGACAATCGCTTGAAAAACGTGCCGGAAGTAAATTAAGATCTTTGCTTGGAAAATTAACCTCAAGCAGGATTGCAGGCTTACTGACCGGCATGGGAGTTACCGCCGTTATTCAGAGTTCTTCTGCAACAACCGTTATGGTCGTGGGTTTTGTTAACTCCGGAATCATGACATTAAAGCAGGCAATTAATGTTATAATGGGTGCCAATATTGGTACAACCATTACAGCATGGATTCTTAGTTTAAGTGGTATAGACAGTGACAGTATTTTTATAAAAATGTTAAAGCCGACTTCGTTTACTCCGATTCTGGCTTTAATAGGCATTATCCTGTATATGTTCTGTAAGGACAGTAAAAAGAAAGATACGGGAATGATTCTTCTGGGCTTTGCAACCCTCATGTTCGGAATGGATACCATGTCAGGATCTGTTGAGGGGCTTGCGGAGGTTGAAGCTTTCAGAAATCTTTTTGTTTTATTTAAGAATCCTTTTCTTGGCATGCTGGTAGGTGCTGTGCTTACAGCAATTATTCAGTCCAGTTCGGCTTCAGTAGGTATTCTTCAGGCACTGGCAGCAACAGGACAGGTTTCTTATGGCGCGGCAATTCCTATTATTATGGGTCAGAATATTGGTACATGTATTACAGCAATGCTT
>JBJEJI010000051.1:0-12642 GCA_051877895.1 Lachnospiraceae bacterium | reverse complement strand
TTTTACCCTTTTTGGCACAGAGGGAAAAACACTAAAGAATTGAAAAAAACTCCGGAGGATAATTGAAGTAATTATAGAAAACCCGAAGAGGGGAGAAAGGAGAATAATTCAAAATCCTCGGAAGAGGATGCTTGGATTATACGTGAAAAAATGAGCGGAAACAGACATCCTGCCCAGTATATGGTAAAAAATCATACCCTGTATATTAGACCGGCAGGGGACCTGGACCACCACAATGTTGAACAGATAAGAACCAGGGCAGATAATCTTATGGCAGAATGCGAAATAAACAGTCTGGTATTTGATTTCGAAGAGGTGGATTTTATGGACAGTGCGGGAATCGGACTGATTATGGGCAGGTACAGAAAAATAATGGGACGGGGCGGTAAAATGAAGGCGGTATGTGTCAGACCGGTGGTAATGAGAATATTACGTTATTCAGGTCTGTATCAGATAATGGATATTACGGGAATAGATGGAGGATTGGTGTAGATGGATAATTTAAATCCGGATTTTTATGATAATGAGGTATATGTGGAGTTTATGAGCAATTCAGTAAATGAAGGGCTTTCAAGAATGATTGTTTCGGCATTTACTCTTCCCTTAAATCCCAGCCTGGAGGAAATGTCTGACTTAAAAACCGCAGTTTCTGAGGCAGTGACCAATGCAATTATTCATGCATATGAAGAGGACGGACCGGTCAGACTGCATCTGGGAAGAAAGGAGCGGGAAATTTTTATTGATATTATTGATGAAGGATGTGGAATTAAAGATATAAAACAGGCTATGGAGCCTTTGTTTACCACCAGGGAGGATATTGACAGGTCAGGAATGGGATTTGCTTTTATGGAGGCATTTACAGATGTGTTAAAGGTAGAGTCTGTTCCGGGCAAGGGAACTGTGATACATATGCAGAAAACGATTTCCAATAAAGAATCGTAATATGGCTGTATGTCTGAAGGAGGAGTTGTTTGGATACCATTTCTTTGCTTGAGCGGTCAAGACAGGGAGACCTGAATGCCCGCGATGAACTGGTACTAAAGAATGCCGGACTGGTATGGAGCATTGTCAGACGCTTTCTGGGACGTGGCTGTGAAGCTGAGGATTTGTTCCAGATAGGAAATATCGGTCTGATTAAAGCCATTGATAAGTTTGACCTTGAAATGGGGGTGCAGTTTTCCACCTATGCCGTACCATTGATACAGGGGGAAATTAAACGGTTTCTCCGGGATGACGGCTTAATAAAGGTCAGCAGAATTTTAAAAGATAATGCCAGAAATCTTTATAGAAATAAAGATATTATTGAAAAAGAAAAGGGCAGGGAGGCAACTTTAGAGGAAATGGCAGAGGCTGCAGGACTGGAGCTTTATGATGCCGCAATGGCTGTGGCTGCCTGCTCTGAAGTGGAATCTCTTTATAAAACCATTTATGATAGTGACGGTTCGGATGTGTATCTCATTGATAAAACAGGTCAGCAGGAGGAGTTTTCAGAGGAAATACTGAATCATATGGCTCTTGGAGAGGTCGTATCATCCTTAAGTGAGAGGGACCGTTTCATAATAGGTAAACGGTATTTTGAAAACAAAACCCAGTCAGAGGTTGCGGGAATGTTGGAAATTTCCCAGGTTCAGGTGTCAAGACTGGAGAAAAAAATACTGGCTTTGTTAAGAGAGAGACTTACTGTTTGACAAAAGGTGTATTTATAGTTAGAATACCTAGTGATAAATTGTTTCAGTCCGGAGGATTCATGAGAAATACAGGAAGAAAAATTAGATGCGAAGTGTTTGCAAGGCTGCTTGTGGTCTTTCTGGCTATAACCCTGTCTGTAAGTCCGGCATATGCAGAGGAAACGCCTCGTTATGAAACTTTCGGTCAGGGTACAAGTGGTGCGGAAATCGGCATTATGTCTGATAATGAAATATCTCTGGACAGTGAAGAACTGGTTTTTGACTTTTCGTCTGTAAAGGCTCCTTTAGGTGATGAGGTAAGTGCTGACATTCATGCTTCTTATGTGCTGACTAACACTTCATCAAAAGAAAAATATATATCCATTGCGGTTCCGAGACTGATTAAAGTAAAAAAAGTAACCATAAACAGAGAAGATGAAGCCAATTTTAAAAGCGGACAAACCATACTTGTGGACGGAGAAGAGGCAGATGGATTGATTTACGTCAATGATACCATGGAAAGACTTCGAAAAAATTCCATATATGACACGGACAGGGAAATCCTGTATTATGCAGATTATAAAGTCTCTTTTAATGAAGGATTCTCTCTTTACGGAAAGGAAACAGACGGCGCCTTGATTCCCGGTAAGCAGTCGGATGCTCCGCTGAGTGAAACAGTTGACTATTATGTTGAGGCAGAAGACGGTGTTTTAAGCCTGTGCAGTGTAATATATAATATTAAATTTGAGCCGGGAGCAAGCAGATTAATAATGGTAAAATCAAGCATGACCGGCGAAATGAACAGAGCTACCGTATATACCACCATGGGCACCACATATACTTTTTCCTACGCAGGCGCTAATATTAACAGCTTTTACAATGTGGGAGATGTGCGCATAACATTTATACTTCCCGATGAAGACATACTTCCTCTTCTGGATTGCGATACCGCACGCTTCATGGATGATAATGTATGGACAGTTCATTTTAAAGGAAACGGAAACAATTTTTCTTTTACTCTTGGAGAGGAATTGACAAAAGAACAGATTAACGATATTTATACTGCGTTCGGTCCGGGAAAAATCATTATTAATGTTGTGGAAGTTGTGGCAGCAACAATTGTAATTTTTTCTGCTTATTATATTTATTATTCCGTAAAAAAGAGAAAAGAAAGCGGAATAGGAAGATAAAATATGAATAAACACCTTGGAATCGGGGCATTCTAAGTAACATTAAAAGGGATTAAGACTTAGATTTCGGAGGTGTAATGTGAAACAGGATGTCAATGCGGCACAGGTTATAAATGAAGAAAATGCCCTGAAACAAAAAAAGTTATATGCAGATTATGTGAAACAAAAAACGCCTAAAAGCAGCTGGCTGTTAAATATTATTAATGCTTTCTGGGTAGGCGGTCTTATTTGTCTCTTAGGGCAGATTGCAACAAACATATGGAAATGGGCAGGTATCAGTGAGGAAAATTCCAAGCTGTGTACGGTGATTTTTCTGGTGCTTCTGTCGGTGGTTCTGACCTCCCTGGGCTGGTATGCCAAAATAGCAAAGCTTGGAGGTGCAGGGACAGTAGTACCCATAACCGGTTTTGCCAATTCGGTGGCATCAGCAGCAATTGAATATAAAAAAGAAGGACAGGTTTTCGGCATTGGTTGTCAGATTTTCTCGATAGCCGGTCCTGTGATTTTATACGGTATTTTCAGTACCTGGGTGATGGGACTGATTTACTGGTTTGGAAAACTGCTTGGCTGGTTTTAGCTTTGTCAGGTAAGTAAGGAATTGCAAGGGATAGTGGTGTCTATCCCTTTTTTTGCTGTATGGGAAACTTCGTTTCTATGCAATAAAAAACGCTCCGTGGGGATGAGAACTCTTTCGTATAAGGCAGAAGTCGCTTCTGCACAGCCCTTGGTGCGAGAGTCCGGTTCTTAAATTCCGTATTGCAGAATAAAATATCAAAAAAACGTAAATAATATGGAAATAAGTAAAAAAAGATTTATTGCCTGTGTTGTTTTGCTGTTACTGCTTTTCTTAATAATATGCATTGTAGAGGATTATCAGGAAGGAAAAATAAAAAGCACATATTCTGAGGGAGTTGTCACCATATATGAAAACGGAGAGAAAACAGATACCTACACCGTTAATATGGGAACAATAGTAATAGATCCGGGACATGGAGGGGTGGACCCCGGAAAAGTAAGTGGCAGCGGTACTGAAGAAAAGAATATAAATCTGTCTATTGCCTTGAAACTAAAACCTTTGCTTGAAGCACAGGGCTATAAGGTAGTTCTTACAAGGGAAACCGATGAAGATATATGTACCGGCAGCTACAGCAAAGTGGAAGATTTGGAAAACCGGGTGGATATTATCAGTGACAGTGAAGCAATGTATGTTATTTCTATACATCAGAACAGCTATACCGACAGCAGTGCCCATGGTGCACAGGTTTTTTACTGTAATGACTCGGTTCCGGGAAAGGAGCTTGCCGAATCTATCCAGAACAGCCTGCTGATGGTTGACCCGGATAATAAAAGGCTGGCAAAATCCAACAATAGTTACTACCTTTTTCTTCACACCGAATGTCCTATTGTAATTGTAGAGTGTGGCTTTTTAAGTAATCGTGAAGAAGAACTACTGCTTATGGATGAGGAGTATCAGAATAAAATAGCAATTGCAATCGAAAAAGGTATTCATGAATATCAAAAAAATTGTCAAAAATGAAATTTTTTATTGAATTTTAGGTCGGGATGATGTACTCTATACATGAATGGTGAGCATGGGTATAGTGGTAGATATGGAGGTTTATTATGAACATAGGACTTATTGCAGATGATGCACGTAAGATGCTTATGCAAAATCTTTGTATAGCGTATAAAGGTATATTGGGGAAACATTCATTGTACTCAACGGGTGTAACTGGACGTGTGATTGAAGATGCTACAAATCTGCATGTCCATAAGTTCCTTTCCGGTACTTTGGGCGGAGAACAGCAGATAGCAACAATGATAGAACAAAACCAACTGGATATGGTAATATTCCTCAGGGATGTAACAAAAGTTTCAAACTATGAAAACCTTTTCAATAAGGTTATTCCTTTGTGCGATACTTACAGTATCCCACTGGCAACAAACATTGCCACTGCAGAAATGTTGATCAAAGGACTTAGTAACGGTGACCTTGAATGGAGGTCCTTGTATCATTCTGAAGACTGATATACCGAATCGTGATAGTTTAAACAGGATTATTTTTTGATTACGGAAACATGAGGACGTTGCCATTACGCAACGTCTTTATTTATTTAAAACAGCAACAAAAAGGAGGACAAAACATGGCAAAAACAATGATGGATCTGGAACCCCAGATGGAAGAAATGTTCGGCGCGCTGTTGGACGAGTGCATGACATCCGGTGCCATCGACCAGAACCTGTATCAGGAGTACGATGTTAAAAGAGGACTCCGTGACAGTAACGGTGCGGGAGTACTGACAGGACTGACAGAAATTTCCGATGTATGTGCTTATGACATTATCGATGGTGTAAAAATTCCGGCTGACGGACGTTTGTATTATCAGGGCTACAATGTAACCAAAATGGTTGAAGGGCTCCAGGGAAGGAAGTATGCCTTTGAAGAAACTGCGTATCTCCTTTTGTTTGGTAGTCTTCCAAATGACAGACAGCTTAAAGAATTTATGGCGATTCTGCATGCTCAGATGGATTTGTCCAGAAAATTCTCCCGTGACGTTATTATGAAGGCTCCAAGCAGCAACATTATGAATGCGTTGCAGAGAAGTATTCTTACACTTTATTCCTACGATTCTAATCCGGAGGACACCTCTGCCCGCAACGTACTTTTACAGTCCATTAATCTGATTGCAAAAATTCCGGTAATTTCTGTTTATGCATTCTGGGCAGACCAGCATATTAATAAACACAGTTCGCTTATGCTCCGTAATCCGGATCCGGAAAAATCCATTGCAGAAAATATTCTTGCAATGTTGCGCCCGAGTGGTGAATATAGTGAACTGGAAGCAAAAGTTCTGGATATTGCCCTTGTTATTCATGCAGAGCATGGTGGTGGTAACAACTCAACCTTTACAACACATGTAGTTACTTCCTCCGGTACAGATACATACTCCGCAATTGCGGCGGCAATTTCCTCTCTTAAAGGACCTAAACACGGTGGTGCAAACCTGAAAGCGAGAGGTATGTTCCTTGATTTGATGCAGGAAGTTAAAGACTGGACCAGCGATGAACAGGTTGAAGAGTACCTCAGAAAGCTGCTTAACAAACAGGCTTATGACCATGCAGGTTTGATTTATGGTATGGGTCATGCGGTATATACTCTGTCCGATCCTCGTGAAGTTATTCTTAAAGAATACGCAAGAAAGCTTGCAGAAGAAAAAGGCCGTATGGATGAATTTAATCTTTATGACAAGGTTGAAAGTCTTGCGAAACGTATTATTGTTGAAAACAGGCGTACATTTAAGCCGGTCTGTGCCAACGTAGATTTTTACAGCGGATTTGTTTACGATATGCTTGAGATTCCTCTTGAAATGTACACTCCTCTGTTTGCAATTTCCAGAATTGCAGGCTGGAGCGCACACAGACTTGAGGAGATTATCAACAATGGTAAGATTATCAGACCTGCCTATAAGTATGTAGGTCATCATGTGGAATATGAGCCAATGTGTGACAGAAAGTAAAAATTCGCACATTAATTTCTGAAATCATATAGTGAGTATTTATAATTCATACCCTTATGTGAGATTATTGTTTGAGGATTTATGGAAACAGTTTATACAACAAAATTGTTAAAAATTGACCGTGCAGATTTTCACCCTGAGGATTTGTCAGAAGCCTGTGAACTTTTAAAGCAGGGGGAACTGGTTGCATTTCCTACAGAAACCGTGTATGGACTTGGTGGCAATGCACTGGATGAAACCGCTTCCGCCAGAATTTATAAGGCAAAGGGAAGGCCTTCCGATAATCCTCTTATTGTGCACATTGCAGATGTAAATGCACTGGAGACCATAGGCAGGGAGGTACCTCCCGAAGCCTATAAGCTGGCAGAACGTTTCTGGCCGGGTCCTCTGACTATGATTGTAAAAAAATCAGACATGGTTCCGAAATCAACAACAGGTGGGCTTGATACTGTAGCTGTCCGCATGCCTTCTGATGAAATTGCACTTGAGCTCATAAAAGGCTCCGGGCTTTATATTGCTGCACCCAGTGCAAATGCGTCGGGACGTCCCAGCACAACCAGAGCGGGACACTGCATGGAGGACCTCGGCGGGAAAATTCCAATGATAGTAGATGGTGGACCTGTTAAGATAGGACTTGAGTCTACTATTGTAGACTTGTCGGGAGACCAGCCTTTGATTTTAAGACCGGGTTTTATAACCATTGACCGCCTTCTGGAGGTCATTCCTTCAGTGGAATATGATCCGGCTGTCATTTCCAGAACCTGCAAAAAAGATGTTGTGGCAAAAGCACCGGGCATGAAATACAGACACTATGCTCCAAAAGGCGAACTGGTGATTTTTGAAGGTGAACCTGAAAAGGTCATTAAAAGAATAAATTCAGAAATTGACAGTAAAAGAAAACAGGGTTTTACAACTGCAGTTATTGCAACAGAAGAAAGCAAAGATTTTTACAAGGCTGACTACGTTGTCAGTCTTGGCAGAAGAACTGATGAAGCGGAAATTGCATCCCATCTGTTTGAAGCATTAAGAAGCTTCGATAATTCCGGAGCCGACTTTATATTTGGAGAATGTTTCTTCTCCCGGGGGGTGGGACAGGCCATTATGAACAGGTTGCTAAAAGCAGCAGGATATAATATAATAACCCTTGATGATGAAATGGAACAGGACTAAGTCCTGACCAATTCTTTGACCGGAGGATTTTATCCATGAAGTACTCAAGAATTCTTTTTATCAGCCGGGACGATACTACACTGGGACCTTTGGCGGCAGCTATTTTCAAAAGTCTGTGCCGGAATGAGAATCCACCTGAAATTCTTTCCAGAGGACTGGTGGTTCTGTTTGAGGGACCGCTTAATCCTAAGGTAGAGGTGGTTTTGGGCAGCCATCTTATAGAGCCGGTGTCATCCACAACTAAAGCCTTGTCCGAACAGGACTTTGACAGGGATACTCTTGTGCTTACCATGAGTGAAGAACAGAAGAAATCTTTTTATGAAGCTTATCCTTTGATTAAAGTTGCGGTTTTAAATGAATATGTAGGCGAAGCTGAAATCTTTGATCCCTATGGCGGAACACTGATGGACTATGAAAAAACCTTCGGACAGCTTACCATCATACTGAAAAAGCTGGCACTGATGCTTGAGGATTAATTAAATGTGTAAATTAATGGATAACTAAATGTATAAATTAATGGATAACTAAATGTGTAAATTAATGAATAACTAAATGTTTGAATTAATGTTTGAATTAATTTATAAACAGGAAGGGGAACAATAATGATAGCACTTGGATGTGATCACGGCGGCTATGAACTGATGCAGACAGTAAAAAAGCATCTGGAAGAAAAAGGTTTGGAGTACAAGGATTTCGGAACTTATAGTACGGATTCCTGCGATTATCCTGTTTTTGCAAAAAAGGCAGCCGAGGCGGTTCTGGACGGAAGCTGTGACAGGGGAATCGTAATCTGCAGTACCGGCATCGGTATTTCCATTGCTGCTAACAGATATCCGGGCATTCGCTGCGGGCTGTGTCATGATACCATGACTGCCAGACTTACAAGAGAGCATAACAACGCAAATATGCTTGCCATGGGAGCCAAATGTGTGAGCCCTGAGCTTGCTGTGGAAATCGTTGATACATTCCTGGAAACCCAGTTTTCCGGCGGAGAAAGACATGTAAGACGCGTCAATTTAATTGAACGTGAGTAATACCTGCTATTGAGCAAATAGCGGTAAAAAGGCACAACAATATCTCATCCTATTTATGTTATCCCCCTTAAGTAGACCTGGCAATCAACCAAAACTACTTAAGGGGGAATTTTTTTGATTCCGTTGTGTCACCGCTTTACAAAGCAGTATCCTCAGCAGTAATGCTGGCTCGGGATACAGCTTCGCAGTGCATCACAAGAGCAGTATCCCTGCCCGCGATACAAGCTGACATACAAGCTGATATGCAACCATAATCAGCAGTATCCCCCTATAGCAGCCGGCAAATAAAAACATCAGATAAAAAAATAATAAATCTTTCGAAAATAGGAAATAATTATATAGACATTTTACCTGTTGTTTTGATATAATACGATGGTGTGGGATTTTCTTTGTCGGCATACAGGAGGAATCTATGGACAAAAACCGAAAAGAAATCGTTAATTGTATCTTTCTGATTGCACAGATAGCCATAGTAATGATGGTTTCTCTGTGTGTGGGCGGATTTTTGGGCTGGCTTGTCGGGAAATGGTTTCATTTCAAATTGGCCATTCTCATAGGACTGGTGCTTGGAGCGGCAGCCGGTTACCGTAGTGTATATGACATGGTGAAACGATACATGAAAGACCCACAACCTCCTGAAATTCCGCGGAAACCTTCGGAGGACGAAATCAGAAGGAAAAAAGCCGAAGAAGAATTTGACAGGTGGAAACAGGAGAAACAATCTGATGACAGATGACAAGATGAATAAGTATCTGAACCCGAAAAGTGCTGAAATCCTTGCCGGACTTGATACGGAAAAGGACGGAGAAAACGATTCCGACGAAGAAGAAGTGGTTTACATCGTGGAGCCGGGAAGTGCGGAAGAGGCAAAAGGAATAGAAGATGCAAAAAGGACTTTAAAAGCCATGTATATATCGTTCCTTTTTCTGACACTGATTTTTGCAGTAGCAGGACTGCTCCTTTTTAGCAGACGTCTTACTTTCCTGGCAGGGCTTTTGACGGGAACGGTTACAGGACTGTTTTATATCTGGCATTTAAATTCAAGCGTGAGAGGACTTCTGGATGTTTCAAGTGAACGGGCATCCGGTCTCATGAGAAGAGATGCAACAATAAGAGTATTGGTAGTGGGAGCAGCAGGAATGCTGGTTACTGCCTTAGTAAAAGGTAATGCGGTGCTGGGAGTGCTGGCTCAGTTTATATCCCTAAAGCTGTCCGTTTATCTGACACCTTTTGTGGCATCCCTGCTAGAAAAGAAAAACGCTTGAAAATTTTGGCGTGAGCCTTAAAGGAGGTTGATAAAAGTGAATATGGGAAGCCTGACGCTTCTTCAGGTAATCTCCAGACAGGGCGTGATGCTTGCTTCGGAAGTAAATGTGGGTGTTGACGGTTTGCTTAAATACAAGCTGTTCGGGCATACCTTCTGGCTGACTACCACTCACGTAAGTCTGCTCATTATTCTGTTGCTTTTTACAGTGCTTGCAATTGTTGCAAACAGGGCAATCAGAAAAGCTGATCCTTATGGGAAACCTTCAGCTTTTGTAAATGTGATTGAACTGATTGTGGAAAAAATTGACGGCATGGTGGTTCAGAATATGGGTGCAAAGGAAGGCCCTAGGTTTGCCAATTATATAGGCACCTTGTTTTCGTTTATTCTTGTCTGCAACATTTCGGGACTGTTTGGACTCAGGGCACCTACAGCGGACTATGGAACTACATTGAGCCTTGCACTTATTACTTTTGTCCTGATTCATTACAACGGATTTAAATTCCAGAAGATGAAGCATCTTACGGATTTGTTTAAACCGGTTTTATTGACGCCGATTAATATTATAGGTGAAATTTCAACACCGCTTTCCATGTCTTTGCGTCTCTTTGGTAACGTACTCAGTGGAACGGTGCTCATGGCACTGATTTACGGCCTGCTTCCAAAAGTGATTCTCTGGTTCTGGCCGGGATTGCTCCATGCATACTTTGATGTATTCTCCGGATGCATACAGACCTATGTGTTCTGCATGCTGACCATGGTTTACATCGCAAATAATTTTAATGAAGAAGCTTAATTTTTATTTATAGGAGGAAACAACAATGAATGAGTATAATGAACTTTTTGTAAAGGGCTGTTCCGCAATCGGTGCAGGTCTTGCGGTTATTGCAGGTATCGGACCTGGTGTAGGTCAGGGTATTGCAGCAGGCTATGGTGCATCTGCTGTAGGTCGCAACCCGGGTGCTAAGGGTACAATCATGTCCACCATGCTTTTCGGACAGGCAGTAGCAGAGACAACAGGTCTTTACGGTTTTGCTGTTGCCATTATTCTCCTCTTTGCAAATCCATTCATTTAAAATATAAGTTTTGATTTGCAGAAACAGGAGGAATAGATTTTGGAAAATTTATTGAATATACAATATGTGTTCCTTGCGGCAAACGATGACGAGTCCATTGTACAGCGTGTGTTCGGATTGGATGCCCAGCTGCTTATGGATGCGGTAATAGTTGCATGTGCCGTTCTGTTTTTGTTTGTTTTATTGTCATATCTGGTTTTTAATCCGGCAAGGGAACTTCTTGCAAAGCGGCGTGAAAAGGTGGTTAGTGACCTTGAAGATGCTGCCAAAGAAAAAGAAGATGCCGTTGCTTTTAAATCTGAATATGAAGCAAAGCTTGCCAATGCGGAAAAGGATGCGGATGCTATTATCAGTGAAGGCCGCAGACGTGCAAATAAACGTGAGGAAGAAATTGTAGCTGAAGCAAAAGAAGAGGCTGCACGTATCCTTGCCAGAACTGAAAAAGAAATCGAACTGGAAAAGGCAAAGGCAAAGGACGAAGTAAAACAGGAAATGGCAAGTGTAGCACAGGCCATGGCCGGAAAGTTTATTGCCGAGCAGATGGATGCTGAGAAACAGGCAGCTCTTGTTGACGAAGTTATCAATGAAATGGGTGATTCGACATGGCAGTAGTAGAGGAAAGATATGCCGGCGCGTTGCTTGAAATAGCCGTAAAAGAAAATCTTGCGGAAAAATATCTCGCGGAAGCCATAGCTTTAAAAGAGGCTCTTTCGGATAATCCCGAACTGCTGGATTTATATTTAAATCCAAAGATAACTTTGGAAGAGAAACTTGAGGTAACGGAGAATTGCTTCAAAAACAGATTCTCCGATGATCTTGTGGGTCTGATTTCCCTGATTGTTACAAACGGCAGAAGCAGCAGTCTTTGCGGTGTTTTAGACTGGTTTATCAGTCATGTAAAGGAATACTTGAAAATAGGAACGGTTTATGTGGAAAGTGCATGTGAGCTGGATGAAACCAGAAAAAACGCACTGGAGAAAAAGATTCTTCAAACCACAGACTATGTATCCCTGGAAATCCATTATACAATTAACAAAGAACTGATTGGCGGCATGAAGGTTCGAATTAAGGACCGGATTATCGACAACAGTATTAAGACAAAGCTTGAAGAAATGGGAAGAGAGCTGCGTCAGGTACAATTATAGAAAGGACGTGTGTAAGCTTTGAATTTAAAACCGGAAGAAATCAGTTCAGTCATTAAAGAACAGATTAAACGATACAGTGCAAAGCTTGTAGTTTCCGATGTGGGAACCGTAATTCAGGTTGCGGACGGTATTGCCAGAATTCATGGACTTGAAAAGGCAATGCAGGGTGAGCTTCTTGAATTTCCTGGTGAGGTTTACGGAATGGTTTTGAACCTTGAACAGGATAATGTCGGCGCAGTACTTCTTGGAGATGCAAGAAATATCAGCGAAGGCGATATGGTTAAAACCACAGGACGAGTTGTTGAAGTTCCTGTCGGAGACTGTATGCTGGGAAGAGTAGTCAATGCACTTGGACAGCCGATTGACGGAAAAGGACCTATTGTCAGTGACAAATTCCGTCCTATTGAACGTGTTGCAAGCGGAGTTATTTCACGTAAATCGGTTAATACCCCTCTTCAGACCGGTATTAAGGCCATTGACTCAATGGTTCCGATTGGAAGAGGACAGCGTGAGCTTATTATCGGTGACCGTCAGACAGGTAAGACTGCCATCGCTATTGATACAATTATCAATCAGAA
>JBJEJI010000050.1:0-48242 GCA_051877895.1 Lachnospiraceae bacterium | reverse complement strand
CAAGTTGCTACTTTCATTCAATGCAGGTGGCACTTGAGCATGGGATAAGAAGTATTGCATTTCCTTCCATTTCAACAGGAGTATATAGCTTTCCGGTGGAACTTGCAACAAAGATAGCGGTAAAGACGGTAAGCAGTTTTTTGGAGGATAACGAGAATAGCTTTGACATTGTAGAATGGGTATTGTTTGATTCTAAAACATACTGTAACTATGAGGCAGAAGTAGATAAGTTGTATAAAAATTGAATTAAGCAAAGATTATAAGAGAACGGTGATTATATTTATACTGTTGAAAACAATGGGTTTGACGATTATAGGATAATTGGAAGGGAACTTATTGACAGCCATAAGTATGCTGCAATCAAAAAGAAGAGCGAGGAGTTAAATTAGTAAACTCACAAAAACAGAGGAGCTATTGGTTGACAAACTACTCCATGTGTGGAATGATGTAGAATTTGTTTTGGGTGTTATTTCTTACTTGAAAAATGATGATGAAAGACAAGCAATTATCGACTACATTAACACAGGAGAAGATGTGACAGCCGAAAATATAACTCTTTTGTCATTGCATGTAGCAAACGAAAGAAAAAACTAAGCACTCCGCACTTGCAGGGTGCTTTTTTCATTCAAGGAAGGTGTAACATGGCAGAAATGAGCGGAACAATCTCCGGTACCGGACGGCTTATTGGCGGGATAGGCATATTAAATCCGTATATCTGCCCTTTGACGAGTATAAAGAGCGGTTTGTTTAAGAATTGCCGGAACACGATGAAAATTTAAATAAACAAGCAAGTGAACTTTTCTCACAGTTAGGTATGTAAAAGTCGGTTGACATAATAAAATTTATCAGATATAATGCAAGTAATCACTTGCAATATGGGTAGACATTATGTACGATGAAACACAGAAAAAAATACTTAACTCAACGATGATGTTGATTATGGAGAAAGGTTATACTGCTACAACAACAAAAGATATTGCAAAAAAAGCAGGAATTAACGAATGTACAATCTTTAGAAAATTCAAGGGTAAAAAGGAAATTGTTGAGGCAGCAATGTCATTGCCGGAATGGAATCCCTGCCTGAAGGAAAGCGACTTTGAGTATACCGGTGAACTAATAAAAGATTTATGTAATTTTTCGGAGATTTATTTAAGAAAAGTAACACCTAAGATGGTAAAAATTTCTCTGGGACTACGCTCGCCTGATTTATACGAGATAACAAAGGATGGAATACGGGAAATACCTGATACCTTTAAAAAAGTTCTTGTTAATTATTTTACTGATATGAAAAAGCAGAATAAAATTCAAACAGATGATATTGAAAGCCTGGCAGTAGCTTTTTTAGCCATGAATTTTGGATATGTATTCTTTAAGGCTTCATTTTCCGATGATTTAACAGAACTTCAAGCAAAGGAATACATAGAAAGCAGTGTTCGTCATTTTGTAAACGGAATATGTAAATAGAGATGGTACGTCTGTGCCATTTCTTTTTAGATGTAATGCAAGTGAATACTTGCAGGAAAGGAGGGTGGATTGGTATATTTTGTCGTAGCTACGTTTTTTGATGAGAAAAAGGATAAAAAAGATTATCTTAAATACATAAATGCAGTCAAACCAATTGTGAATAAATATCATGGCAGGTATATAACACGCTCTGAAAAAATAACATCATTAAGTTCGGAGTGGAGTCCTAATCGAGTTATTATTATTGAGTTTGATACAAGAGAACAACTGGAAATGTGTTTTTCGTCAGAGGAGTATAAACACATTGCTTTGCTAAGAGAAAATTCTGTAGACAGCAAAGCAATCATTATAGAATAAGCAAATGTATAAAGGTAGAAATGATGCAGATAAATAATCAGGTACACTTAATACGAAAAGAGTTCTTTGTTACACCGGAAGTAAAAAGATATATTAACATTTACCTTATAGTAGGTAAGTTTTGTTATTTGGTGGATACCGGTGTTGAAGGGTCACATATCATAATTGAAGAATATTTAAAGACGATTAACAGAAAAATGTCAGATATAAAAGGGGTATTTCTTACTCACTCACATCCGGATCATATAGGTGGGGCAGCTGAAATATATAGGTTGACCAATTGTAAAATATATGCACCAATTGAGGAGTTACCATGGATAGAGGATATCAATCAACAGTTTTTAGAACGTCCGATTCCTAATTTTTTTAAATTGTTATCTGAACCGGTAAAGGTAAGTCAGCCTCTAAAAGATGGTGATGTTATTGTGCCGGAAGAAGGGATTAAAATAAAAGCATTATCAACCAAAGGTCATTCGCATGGTTCTATGTCATACTTACTTAATGATAAGTTGATATTTACAGGTGATGCCATACCGGTGGCAAATGACGTGCCTATTTTTGTTGATTATGGGCAAACTATAAAAAGTCTTAATTTATTACAAAACATTGACGGAATTCAATACTATTGCCCGGCTTGGGACGAAGTATATGATAGGAATAAGCTGGATAGTGTAATAACTAACAGCAAAGAAATGCTTGCACGGTTAAGGGATGCAGTAATTCAAGCAGAAAATGAATTTCCTGAAAAATCAAAATCAGAAAAGATGCAAGAAGTATATAAAAGAGCATATATGTTGAAGTTTTCAGGAAACCCATTATTTGACAAAAGTATAGAAGCTATAACGACCGCTAATCGTAGTCGGATTTTCAGAGAGTATCCCGTCTCTGCACAGAATAGGTGTATGGAGTAATACATAAGTCAATGAAATAAAAATATCAATATTTTCTCTGAACCTGTTTTCTGTATTCGGTAGGGGATACTCCGCTGAAAGCATGAAACTTCCTGCTGAAATAAAGCATATCGGAGAAACCGAGATAGTCAGCAATTTCACCAACGGACATCAGTGTGGAACGAAGCAGGTTACATGCTTTATTCATTCTTGAGGCATTGTGATACTGACCCATGGAAATTCCCTTTTCTTTTCTGAACACCGCCGCAAGATGACTGTAGCTCATATAGAACCGTCTCCCTATGAGTTCCTTCGAAAAATCTTTGTCTGTCTGACCGTCAAGATAAGCACAGATTTCATCGGAAATACTCTTGCTTTCCGGCTGCTGTTCCGAAGCAATGTCAAGCAGTATTTCAAAAAGCATGATATTTTTTCTTATGCTTTTTGTCGTGTCAGAGCTGTGAAAAAAATCACATAGTTTATACAGCTTTTCTTCAATGCGGCTTCCTGAAAGGGAAGATATTTTTTTTGGAAGTAAAAGAACATTTTCTAAATTATCGGACAGATAAAAATGTGCATAAAACCAACGTGTTCCTCGCAGAGTTTCATATTTTCCGAAATGCCGGAACCCGCTTTTCAGGAATAACATTTCACCTGCTGTGATTTCGTAGTCCTGCCCTTCCTCTGTAACATACATTGTTCCGTCGGTAACATAAATCATTACATTGAAATCGGCAGTTCTGTCCATGTGAAAAAAGTCCTCCGAGGCCGTAAGAATATTGCAGTCGGATACAAGAGGTAAACTCTGTTCATTTATTGATATGTTTACAATACTATTTTCCATATATCAAATATATTTCTCCATTCTTTTGGACGTTTAAAAGTATTATTATACATATAAAGTTTATTGTCAATATACAGGAGGTTTTTTATGAAAACACAGGCCCAGATTCCCGTATCGTCATATAAAGCAACTGGCTTTATAAAAAAATATCAGAATATAGTACATGATACCGTTATTCCCTATCAGCAAAGTGTACTATGGGACAAAGTTACCGGTGCTGAGAAAAGTCATGTTGCTGCTAATTTCATAAATGCAGCAAAGGCATTGAAAGGCGAAGATGCAGAAGATGGTTTTTACGGAATGGTATTTCAGGACAGTGATGCATATAAGTGGCTTGAAGCTGCAGGTTACGCTCTGGCGAACATGGATGACAGTGTTCTTGAAGAGCAGGCAGATGAGCTCATTGACCTTATTGCAGCCGCACAGGACAAGGATGGATATCTTAATACATATTTCACAATAAAGGACAGAGAAAAACGTTGGACAAACCTGCTGGAAGGTCATGAGCTGTATTGCTCGGGTCACCTTATTGAAGCAGCCTGCGCTTATTACGAAGCAACAGGAAAGAAAAAGCTGTTAGATGTGGCCGTAAGAAATGCAGAATGTATATACGACCGATTTGTTACTCAGAAAATTGCAGGTATACCCGGACATCCCGAAATTGAGCTTGCCCTAATGAAACTGTATAGACTTACAAATAACAGACATTTTCTTGAACTTTCAAAAATGTTTATTGATAATAGGGGAACTGATCCCGACTTTTACATTAAGGAAGATAAAAAGAGAGACTGGACTGTATGGGGTTGCGACCCTGGAGATAATGACTACCGTCAGAGCGGAAAACCGGTTCGCCAGCAGTCTGAAGCGACGGGTCACGCAGTCCGGGCGGTATATCTTTATACAGGTATGGCGGATCTTTCCGCTGAAACAGAGGATAAGGAGCTTCTCGAGGCCTGCCGCCGCTTATGGAACAATATTGTTCATAAAAAGATGTATATTACGGGCGGTATCGGTTCTACCGTTAACGGTGAAGCTTTTACGGTTGACTACGATCTGCCGTCCGACACCGCTTATTCGGAAACCTGTGCTGCCATCGGTCTGATGTTTTTCGGCAGCAGAATGCTGGAAAACGATATTAACAGCGAATATGCAGATATTATGGAGCTTGCGTTCTACAATACCGTTCTTGCAGGAATGCAGCTTGACGGAAAGAGATTCTTCTATGTAAATCCCCTTGAAGTTAATCCGGGTATTTCGGGAAAAGCCAACACCCATTATCACGTTCTGCCTTCCCGACCGGGGTGGTATGCCTGCGCCTGCTGCCCTCCAAACGTTGCAAGACTTATCGGCTCTATCGGCAAGTACGCTTACGGTGAAAATGAGGATACTGCTTATTGTCATCTGTTTGCTTCGGGAAGTGTAGACTTTAAGAACGGAATTTCTCTTAAATGCACAACAGATTACCCTTACGATATGACTGTAAAATATTCTGTCAATGGGAACGGCAGACTTGCTGTACGTATTCCGAAGTGGAGCAAAAGCTATAGCCTGAAGCTTAACGGCTCGGAGGTTTCAAAAAGTCCGGAAAATGGCTATGTGTATATTGATATAAAGGACAAAGCAGATATAGAACTCCTTCTTGACGGTACTCCCAGGTTTATCAGAGCCTCCAACAGGGTGCCGAGACTTTCGGGAATGACAGCTCTTATGCGTGGACCTTTGGTTTACTGCTTTGAGGGAGCGGATAACGGAAGCGTCAGAGAACTGAGGTTAGACAGAAGTATAATTCCTTCGGTAAGCGATTATATCCCTGACCTTCTCGGCGGCACGGTAAGGCTGACCGCTAAAGCTTATCGCATATGGGACTGCGAGGATATTTACAGCAGTGAGCCGGAAAAGTCCTCGCCTTGTGAAGCAATTGCGGTTCCTTATTATACTTGGGGAAATCGTGGCGAAAATGAGATGAGAGTTTGGATGAATGTGGGAGAGTGGTAGAGAAGCTAACCCTTTATATGCATCAGACAGGTAAATTAATTTTCTAAATTAATAGTTTGAGTAATAGCTACAAGTCCGGGAATGCCATAAAATAAGGCACTCCCGGGCTTTTTCTTTTGTAAAATGGTATTTGATATTAATACAATATTAAATATACATTGACATTCTCGAAAATAAGAATACTATATAAATTAAGATCTTACGACAGATTTCAGTAATATCATCGCCTGTCAATAAATTGATGACATACTACAGGAGTAGAACTATGAGAGTGATTGAATATTTTACAACAGAAAATAAAGAGCATTGGCTAAACGAAATAAAAAAGTGTGACTGGGGAGCAGGACAATACCTGTATCAGCTTTTAAGTGAAAACAGTTTAAAACAAAAAATTGGTGATACTGCACTGGTACTTTTGCTTGTGGATAAAGACAGATTGGTATCATTTTGTACTTTTGCTCCGGTGGATGATATCCAGCCCACGAGTTTGTCTCCGTGGATTGGATTTTTGTATACCTTTCCTGATTACAGGGGACATAAATATGTGGGAATGCTTTTAGATTATGCTGAAAGTTTAGCAACTGTCATGGAGCGTGAATACATATATATTTCTACAAATCATATTGGTCTGTATGAAAAATATGGATATGTATTTTACAAAACGGAAAAGGACATTGGGGGTGAAGACTCAAGAGTATACAGAAAAAATCTTGCCTTGGAGGGAGCAGAAAAGAATAGACGATATAATAATGGTGCCAAGTGGAAGGCAGAGATTGTAAAAGCTGCAAGAAAAGACGTTGATATGATAGCGTATTGTGGATTTTCCTGTAATCATTGCTTTCTCGGAGAATGGTGCGGAGGATGCCGTTCTGTATTCGGCTGCTGTTCTTATGGGACATATCATGAAAATGGAAGCTGTCCTAACGTTGATTGTTGTAAGGAGAAGGGAATTGACGGCTGTTATGAATGCGAGAAATTAGCAGATTGTACTAAAGGTTTTTATAAGCCTGACAATGACGGTGCAAATGCTTGTAAAGCCCAGGCGTTGTTTATAGAAAAATATGGAAAAGAAAAGTTCTTTAATGTACATGACAGATTGCATGAAATTTATGATTTCAAAAAAACCCAGGAAATACTTGGAACAAGTGTGGAGGAAGGATTAAAGATATTAGAAAACAATATGCAATGTTTCGGCAAACAGGATGCATTTTTTTAAGAATGGGGTAAAGAGGTTTTCTAATTTTAGCTTTACGAACTTTTTAATTAATGCTATAGTAAAAATAGAATGCTGCAGAAAATGAGAATAAGAGAATATGATTACTTTAAATGATTATTTATACTCCGGAAATACCGTACTCAAGATTTTGAAACAATATATTGCGGATTTACGGGAAGAAGCAGGGAAAACCAATAATGCAATAGATTTGGTTCATTGTGATTTTCTTCTTCAGATTGAAGAACTTCTGGAACACAATGATTTCCTTACAGCACAGTCTCAGAAAATCAGGGAATTCTACAAATATATGGTGGCAGAGTATCCGTATCTTTCTTTTACATTTAAGGGAAGGATTAAATCTTTGATTCGTGCGGAAGCAAAATTTAATGGCTACATAGTAGAATATATTTATGATTACTATACAACAAATGGGAAATTTCCGACGGAAGAAGAGATTAAGAGCAGACTTAACTGTTTCAGAGATTTAATTGCATACAGAATTGTTATTTCCATGCCGCGATGTCACCTGGAATGTGAAGAGGAAAGAGAGGCGGCAGAAATTAAACATCTCTACAAGATAGCAAATGTACTGCCTGAGTTTTTGGAAAAACAGGGTTTCACTCCGGAACCTGCAAATGGAATCAAGGAAGGCAATTCACCACTGTTAGATGATTCCGTACGGCCATATTACAGAGATTATATCTCGGGAGAGGGAGATAACGGATATCGTTCCCTTCATATTACTTTTTATGATAACAGTGCAAAATGCTATATGGAAATGCAGCTTCGGACAAAGGATATGGATGATATTGCGGAAATCGGTTCTGCAAATCATCTTGGTTATGAAAAGAAACAGGAATACGAAAGAGCAAGAAGAGATGCCATACCGGAGGGAGAATGTGTTTATTTTGATGAAGCTTATGAACGGGGCATCAAACTTCAACAGCTGGAGCTTTCAAAACTGGACGTGAATATGTTCAAAGCGGTGGATAACAGTTTAATAAACGACGGCTGCGGTTTGTACAGGGGAAGATGGATTCTGCCATATGAGCATTTGTCACGTTTTCAGAATGATTTGATTGACTGAGGATGTCTAATGTGGGATGATTTGCTTATCTGAAATTACAGGATTTGTTGCTTGAGTAAATAAAATGAATTTAGTATAAAAAATACTTGCATTTTCATGTCAAAAGTGGTAAAACATTGTCGAAACAAGGAAATGCAGTGAAAGGGATACATTACAGAGGAATTTTCCTGACAGAGAGTCACTGATTGGTGGGAAGTGATAGGAAACCCTTTGCAACATCACCCCGGAGCATCCCGCTGAAAGGACTGACTAGTAGGACGGGACGGTCGCTCGCCGTTATTTGAGATACTGTTGAAAGACAGAAAAAAGTGGTCGTATAATTACGGCAAGTAGAGTGGTACCACGGAATGGATATTTCGCCCCTACAGACTTCCAAAAGGAGTTTGTAGGGGTTTTATGCTTTTCATGGGCAGGACTTTGTAAAAAATGAAAGGGGGATTCTACAAATGAATGGAATCATTATGATGATAATTGCCATAGTCGTTCTTGGAGGAGCTTATTTGCTCTATGGCCGTTATCTGCAGAAAAAATGGGGCATTGATCCAAATGCCAAAACACCTGCATACGAATTTGAGGATGGCGTTGATTATGAGCCTGCAGACACAAATGTTGTTTTTGGGCATCAGTTCGCATCCATAGCCGGAGCAGGACCAATTAACGGACCGATTCAGGCAGCTATATTTGGATGGGTGCCGGTATTATTATGGATTTTAGTGGGTGGCGTATTTTTTGGTGCAGTACAGGATTTTGCTGCAATGTATGCCTCGGTAAAAAACAAAGGACGTACAATCGGGTATATTATTGAAGAATACATAGGTAAAGTTGGTAAAAAGCTTTTCCTGGCATTTTGCTGGTTGTTCTGTATTTTGGTAATTGCGGCATTCGCTGATGTTGTTGCCGGTACTTTTAACGGATTTAGTTTAGATTCAAACGGAGCTGTTGCTTCCAAAATAACTGCAAACGGAGCTGTTGCAACTACTTCTGTTTTATTTATTTTAGAGGCAGTGGCACTCGGATTTATTTTAAAATATTGCAAGTTAAATAAATGGGTGAACACAGGTATAGCAATTATCATGCTGGTGGCAGCTGTTGCACTGGGATTGAATTTACCAATCTTCTTATCCAGAGAAGTTTGGCATCTGATTATTTTCGGATATATTTTCGTTGCATGTATTGTTCCTGTATGGGCACTTTTACAGCCACGTGATTATCTGAACAGCTATTTGCTGATTTTCATGATTTTAGCAGCAGTTATCGGTGTATTCGTTGCTAATCCTTCCTGTAACCTGAATGCCTTTAACGGGTTTAATGTAAACGGACAGTATCTGTTCCCAATTTTGTTTGTAACAATTGCCTGTGGTGCAGTGTCCGGATTCCATTCCCTGGTTTCTTCCGGTACGGCTTCCAAGCAGATTAAAAATGAAAAGAATATGTTGCCGGTTTCCTTTGGCGCAATGCTTATGGAAAGTATGTTGGCAGTTATTGCTTTAATTGCTGTGGCATCTTTTGCGAGCGGTGAAGCAGCAGAACAGGGCTTGTTAACACAGCCTCAGATTTTTGCCGGTGCCATTGCAAATTTCTTATCAGTTGTCGGTCTTCCACATGATTTGGTTTTTACATTAATTAACCTGGCAGTATCTGCCTTTGCTTTAACATCACTGGATTCTGTAGCCCGTGTTGCAAGAATTTCTTTCCAGGAGTTTTTCGTGGATTCAGATACAGATGAAGAACATATGAGTCCTGTATTGAAAGTGTTGACCAATAATAGCTTTGCAACTATTATTACCCTGGTACTGGCATTTCTTTTAGCTAAGGTAGGATATGCAGAAATCTGGCCTTTATTTGGTTCTGCAAACCAGTTACTGTCTGTATTGGCACTGGTTGCATGTGCTGTATTCCTGAAAAAGACAAAACGTCAGGGAATTATGTTATGGATTCCAATGTTCTTCATGATGGCAGTAACCTTTACAGCTCTTTCCATGACCATTAGTAAGCTCTCTAAAGCATTAGTTACTACAGGATTGAGTCTGGGTAGCACACTTCAGTTAGTATTCGCAGTTTTACTTCTTGCTCTGGGTGTTATCGTAGCTATAGCCGGTATTCGTAAACTTGCAGAAAAAGAAAAAGTTGTTCAGGAAGCATAATTAGAATTAAGCAAAATGGCAATCGCGTAATAATTAAAAGATTACAGATAAAGAGAGTCGGAAAAATCCGGCTCTCTTATTTTTATGCTTACGGTAGAGAAATTTCTATATTTTATAATTCTGTTGTGAAATAATTGATGTTATGATATATTTAACAAAATAAACTGTGGGGGATTGACAAATCGGGATTTTTTCTTTCATTGCAAGTGAGAAACAGAGAAGAACCTTATCCGACAGTGTTCCGGCTGCAATGCAGGTTTATCTCTTTATTTTGTAATGAGAGGTTCAATAGGAGGGTATTATGAGCAAGGATAAAAAAAGGACCATAATCATTGTTGCTGTTATTATTCTGGCAGGAATCATGGCTTTTATGGTTGCATGGAGTAACAGCAGAGACAAAAAATCAAATCCGGCAAATGGTGATCCGGTTGCATCGGAAAACTCCGGAACAGACAAGGATAATGCCGGAGATGCAAACTCTGATAATATAGGTTCCGAGAATAGTGGAAATGATAATACAGGTAATAATGACCAGGGTTCAGAAAATTCAGGAACCGGAGAGAACTCCGGCACATCAGGTGACGCAACCTTTGGTTCCGGAAATCATACCGTGGTAGGAACAGAGACCGGAAACGGCTATGAAGGAATTGAAGGAACCGGTGATTACAATTATGGGGAAGCCCTTCAGAAATCCCTTATCTTTTATGAACTCCAGCGCTCCGGTGCGCTTCCTCAGGTGGTACGCTGTAACTGGAGAGGCGATTCCTGCTTAAATGACGGAAGTGATGTTGGTCTTGACCTTACAGGTGGCTGGTATGATGCAGGTGACCATGTGAAATTTAATCTTCCAATGTCCTATTCAGCAGCAATGCTTGGCTGGTCATTAATTGAAGACCATGATGCTTACGAAGAAAGCGGACAGCTGGAATATGCCCTTGCAAACATCAAGTGGGCAAATGACTACTTTATAAAGTGCCATCCTGAAGATGAAGTTTATTATTATCAGGTTGGTAATGGTGGCAGTGACCATTCATGGTGGGGACCGGCAGAGGTTATTGAACTGCAGATGCAACGGCCTTCCTATTGCGTAACAGCAAGTGCTCCGGGCTCAGCAGTAACAGCAGAAACTGCAGCATCGCTTGCTATCTGCAGCATTGTGTATAAGGATACAGACCCTGAATACAGCATGGAATGTCTGGAACATGCAGAGAGTCTCTTCGCATTTGCTGATAAGTATAAGAGTGATTCGGGATATACGGCAGCGGATGGTTTTTATACCTCCTGGAGTGGTTTTTATGACGAATTATCCTGGGCAGGTGCATGGCTTTATCTGGCAACCGGCGACCAGGATTATCTGACAAAAGCAGAAAGCTATTATACTCAGGCAAATCAGGATTATGACTGGGCTATGTGCTGGGATGATGTGCATATTGGTGCGGCACTTATGCTGGCCCGGATTACAGAAAAAGATATATATAAAGATGCAGTTGAACAGCATCTTGATTACTGGACTACCGGAACAAGTACAGGCGAGAGAATTACCTACACACCAAAAGGACTTGCATGGCTTGACAGCTGGGGTTCACTTCGTTATGCAACAACAACGGCATATATAGCAGCTGTATACAGTGAGTGGGAAGGCTGTCCTTCTACAAAGGCTGATGTTTATTTTGACTTTGCCGTTTCACAGGCTAATTACGCATTGGGAGATACGGGATTTTCCTATTTGATTGGATTCGGAGATGATTATCCACAGAATCCTCATCACAGAACAGCTCAGGGCTCTTACAGCAACAATATGAATGAGCCTTCATATGAAAGACATACCCTTTACGGCGCTCTTGTAGGTGGTCCGGATGCATCGGACGGATACACTGATGAGGTGTCAAACTATACAACAAATGAAGTTGCATGTGATTACAATGCAGGCTTTACGGGACTTCTGGCAAAGCTTTATTCCAAATATCATGGACAGACATTAAAGGATTTTGGTGCAGTTGAGATGGTTGAGGAGGATGAACTTTGTGCTGAAGCAGGAATCAATGTAGATGGAACTGATTTCATCGAAATTAAGGCATATGTGTACAACAAGACTGCATGGCCTGCACGTGCACCTGAAAAACTTGAACTTCGTTACTTTATTGATTTGACTGAAATATATAATGCAGGCGGAACTGCAGGCGATGTGGAAGTAACAACAAATTATATGCAGAATGCATCAGCAGATGGATTAAAGGTTTGGGATGAAGATAACCACCTTTACTATTTGTCCATAGTTTTTGATGGCACTTCCCTTTATCCGGGCGGACAGGAACACTATAAAAAAGAGGTTCAGGTTCGTATGAAAAGTAGAATCGGTGTTTGGGATAACAGCAACGATCCTTCCTTTAGCGGATTGTCAAACGGAAGTATGGTTGCAGCAGCGAATCTGGGACTGTACGAAGGTGACACACTGGTGTATGGAACCGAACCCAAAATGGGCAACAATGCAGGTAACAGTGTAGGAACAGGTGACCAGAGCGGAAATAGTGGTGGTGGCAACAGCGGAAATGCCGGCGACAATGGCAACAGCAGTGGCGGTAACAGCAGTGGCGGTAACAACGGTGGTGGCAATAACGGGAATACCGGAAGCCAGGGTGGTTCGGGTTCAATTTCAGGTGGTACTGCACAGAACGGAGATTTGTCAGTGTCTATTGAATATTCCAACACTCAGAGCAGTGCAAACAGCATATCAGGAACCATAAATATCACAAATTCAGGTCAGGCGGACATTCCTTTAAATGAGCTGAGTATAAAATACTTCTTTACCAATGAAGGAGGATCTTCCTTGGATTATGCCTGCTATCATGCAGCAATTTACGGAAATAACGGAGCTTACAGTGGGGTGTCCGGTGTTCAGGGAAGCTACGAGGCGTACCGGGCTGAGGACACAGATACAGTTTGTGTAATGACATTTGTCGACAGTCAGAAATTATTATCCGGTTCCACGCTGACTGTTAATTTCTGCATTAATAAAACTGACTGGACCAACTTTACCCTCACCAATGATTTTTCCGGAAAGAGTGTGGAAAACATAGTTATATCCAATGGTGGGATTCTGTTCGGAAAGAAACCGGATTGATTTTCTGTTGAAGATTTGATGGAGTAGTAGAACCATGAAAAAAATAAGAGTTATAAATGTATTTGTTTACTTATTTGGTATAATTGCAGCATTGCTGGTTGTACTCAGTATATTCCATCCAAGACCACAAAATATTTCTACTGCACTATTTATGACAGTAATGACTGTCATGTGTATCCGATGGAAGAATCAGGATAAATTCCAGTCAAAGGATGAGTATAAGGCTTCGGTTAAAGAGTATAAAAAGAGAAAGAAAGCGGCAGAAAAAGAGGGGATTGCTTTTGATGAATCTGAGCCTGTACAGAGTAAAAAATTTTTCCCATCGGAAGGAAGTATATTTGCGGCAGCGGTCTTGGGAGGATTAATGGCATTCTATTTGGGAAGCTTTATTAGTCCGTTTTTCCCCAAGCACATGCTTTATGAGTATAAATCAGATATTGCAAAACTTAAGGAATCCGGTTATTATGATTATTCCTTTTTCCCGGACGAAATTCCGCAGGAAGCGACTGAAGTATCATGGATTGTATGCCCATCATTAATGCAGGGAAGCGGCTATGAATTTCTGGGATTTAAGGCATCTGAAGAATATATACAAAATGTTATTGATACATATTGCGGTGATGCAAATATCATATATCATTCCGAAGATTCTTATGAAAAAAAGTTTTTTGATAACCTTATGGGAGACTATGCACATAAGGCGGTAGAATATGAACTCTATAATAATGGTGACTGGAACCATTCCCATTCTTGGGGCATTGTTGTATCCGAAAATAAAGAATATATAGGTTTTTATTGCGAATAATCGCTGCAGGTACAATACTTGCGGCGATTTTTTGTTGTATAGTCAGGGCTCATAATTTTTTATAGCAATTCCAAAAAAAATGTGGTTAAATAGAAAATAAATAAACATGGGAGGAAACTATGGAACAACAAGCAGAAAAAGGGGAAAAGAAAAGCAGAAAGAAATTGGTAATCATACCGGCTGCTGTTTTGATTGTAGTAATAGTCTGCGTGGCAGTGTTTGCAGTTTTATCTTCAAAAGACAAGTATAGACTGATTAAGATAAATAGTTTTGAGGGAAATGTGAAAGTAGAACGTGAAGAAGATAAAACATCGGATGAGATGGATGCATTTGAGGGCATGCAGCTTCTTTCGGAAGATGTGGTAAAAGTAAATGAAGGTGCATTTCTGGAACTTCTGGCAGATGATGACAAGCACATCGGGGCAGAAGAAAATACCGGTTTTGTTCTTCATGCAACCGGAAGTTCAAAATCGGGGAATATTACCATAGAACTATTGTATGGTAAGGCACTGTTCACAATAGATAATAAATTAAACGATGATTCCTCGTTTGAAGTCACAACACCCAATGCCACGCTTAGTGTTCGTGGAACAAAGTTTTCAGTAGAATATGATCCGGAAAAAGAAATAACATCGGTTGAAGTTTTCAACGGAAAAGTACGCGTGAACTATGAAAACCGGGTAGATAATCTGGAACAGGGTGACACAATGATAATCGGAACTGATGATACTTTGCCTGAAGAACCGCCGATTAGTGGAGAAAATGAGGATACTCAGTCAGATGAATGTCTCTTTATAGTCGGCAGAACATACAATGATGTAGATAATTTTGCAGACTCCGAAATAACCCTGACACTTTCTATTGAGTCTGAACATTTCAATGAAACCAATCGGTATGGTGTTTATGACCCGGCCAATACAAATGATAATGCAGTGAATTTGAACGATACCTATGCTCACGCAATAGAACGGGATTATTTACAACCACATGAAGAGGAGATTGCTCAATTCTATGAAGAAGATTGCTCCGGTGCGTTGCTGGCATTTCAATATGAAAGGGAACCAAATACAGTGGATGTAACAGAATGGTTTCCGGAAACCATGACGCTAAAGGGAGTAAATGGTAATTATGTATGTCATATAACCCATGTGGATATGATGTTGGTTCAGGGACATTATCCGTTATACAATGAAGCAGGAGAACAAAATCCGCCATTTAATTGGAGCTATGTGGAAGAAGACCACTATGTATATGTAAGCGGGGCATCCTTTATGGCATATGGATATATTGAGTAGAAAGCCTGCGTCAGATGAATGCAATCCAATAAAGCAGCTTAGAATCCTGAATTCTAACAATGCATGAAAAAAACATATAGGAGGAAATTCATGCCCAGACAAATCCTGATAATAGACGATGATGCCGATCTGTCCTTCATTATATCGGAAATGCTTGAAAGCTATGGTTACAGTGTGACCTGTGTTCCCGACAGTGAAAGCGCATTTAAACATCTCGTAGCAAATACATATCATCTTATCCTTCTGGATATTAATCTGCCCGATACGACAGGATTTGAACTGTGCCGGGAGCTTCGTCGGATATCCACCGTTCCGGTGATTTTTGCAAGTGCACGAACCAGTGAGACAGACCGTATTACCGGCTTTGATATCGGCGGTGACGACTACCTTCCCAAGCCTTATTCTATGAAAGAGCTGCTGTCAAGAGTAAACGCTCTTATCCGCCGTACCTACGGCTTTAATGAGGAAGAAACAATGGTGACCTTCGGGAATGTAACGGTCAATATAACTGCCCGGACCGTCGTAAAAGACGGCGGTCCGGTTACACTTTCCCTCCGTGAGTTTGACTTGCTTGCATATCTATGCGGACATAAGAATACAGCAGTGCCCAAAGAAAAGCTGCTTGCTGAAGTGTGGGGAGCATTTTCTATGGTGGAGCCGTCTACGCTGACGGTGCATATCCGCTGGCTGAGGGAAAAGTTGGAGGATGATCCCGCAAAACCCCGGTTCATCAAAACTGTGTACAAGGTAGGATATATGCTGGAGGTATCGGAATGAAAAATAAGCTTATCAGTGTAGCGGCAGCATTTGCGGCAGTTATTATTGCAATAACTGCCTGTTTTGTGGTTTCAGACAGAATGGTTGCTCCCCAGGATGTAAAGTCTGAACAAATTATAGCGGCAAATGAAATTGAACAGCTGATACGTTCGGGACAAACGGAACAGGCTGCTGAAAAAACAGAGCAATTACAGGAAAACCTGCGTAAGACGGATGCAGACTATCACAGCCGGAGCCGGACTATTTTAATGTGCGGAATATCTCTGGCTTTTATACTTGTTGTATTCGGTTATACTTATTTTTCCATATTGCGTCCTTTTGATAAAATGAAAGCCTTTGCTCAAAAGATAGCACAGGGCAACTTTGATGTACCGCTGGATTATGAGCGTTCCAATTATTTCGGAGCATTCACATGGGCGTTTGACAGCATGCGCCGTGAGATTACAAAGTCCCGTGCCTGCGAGAGGGAAGCTATAGAAAATAACAAAACAATTATTGCAACCCTTTCCCATGATATCAAAACGCCAATATCATCTATCCGTGCTTACGCTGAGGGCCTGGAAGCAAATATGGACAGTACACCTGAAAAACGTGAGAAGTATCTTTCCGTCATAATGAAAAAGTGTGACGAGGTCTCGAAACTTACCAATGACTTGTTTTTACATTCTTTGTCCGATTTGGACAAGCTGAAAATTAATCCGGAAAAAATTGAGCTATGCGGATTTGTTGAAAATGCCGTCGGAGAAATTGCGGCAGAACAGAAGGATGTTCGCTTCACAAAGCCTGACTTTACCGCCATGGTTTCAGCCGACTTTAACAGGCTTACACAGATTACTGAGAATCTCATTAATAATGCAAGAAAATATGCCAAATCAGATATAGATGTATTTATTACACAGGCAGATGACAATGCCGAAATTCATTTCCGTGACTTTGGCAAGGGGATTCCTGATGAGGATATGCCTTTTATTTTCCATAAATTCTACAGGGGTAGAAATTGCGGAAATGAGCAGGGCTCGGGTTTAGGTCTTTACATAGTGAAATATATTACGGAGCAGATGCATGGCAGGGTTATGCTGTACAATCATGCAGACGGTCTGGAGGCTGTTATCAGTCTTCCCATAATTTCCCGGAGTTCTTAAGGACTTCTTAATATTTTTTCTGATAAAGTGTAATCACTATCGGAAAAAGGAGTAAATTCATGAAAAATATCATTCTATCGGCAAAGGGACTCTGCAAAAGCTTTGCCCACAACGGCGGTCAGATTCACATTCTTTCCCATGTTGATTTTGAACTTTACGAGGGGGATTTCACTGTTGTTATGGGTGCCTCCGGTTCTGGAAAATCTACTTTGCTTTATTCTCTCAGCGGTATGGACAGGGCAACCGCAGGGCAGGTCATTTACGGCGGCACAGATCTTGTGACAATGAACGAAAAAGGTCTTGCAAAACTCAGACACACCGATTTCGGCTTTATCTTCCAGCAGATGCACCTTGTCAGCAATCTCACGCTGTTTGAAAATGTTGCTGTGCCTGGGTATCTTAACAAGGATAAGTCTGCACCGGAGGTCAGGGAGAGAGCGGAAAAGCTTCTGGAGCAGATGGATATTTCACACGTCAAAACGCATCTTCCGTCACAGGTCTCAGGGGGTGAACAGCAGAGGTGTGCAATTGCAAGGGCTGTGATAAACAGTCCTAAGCTGCTGTTTGCGGACGAGCCAACCGGTGCACTGAACCGGAAGAATACCACAGAGGTTTTGAATCTTCTGACTAAGCTGAATCAGTCCGGACAGAGCATTTTAATGGTGACTCACGATATGAGAGCGGCCCTCAGGGCAACGAGAATTCTCTATCTTGAGGACGGCAAAATAATCGGCGAACTGTTACTGCCGCCATATAATCCCGATGAGGAAAAAAGTCGTGAAACACAGATAAACGCATGGCTGTCTTCTATGGAATGGTGAGGTGCGGACATGGAAATTTTAACTTTACTGAAAGCAAATATCCGTCGCAAAAAGGGAACATATATTAGTATTATGTTGCTGACCATGATTATTGTGACTATCATTACGACGATTTTCAGCGTTCGTGACAATTATGACAATGCACTTGACAACGCACTTGAATATGTTGACAGCGGTGAAATAAACGCATACATCAAAACAGATATACTTACTGATGAACTGCGCAAATCTGTGGAAAACTGCAGTCTTGTAGAGAAAGTCGAGTATTTCTATGGCATTGCAACTAATGGTACGACTATCGGCGAAAAATCCGAAGGAAATCCATATTTTTTGATGGAAATGACAGACAAAATTAAGCTGTTCAATTCCGGTGAAGACGGTTTCGAAGAAAGCGTTCCCGAACTGAAAAGCGGTGAAATCTATCTGCCCTTGGGACTGAAAAACAAAATGGAATGCAATGTGGGTGATACTGTCAGAATGGATTTGATGGGCGGTAATTCTGCAGAGTTCAGGATAAAAGGATTTGTTCAGGAACCTACCTGCGGCACTATGACAATGGGCATAAAACTTGTGTTTATCAGCCATGAGGATTTTCAAAAGTATTACGACCTGTGCAAGCCTCTTGAAACCGAGGATGTGCATTGTGACTTTACCTTAATGCGTATTCATCAGTCAGCTGATTCAGAGATTTCACCGGCAAAACTACAGCGTCAGCTGAATGTGGAAACAAAGATAGTGGACTATTCCACATTCACAATGAATATTGCTAATACCATTAACTACACCACACTTCTGCCGGATATGCTTTTAGACGTTGTGCTTGTGTTTGCTATACTGCTTTTTGTGACTGTCCTTATAGTTATGAGCCACAGCATCGTCACGGAAATTGAGATAGACTATACAACTCTTGGCGTACTGAAATCACAGGGATTTACTAAAGGCAGGATAAGAGCAGTTATAATGTTACAGTACCTTTTCGCAGAGGTAATAGGCATTTTTTTCGGGTGTTTAGCTGCTATACCGCTGGAAAGACTGATAAGCAGTATTTTCAAATATGTTACAGCCATTATGCCGGACACCGGTATTTCGGTATTCAAGACACTGCTGTTTACTTTAATCATACTGGTAGTTTCAGTAATACTCACTCTCTTTAAAACCGGTAAAATTGCTAAAATATCTCCAGTCAAGGCAATTTCAGGAGGACGTGAGGAAATATATTTCAGCAGCCGGCTGAATGTTCCCATAGGCAAAAAACTTCTTTCCTCAAGTCTTTCCCTGAGACAGTTTACCTCGGCAAAAAAGAGGTATATGGGAGCTGTTTTCATTACAGCAATTCTTACATTCTGTATGATAACCGTAAATCTTGTGGGAAATATGTTTTCCTCACGAAATGCACTGCGCTTAATGGGACTTACGATTGCCGATATTTATGTGTTTTTAGATGAATCTGCAGGCAGTCTTGATGACATTGACAAAATCATAAAAGATTATACGGAAATAAAAGATGAAAACTGCACAACCAGTAATTATTTAAGCATAAACGGCGAGCAGGTGTTTTGCACAATGTATGAAAATCCGAAGAGTATTAACGGAATGTTAAAGGGGAGAGAGCCGATATATGACAACGAAATACTCATCACAGAAATGGTTGCGGACTCGCTTGATATAAAAATAGGGGACAAAGTAACGGTAGCTTCTTCTGAGAAGGACGAAAGCTATGTAATATCGGGAATATATCAGTCAAGCTATGACGCCGGTATGGCATTTGCAATGGGATTTGATGCTGCTGAAAAACTGGGTATAGATATTAATACAAGTTATAGATATTATATCATTGAGGATAAGTCCCAGGCAGACGCCATTGCTGACGAGATAACGGAAAAATACGGGGACGACGCTATAGTTGATGTTTATGACGAAGAAGCTGATTCCGAAATGCAGATGTATAATATGATAATATCTGTTTTGAAAATCGTTATATATACATTCTCAATTATTTTCGCTTTTGTAGTGGTAAGAATGGTATGCTCAAAAACCTTTATACAGGAGCGCACCGACATAGGAATTTACAAGGCTATAGGTTTTACTTCAGTTAAACTGCGGCTTGGTTTTGCCATAAGATTTTTGATAATCGCTGTTACCGGTTCTGTTTTCGGCACGTTATTAAGCTTTTTTTTCTCAGAAACAATACTGTCCCGGCTGTTCAGATTAATGGGAATGTCCAAGGTTGTGTTGGAATTTACGGCTCTGTCTGTGCTTGTTCCGATTGGCACTATTGGTTTCAGTTTCTTTGTGTTTGCGTATTTTGTTTCCCGAAGGGTAAAGAAGGTAGCAGTCAGGGAACTGGTAGTTGAGTAATGATTTCGTCGGTTACTGCGGGTGAAGACAGGTGTTTAGGCTTCGGAAAACTACCGGAGTTAAAATGGTAGTCATTTTTCAAATTTATTGATATAATATAAGGTGCTTCTTATGGAGGAATGCATAATCATGAAGATGTTATAAAAACTGTTAGGATTTCTAAACAACCAGATATCCTAATTTCAAAAAAGTGTGGGAATAACAATGAAGACTAAATTAACTTTTAACAAACTTAAATCCTTCCTCCCAATACTTATCCTTGCCCTGATAACGGCCGGGATGATTATTCTGCAGTTTCCAAAGGAACCGGAAGTTCTGGCAGAGGACACTTTTTACCGGCATGAGGATGTAATCCCTAATCAGATTAAGCTGATTACCATTGATGAGGAAACCCTTGCTGAATTAGGTCCTTATTCGGATTGGGACAGGACATATTTTGCAGAATTGATTCAGCGCCTGAATGAAAATCCTGAGAAGAAACCAAAAGTAATCGGAATTGATGTTATTTTTTCAGGGACAGGAAATTCAGAGGCGGATGCAGAACTGGTATCGGCAGCGAAAAATGCAGGTAATGTTATATTGGCGTCCAAGCTGGATACAGGCTCCCGTGTAGTATATTCCGCTGAGGAGGATAAGTATTTCCTTCAGCATTACATTGAGAATGAGATTACAGCCTTTGATGAATTAAATAGTGTAACGGATTCCGGCTTTACTAATCTGATTTTTGATGATGACGGCTATATCAGACGAGCATACACTTATGTAGAAACAGATGAAAAAACATATAAGAGTTTTTCTTATCTGCTTGCTGAAAGAATGTGTGAGAATCCGGATGATTTACGGAACTATCCTTCTGTTATTGAATTTACATACACGGGAAAACCCGGAGATTTTGAAACGATTCCAATGTCAAAGGTGCTTAACGGAACTGTTCCGGCTGATTACTTTGCAGACAGTGTGGTTTTGGTTGGCGCTTATGAGGAAGGAATGCTTGACTCCTACCGGGTTCCCATTGATCATTCCGGAGCCATGTATGGTGTGGAGTGTCAGGCAAATATCATCTGGGCACTGGTAAACGGAAAGCAGGTGTATACAGTACCTGTGTGGGTACAGGTTCTGTCGGCTGTTTTAATCATAACAGGGTTCGGTCTGATTATGCGAAAGAGCAGAGTCAGATTATGGTTACTTACTATGCTGGCTTTGCTTATTGTTTATCCGCTTGTTGCATTTGTTTTGTTCCGGATATCCGCGTATAAATTATTCCTTTTGTATATCCCGGTCGGTATCGTATTGGAGTTTTTTGTTTTCCTTATTATTCGATATATTGAATTGCAAAAGCAGAGAGCAGAAGAAATGCAGAAAATGCTTTTCTCCATGGCAGATTCCATGGCAGAAGCAATTGAAGGCAGAACTCCTTATAATGCCAACCACACTAAAAATGTGGCAGACCGTTGCATTATAATGCTTGATTACATAAATCAAATGCACAAGGAAAACAAAACTGAAATGCATTTTTCCGACAACGATAAAAAGCAGATGTATTTGGCGGCAATGCTTCATGATGTGGGTAAAATGGACATTCCTTTAGAGGTAATGGACAAACCTACCAAGCTGGGACATCTGGAGCAGCCACTTCGTTCAAGACTGGAAATGATTATTTTGCACATTGAAAAGGATACACTGTCCGGTAGAACGAACAAAGAGGAATCCGAAAAGGAAATCCGGCGCATCCGTCAGTTCTTAGAAAAGCTTGATGGTTTCAACTGTGGCCGACCTCTCAAAGAAGATGAAATTGCATTCATTAATGAAATGAGTGCTGCTTCCTACAAAACGGACAATGGAGATGTGCTTCCTTATCTGACGGAAGAGGAGCTAAATGACCTGCGCATTAAGGCCGGTACTCTTTCTGATGAAGAAAGAAAGATTATGCAGAGTCATGTGGAATACACGGATAAAATTTTGGGACGTATGTATTTCGGAGGTGATTATCAGGATGTTAGAAGGATTGCTACAAATCACCACGAGCTGCTAAACGGCAGAGGTTATCCAAATGGAATAGGTGCAGAGCAACTGGATGTGATGACCAGAATTTTAACCATCATGGATATATTTGATTCCCTCATTGCAGATGACAGACCATATAAAAAACCGAAGCCGGTTAAAGTGGCTTTTAACATTCTGGACGAAGAAGCAGAGGCAGGCAAGGTTGATAAAGATCTGCTTGCAATTGCCAAGGAAATCTGGCTTCAAGAACCCAAGGTGGATGCACAGAAGCCGGGCGAGAAATCCAATTAATTGTTGTACGGTGCCGTTTTATAAGACGCAAAAAGCGGGGCCCTTGCAAGTTTGACAAATCCGGCAGAGGAGTAGGGCAACCACTACTCCTCTTTTATTCCAAATTCGTCCCTGTATGCCTTCGGGGTGTATCCTGTTATATTTTTAAATTGTACACTGAAGTGGCTTTGTGAGGAAAATCCCAAATAAGAAGCAATGTCAATATATGAGTAATCAGAATAGGTCAGAAGGTTTTTAGCACGGTTAATTTTCTCCTCCAAAATATAGTGTGACAGGGAAACACCTTGATGTTTTTTGAATAAACTGGACAGATAGTTGGCATTGACACAGAGCTCAGCAGCCAGCTCCTCGACTGTTATCTTGTCATGAAGATGGGAAAAGATATAAGCTTTACTTTGTTCAATGTAAGGATTCTTTCGCTTGGAGACTCCTTTTTTCTTTTCTTTAAGTTCATTTACCATTTTACAATACTGATATTCTGCATTACGCGTAAGTTGGAGGGCGAATGACTCGTCCTGTACATTTTCAAGCTGCTGAATATAGCTGTCGCTGAGGGAAAAGGCTACTTCAGGCAGTACACCGCCTTTTATTGCGGAACGGCTTGCCAGAGTAATTACAACAATGCCCAGATTTTTTATGTTTCTCAGCGGATTGACGGACAGTACG
Source organism: Lachnospiraceae bacterium (assembly GCA_051877895.1). Taxonomy (GTDB): domain Bacteria; phylum Bacillota; class Clostridia; order Lachnospirales; family Lachnospiraceae; genus UBA3775. Next base: position 24,965 of record JBJEJI010000050.1, on the reverse strand, counting down.
CCCAAATCTCCATGATAATCCTCAGCAATACTTTCTTTAAGCCCCTTTAAATCTCCCTGTTCAATACTGGTCTGTTCCCTAACTTCCTGGTCGTAAGGATTATGCTTTGTTTTGTTTTCCAAACCCTGAAAAATACGCCTGCTATAATCCTTTTGAACCGGATTATGTGTATCACGGAAATTGTCATGCAGCAGACCTTCTTCTGTGGTCTGTTTTGTATAATAAAGATTTCGAAGCAGTAAAACCTGTTTTGCATAAAAAGAATATTCAATTTCTGCAGCAAAATCTAAAATATCTTTTGGATAATCTTCAATCATAAGCTTGTTAATAGGCTCCAGACCACTTTTAAAACGTGTAGGGCCAACAAGAAAGAAACCATCCGGCACGCACACCAGTGTATAGACTGCCATATGGTTTATTGAAAAAATAAACGGAGAGGAGTATTTAATATCATCATCCTTGTCTATGTTCTTCAGATATGTAAAAAAGTGTTCTGACAGTTCTGATGGATCTAAAAGTCGTTCATTCAGGTCATGTCTGGCACAAAATATATTTATCAGTTCATGTTTTTCATTATACCTTCTTATGATGGTATGAAGATTATAGGACAAGTATTGCATTAAAGCTGTTTCGTTCATAAATATTCCCTCCTACAAAAAAATAATCAGACAGTTCTTCAGGCTTTAGTCGGATTTTTATTTGTTAAATGGAAATTCCGTGTTATATAACGGATTTTTATCCCTAAATTATTTGAAAATATATATTTATCGGTATTATACTACAGAATTTGTCAAAAAGATATGAGAAAATTGAAAAACTGCTGAGATTTTTGATATAGAAAAAAGAAAAACACCTTTACAATAAAACCATCAAATCAATAACTTGTTTCAAGTTATTGAAAAAATAATCAATCAATTTTACGAGGAGGTATATTATGAAAGTAAAGGGTGTAAACCTTGGCAACTGGCTGGTTCTTGAAAAATGGATGAATCCGGCTCTCTTTGAAGGAACAACTGCAGAAGATGAATACTGGCTTCCAAGACAGCTGCCTAAAGAGGTTTATGAGGCAAGAATCAAAATTCATCGAAGTGAATATATCACTGAGAGGGATTTTGTAACAATCAAATCATGGGGGCTGGATGCGGTCCGTATTCCTGTTCCGTATTTTATTTTCGGTGACAGAGAGCCGTTCATTGGTTGTATTGAAGATTTGGATAAAGCATTTTGTTGGGCAGAAAAGTATGGACTGAAGATTTTGATTGATCTTCACACTGCACCGGAAGGTCAGAATGGTTCTGATAATGGTGGAATCTGCGGGGTTTGCAAATGGGCACAGAATCCTGACGAAGTAGAATTTGTTCTGACAGTTTTGGAAAGACTTGCAGAGCGTTACGGTAAGAGAGAAGGACTTTGGGGCATTGAAGTTCTTAATGAGCCGGCACTTGAAGGAATATGGGAAATAATGGATTTTCAGAAGAGATATCCTCCGGTTGATGAGGAGATGGCAAAGGGCAGTAAGCCGATTTCATATGAATTCATCAGAAAATTCTACCTTGATGCTTATGACAGAATCCGCAAATATATGCCTGAAGATAAATATGTAGTAATTCATGACGGGTTCGAACTGAAAATCTGGAAGGATTTCATGAGAGAGGATAAGTACAAAAATGTTGTACTTGACACTCACCAGTATCTGATGATGGCTGAAATGGTTGGATGTGAACAGACCATAGAGGGTTATACAAACTACATCCGTGAGAATTTCGCAAAGGATATTGCAGAGATGCAGCAGTATTTCCCGGTAATCTGTGGAGAATGGTGTCTGTTTAATTCTCTGGCATGCGGCTGGGATACAAAGGGCGGTCAGACAGTTTTAAACGGACTGGACGGTTCTTCGGTTGAAGCCTACACACCGGAGCAGAAGAAAGAAATTTATAATGTAGTGGCAAGAGAGCAGTTAAAGGCATGGAATTCAGGTTCCGGGTATTTCTACTGGAGCTACAAGCTTTTAACAGATACGGTTAACACGCCGGGCTGGGTCGGCTGGGACAGCTGGGATCTTGGCAGATGTGTTGACTTCGGATGGTTTCCGTTAGATGAAAAATAAAGAATATACAAATGAAGGGAAGGTATTAAACATGGAACAGAATAAAGAAAACAACGCAAACGTAAGGCTCTCATTTCTGGAGCGTTTCGCTTATGGTATCGGTGATTATGCCGGCAATCTGGTATATTCCGCAATTTCAGCATTTCTGCTGGTTTATTACACAAACGTAGTCGGAGCAAGTGCAGCAGCTGCAGCTTCCATAATAGCAATTTCAAAAATATTCGATGGTATTTCGGATCTTGCAATGGGTTATATCATCGATCACACTCATAGTAAGTGGGGTAAAGCAAGACCTTGGATAGCAAGACTTTGTGTTCCTTTGGCAGTATGTACAGTGCTTATGTTCACAGTGCCGGAATCATTTGCAGGCAAGATTCAGATTGCTTACATGTTCTTAACATATAACCTTGTTTCAACTATTTTCTATACAGGTATCAACGTTCCTTATGCAACAATGAACGGTCTTATGACCACAAACCAGTATGAAAGAGGTCTTCTCGGAAATTTCCGTAACCTTCTTGCAACTGCAGGTACCATGACAATCAATACCTTTGTTCTTAAAATGACAAAGTTCTTCGGTGGCGGAGATGCATATGCTCAGAAGGGCTGGACACTGACTTTTGTGGTTTTGATGATTGTCTTTGTAGTACTTAATATGTTCATGTTCTTCTGCTGTAAGGAGAGAGTTGTTGAAAACCCTGAATCCGATTCTGAGAGTTCCGCAAAGAAAAAGGAAAACGTTTCCTTCCTTAAAGGTCTCAAAGGCCTTGTGGTTAATAAATACTGGATTCTTATGGTAATCTGTATTTTTGTAATGTACTTCATGATGTCCTGTTTCTTCGGTTCGGCAGTTTATTTTACAAAGTATAACGTGGGCGATGAAGGCAAATATGCAATTATTTCCAACTGCCTGTCAATGGCACAAATTGCAGCACTTTTTATTACACCATTTATTATGAAGAAGTTATCCAAGAAGAATCTCTTCATGGTTGGTATGTCTCTTGCAGGTGTTGGCTTCTTATTAACAGGATTTACAACTAACGTTACAATTCTCTGCATCCTTTCAGTAGTAAAGGGAATTGGTTTTGCATGCGGTGGTGCAACAATGTTCGGTATGCTTCAGGATGCCATTACCTATGGGGAGTGGTACAATGGATATGGCACAGCAGGTATGGGAAATGCAGCATCCTCTTTCTGTATGAAGGTTGGTTCCGGTATCGGTACTGCAGCTCTTGGCTGGATTCTCGGTGCAGGCGGATTTAACGCAGACCTTGCCACACAGTCTGCAGGAGCACTTACTTCCATAAACATGGCATTCTCATGGATTCCGTTTATTTCCATGGTAATTGTTGTTGTCTGCTTATTGTTCTTTGACCTTGATAAACATTATGACAAGGCAGTTGCAGATTTACAGCAGGGCAAGCACAGACTTGACAGTGCAAACTAATTAATATGTACCTGAGTAACTAATTAACAGAAGACTGCATCGCGAATCAGAATACCGGGCGGTGCAGTCTTTTCTAAAATATTAAAACATAAAATTGTCATTCTGTTGACAATACTTAACAAACTGTTGAATAAATGTAACACATATTGAAAATGGTAATAACACATAGATTAACTGATTCATTGATGCACATATATCAGGGGAGGATTCAGAAATGGATAAAGTTTTATTTGGTGCAGCATATTATTCGGAATATATGCCTTATGAAAGAACACAAAAAGACATTTCCATGATGAAGGCAGCCGGCATGAATGTAATCCGCATTGCGGAATCTACATGGAGCACATTGGAGCCTCATGACGGGGAATTTGATTTTTCATATATTGACAAGGTGCTTGCCTTGGCAGAAAAGGAAAAAATGTATGTGATTATCGGAACTCCGACCTACGCAATTCCTGCCTGGCTTGTGAAAAAAGAGCCTGAGGTTATGGTGTGCGGTGAAGAGGGACGAAAACTGTATGGCAGACGTCAGATTATGGATATCATGAATTCGGTCTTCCGTAGGTATGCTGAAAGGGTAATCCGCATGCTGGCAGAACACACTGCTCCATATCCCTGTGTTATCGGTTTTCAGATTGATAATGAAACCAAGCATTATGGCACTGCATCCGAAAATGTACAGAAATTATTTGTAGAGTACCTGAAAGACAAATATAAGACTACAGAAGAACTGAACCGTACCTTCGGACTTGCGTACTGGAGTAATTCCATTCATAGCTGGGAAGATTTTCCTGACATAAGAGGCTGCATAAACGGAGGCCTTGCCTGTGAATTCGGAAAATTTCAGAGAAGCCTTGCAGCAGATTATTTGTTCTGGCAGAGCAGTATCGTTTCAGAGTATAAAAGAGAAGACCAGTTTATAACCCATAATTTCGACTTTGAATGGAAGAAGTTTGGTGCAGATATTGCACAGGACGGTTATTCCTACGGCGTGCAGCCTGACATTAACCATTATGAAGCATCAAAAGCGGTTACCATAGCAGGAACCGATATTTATCATCCTACTCAGGATGAACTGACAGGAGCGGAAATTGCTTTTGGAGGAGATTCCATACGCTCACTTAAACAGGATAACTATCTGGTGCTTGAATGTCAGGCACAGGCCTTTAAATACTGGACTCCTTATCCGGGACAGCTTAAACTTCATGCTTACAGTCACCTGGCAGGCGGGGCGGACGGAATGATGTACTGGAACTGGCATTCCATCCATAACGGCTATGAAACTTACTGGAAAGGCCTTCTGAGTCATGACCTGATGCCTAATCCGGCATATAATGAAGCCTGTGAAATTGGTAAGGAATGGAAAGAGTTTGGCTATAAACTTTTGCATCTTAAAAAGACAAATCGTGTTGCCTTGATTGTGGACACACAGTGCCTGCATGCACTTAGGTGGTTTCCTATTGATAAAGACCTAAGCTACAATGATGTGGTACGCTGGATGTATGATGCATTATTTGAAATGAATATTGAATGCGATGTGGTGGATGTAAATGCCTTGGATGAGAGCAGATATGATATGATTGTTACACCGGCACTCTATAGTGTTTCTGAAGATGTGATACATAGACTTTCTACCTTTGTAGAACATGGTGGAACCTTGATAAGTTCCTTCCGTTCGTTTGTAGCCGATGAGAATCTTAGTGTTTATGCTGATGCGCTTCCTCATGGCCTGACGACTGCATTTGGCATGAGTTATAACCAGTTCACCAATCCGGGGACAATGAGACTTGCCGGTGAATCTGCAATGTATTTTGCAGAGCTTTTAAAATCTGAAGGAGCAGAAACCATTGCTTCTTATGAACATAAATACTGGGGCAAATATTCAGGTATTACAAGAAACAAATTCGGACGGGGATATGCATATTATATCGGCACCTACATGAGTTCCTCTGTTTTAAAGGAGATTTATAATGAGGCTGCACATCATGCCGGAATTAATGTTCCTGATTGCAGGTGGCCGGTTATATTAAGAAGCGGAGTTACACCTGAGGCCGGAAATATTCATTATATTTTTAATTACAGTGAAAACGAAAATGAAGTGGAATGTCCGTACAGTGAGACAATTGATATCAGGACAGGAAACAAATACAATAAAGGCGACAAAATCAGTATGAAAGACTGGGATGTTGTGATTCTACAGGAGGTATAAACATGATTATTAAAAATCCGATTTTACCCGGGTTTAATCCGGACCCATGTATTTGCAGAAAAGGTGATGATTACTATCTGGCGGTTTCAACATTTGAATGGTTTCCCGGAATTCCCGTTTATCATTCCAGAGACTTAAAGAACTGGGAATTATACACTCATGTGCTCTCAGATGATGAAAAGGTGGATTTGAAAAAGCTGCCTAGTGCAAAAGGAATATGGGCACCCTGTTTGACATATTGCGAAGAGGAAGACCTGTTTTATGTTGTTTACGGAGTCATGAATTCTATGAATGCAAGATATTTTGATGTTGATAACTTCGTTATCACCGCAAAAGATATTAAAGGTCCTTGGAGCGAGCCGGTTTATCTTCATTCCTCGGGCTTTGATGCTTCCATGCTTCATGATACTGATGGCAGAAAATATGTGGTATCCCTTGAGTGGGAAACCAGAGAAGGCTATGAAAAGCCGGGTGCCATATGCATGGTGGAATATGATCCGAAATCAAAACAGATTATTGGTTATCCGAAGCGTATATGGCATGGCGGAACCGACAGAGGCTGTATTGAAGCACCGCATCTTTATCATAGAGGAGATTACTATTATATTATGTGTGCCGAGGGTGGTACGGGATATAATCATTGTGTTACCATGGGCAGGTCGAAAAATGTATGGGGCCCGTTTGAAAAGGATCCCATGAATCCTATTGTAACCTCCACGCCGGGCTATTCCAATGAAAGACGTGATCCGGATCATCTGAAACCAAAATACTTCAATCCTGATTCTGTTTTGCAGAAATCCGGGCATGGGAGCTATATTGATACTCCAAACGGAGAAACCTGGCTGGTTCATCTGTGTGCCAGACCGTTTGTTCCGGAACTTCGCTGTACACTGGGCAGGGAAACAGCTATACAGCGCATGATGTGGACTGAAGACGGATGGCTCAGAATGGCAGACGGCAGCAACCTTGCCAAGGAAGAAGTGAAAGGCAGTTCACTTCCTGAATATCCTGTAAAGGCAATTCCTGATTTCGATGATTTTGACAGCGACACTTTAGGAAACTGGTATTATGCACCGAGACAGATGCCGGAGCGTTTCGCAGATGTTACAGCCCGTAAAGGATATGTACGTCTTCGCGGACAGGAGTCCAGAACCTCTCTTAACAAAGTTAGCTTACTTGCAAGAAAACTCACCTCCGTACATGCAGAGATTACCACTAAAATGGAGTTTGTTCCTGAAGTTCATCAGCATAGTGCAGGACTAATCCTATATTATGATAACATGAATTATATAAATCTGAGAAAATATTACAGTGAAACACTGGGACAGAGTGCAATTTCCATTATCCATCTGGAAAACGGAGAAAAGACAGAATTCCTTAATACCAGAATCCCTGTTGAGGACGTGCCCATTTATTTCCGTTTAAATATTGACGGAAGAAAGTCATGGTTTTCCTGGTGCTATGACGGACAGGAATACAAGCAGATCGGAAAAGTATTTGATACAACAAAATTTTCCGATGAATACTGTAAATATGGCGAGTTTACCGGAACAATGGTTGGAATAACCTGTGCAGACCGTGTAAAACATTCCCATTATGCCGATTTTGATTTTTTCGAATATCGTAACATTTAAATCGTGGCAGCACCAAAAGTATGTAATAAATATACTATCCACGGATAATGTGCAGAAGTAACATATATTAATTATCACATGACCTTATAAGTTTTAGAACTTGTAAGGTCTTTTTATTTGAACTTCTTTTTCATGAATACCTTTTAGAATTTTCGGCAACCTATTCATGTAATCAATTCTTAGTTTAATGGAGGTTATAAGATGGAAAATAATGAACTGCCATTGGGATTTTCTCTGGCACTTGCCGGAAATCCGGATGCAATGGAAAGGTTTGCGGGTCTTTCTGATGAAAAAAAACAGGAAATCATTAACGGAACCCATGCAGTTTCCTCAAAATCAGAAATGCAGCAATATGTAGAAAACATTCTAAAACTGTATTGAGAAAAACTTGGAGGAAAAATGAGTAACCGGTTAAAATATGAAACCAGTCCCTATTTGTTGCAGCATAAGGACAATCCGGTAGACTGGTATCCGTGGTGTAGTGAGGCTTTTACAAAGGCAAAAACCGAGGATAAACCAATATTTCTCAGTATCGGCTACAGTACCTGTCATTGGTGTCATGTTATGGCACATGAGAGCTTTGAAGATAAGCGGACTGCGGAAATACTGAATAAATATTTTGTGTCAATCAAGGTTGACAGAGAAGAACGTCCGGATATAGACAGCGTCTATATGAAGGCATGTCAGGCATTTACCGGCAGTGGCGGGTGGCCCATGAGTATTTTTATGACCTGGGATAAAAAGCCATTCTTTGCAGGTAGTTATTTTCCGCTCAGACCCCGGTATGGCATGCCCGGTTTTGGAGATATACTCCTTGTTATTGCTTCACAATGGAAAAATAACAAAAAGGTTTTTCTTGATTCGGCAGATGAAGTTATTTCACATTTGAGACAGGTTGAGGCAGAGAAAACAGGTGCTGTAAATAATTCCGGAGAAGAAGCACTTTATGAGAATATTATCCTGGATTGCGAAGAGCTGACGAAGCAGGCAGTGAACATTTTTAAAGAAAGCTTCGACAATGATTACGGTGGGTTTGGTGGAGCACCCAAATTCCCTATGCCTCATAATCTTATGTTCCTTTTGCTGTATGGCAGACAATATGGGGATATTATCGCTGTAAAGATGGCAGAATTGACATTGACACAGATGCGTAAAGGCGGTATCTTTGACCACATTGGGCATGGCTTTTCCAGATATTCTACCGACAGATACTATCTGATTCCTCATTTCGAGAAAATGCTTTATGATAATGCACTGATGATTATGGCATATTCCGCGGCTTATATGGTAACCAAAGAAGGATTATTCCTTGATACCGCAAAACAGACTGCAGAATATGTACTCCGGGAAATGACTTCCCGTGACGGTGGGTTTTATTGTGCGCAGGATGCTGACAGTGAAGGAATCGAGGGGCGATTTTATACCTTTACCTATAATGAAATTCTGGAAGTGTTGGGCAGGGAACAGGGACTTAGATTTGCCCGTACATTTGATATTACTCCTGAAGGAAATTTTGAAGGTTACAGTATTCCCAACCTATTGAAAAACAATGATTTTAAAACTGATTTCAGCCATGAAATAAAGACTTTATATGCTTACCGCAATAAACGTGCACGGATACATCCGGATGATAAGATTTTGGTTTCATGGAATTCTCTTATGATAGCCGCACTTTGTATGCTGCACAGAACATCAAAAAACTACAAGTATTTGGAGGCTGCAAAAAAAGCCTGTGAATTCATAGAAGCTAACTTATCTTTGAAAGGTCAGCTCTTTACACTCAGCAGTGGTGGGAAGCATTCTAAACACGGATTTCTGGATGACTATGCCTTTTATACCGCGGCACTCATTGAAGTATATAATTCAACTTTGGATAATAACTATCTTGAAAAGGCGGAGCTGTTCTGTGATGAAGCATTCAGACGGTTTTCGGATAACGGAGATGGATATTATTTATGTGAAGACGGCAGCGGGGAACTTTTTCTCAATCCGAAAGAGACTTCTGACGGTGCCGTTCCCAGAGGAAATTCCGTTATGGCATATAACCTTGTAAGGTTGTACCAGCTTACTGAGAATACAAAATATAAAAAGCTGTTAGAAAAGCAGTTTACCTTTATGTGCCCGTTGGCGAAGACATATCCTGCAGGTTATTGTATGTTTTTGATTTCCGTAATACTGTACGAAAATCCTCCTGAGCATATAACTGTGGTGCTTAAATCCGGATCTGATTCCGGTCAGGAGCTGACAGATGTTAAAGCCCGCTTGCCGTTTCTGGCTAATGTAGTAGTTGAATCCGAAAACGGAAAACATCCGCTGCTTAATGACAAAACCACTTATTATGTGTGCAGGAATCATCAATGTCTGCCGGGTACAAATGAATATAGGACGGTGACATAATCGTAAAGACAGAAATACTATCATTTATTACCGAGCAGTAAATAAAAGGAACACATCCGGCTTTGGAATTCGTATAATATAGAAAAGCAACTTGGAATGGTTTTATGGAACAATTGATTAAATCAGCAGATCCCGGAGCAACTCCTTATGCAGTAGACATCGTTTATCTTGCAGAGAATAATATAAATTTTCGTACTGCTGTATGGACCGGAAATAATTTACAAATGACATTAATGTGTATCCCGCCTTGTGGAGACATCGGAATGGAAGTACATCCGGATACGGATCAGTTTATTCGTATTGAGCAGGGAAGGGCTGTTGTAATAATGGAAGGCTGTGATAACAGCCCGGATTACCGGCGCGATTTATGCAAGGGCGATGGGATATTTGTCCCTGCAGGAACCCGGCATAATATTGTAAATACCGGGAGATGCCCGCTAAAGGTTTCCTCTATTTATGCACCGCCTCATCACTCGAAGGGTATTGTTCAGAGATTTAAAGAAGACTAAACAGCTCTGTTATTTCTGATTTGTCGGCGGATATGCTGCCCTGTATCATCAGGCTGCTGCCGCCGCACTTTGCACCAAGTTTGTTGCGCAGCTCTTGTGCAAGCAGACTGCAGTCAGCAGATTTGCTTCCGGCAATAAAACGGTAGTTTCCTTTTTCGCCAAAGAAAACAGCTGAATATCCGGAATACTGTTCCGTCAGAGTATTAACTGCATTTCTGATGGCGATGTTATCACTTAGTTCCGTAAACAACAGGGCGTTCTTTGTAGATTCGGGGGACGGAAGTAATGCAGTACACTGCATAAGGTATTTTGCCTGAAGGCTGTTGAGGCTTTCTTTTAATTTGAGATTTTCATCCTTCAGTCTGAAAAATGCATCAGTAACCTGTTCCTGTTTTGCGGAAAGGGCGACTGCAATTGCTTCAACATTTGACTGCTTTATTGAGTAATCTGATAAAGCGCGACCACCACAGAGAATGTGCAGACGCATTCCGCCCTTATAGCTTTGGGCCTGAGTGATTTTGATAATACCGATTTCTCCGGTATAAGATACATGAGGAGCACAACAGGCACAGACGTCCACTCCGGGTATTGTAACAAGTCTTACCTGCCCATCAATTGCAATTTTACTGCGATATGTCATATCCTTAAGCTCAGCTTTGTCAGGATAGCTGATGTAGACAGGCAGATTTTTATAAACAACCCTGTTGGCCTCTGTTTCAATTTCTTTTAATTCTTCAGCACTGAGAGGACCATTGACATCCAATGTTACCTCATTTACACTGAGATGAAATCCCACATTGCTGTATCCAAAACGGCTATGAATTAATCCGGAAATAATGTGTTCTCCGGAGTGTTGCTGCATGAAATCAAACCTTCCTTCCCAATCAACATGACCGTCTGTTACAGTACCGGGTTTTATTGGATTTTTTACATAGTGACAGATAAAATCTCCGTCAAGCTGAACATCAAGAACATCCTGATTCCCAAGAGTACCACGATCTGCGGATTGTCCCCCTTCTTCCGGGAAGAAAGCAGTGGCATCAGTCAGGATTTTATAAGCCTTTTTTGATTCTTCATAGTCACAGGAGATAACTGTGGCTTTGAAATCAACTATATGTGTATCTTCATAAAATAGTTTCTTCATGTTTTTATCCTCCGTGTAAATAATAAAGCAATTCATAGGAAACTGCAAGAAGGTTTCCCGGTATTTGTTTTTTTTGGCTCATAATTTTTCGGGACATTGTATATATTGATGTGTTCTTACAGGTACGGTCTTAATTTTTTTCCCAGTTCTTCTTCAATATCTACCAGCCTGCGGCAGATGTCCTTGACCTTGTCATTTGCCTGGGTATATTGGTTCAGATATTTGTGTAGTGATTTGATGCCCATGTTACAACCATCAATCATCAGGTCGGCAATGGTTTTGTCGCTGTCATTCATGGTGATTTTCATATTGGTTTTAAGCCATGACATGCCTTTTGCCATAATACCCGGATCCTTTTCATCGCTGCCGTATTCAAGCAGGAGACCGTGAATTTCATTTCCCAGTTTTCCGTGATGCTCCTTGCTTTCTGTAAGCAGTAGTTTCATGCGTTCATCCTTTACAGAATCCAGTACCTCCTCAATTGCAGACACCGCCATTTTAGTGCCGGAATCACATTCTTTCAGCAGGCTGATTGTATCCTTATTTTCCATTGTAACCTCCCTGAAAAAGTATTTTTTGATTTTAGAAATCAAAAATAGTATGTGACGGATTACGAAAAATATAACAGGAGAATTTTTGAAACAGGGCTACCGCAAAGGAAGAGGCAAAAAACCTCTTCCCAATCATACAGATTTATCTTATTGTTTAATTGTCCGGAAAAAACATAAGGAGTCTGTATGATGGAACAAAACGATTTGTTTATCTCTTGTATGAAATAAAATAGTTGACAGAGGCTAATTAAGCCGGAAAAGAAAAAAATCCATGATAACAAGAGAACTGTACCTGAACTGCCTTGTGACGTCAAATAAATCTGTATGGAAAAAAGTTGCCAACGATTACTTGACAGTAACGGGATGTGATTTGTTTGTTTCATACGGTTGTAGTTAAATTGAGACTGTGGTAAAATAAATTTCAAATAAAGTTTGAAGATGGGCGACCTCAATCTGACTGAAGTATATGTCTGGCAGGGTCGTTAAAATGGAGAGTTTTTATGAGACTTGTATTTATCACCGCTCTTGGAGTTGGCGGCGCCACTATCATCGGTTCCATAATCGGTTTTGCTTTTAAAAAGATTTCCCATGAATTTTCCGATATTGTGCTGGCATTTGCTGCCGGGGTAATGCTGGCTGCAGCTGTTTTGGGACTGATTCTTCCGTCTGTGGGTTATGGCGGAAAATATGGACTGGTTATTACCATTGCAGGAATTTTTACGGGAGCCATGGCTCTGAATCTGATTGATAAGCTGGTTCCGCATATTCACAAGCTGGCAGGCGTGGATCAGGAGCAACACGGAGAAAACAATGAAAAGCTGAGCAAGGTGCTTCTGTTTGTACTGGCTATTGCAATTCATAATTTCCCCGAAGGAATCGCAGCCGGTGTAGGTTTTGGCTCGGGAAATACGGGCGAGGCTCTTGTTATAGCGGGAGGTATTGCCCTTCAGAATATTCCGGAGGGAATGGTCATTATTGCGCCCATGCTGGCGGCGGGCATGAGTAGGAAAAGAACCTTTATCTGTGCTCTTGCAACAGGACTGATTGAGGTAGTTGGAACCCTGCTTGGATATTTTGCGGTAAGCATCGCATCTGCAATTCTGCCTTTTGCTCTTGCGTTTGCAGGAGGCACCATGCTTTATGTAATCAGTGATGAAATGATACCCGAAACTCATGCCCACGGCAGTGAACGTGGAGCAACCTATGCGCTGCTGGTGGGCTTTTGTCTTATGCTGGTTTCAGATACTCTACTGGGGTAATCAGAGTAAAAAGCTATGCATGAATTACTGAAATACATGTAAAAGGATTGTGTACGGAAATAGAGTATTTTTCGTAATTAATTAACTCAGGATTCACAACAGAAAGGAATAGGCTATGCTACGGATTACAGTTTGGAATGAATATAAGCATGAAATCGAGTATGAATCAATCGGAAAGATTTATCCTGAAGGAATACATGGATGTATTGCTGCTTTTCTAAAAGAAAAACAGGATTTCGAAGTCAGAACCGCAATCTTTGATGAAGAGGAACACGGGTTGACAGAAGAAGTACTGCAGAATACGGACGTACTGGTTTTCTGGAGTCATGCACTGCAGAATGAATTTTCGGATGAGGTTGCTGAACGTGTTAAAAGACATGTGCTTGGTGGAATGGGACTGGTGGCACTTCACTCTGCCCATTTCAGTAAAATCATGAAAAAGCTCCTTGGAACTACAATGACACTTAAATGGAAGCATGGGGAAAGTGAAAAACTGTGGTGTGTTTTTCCTTCACATCCAATAGCTGCAGGAGTACCTGAAATGATAGAAATTCCACAGGAAGAAATGTATGGGGAATATTTTGACATACCAAGACCGGATGATGTGATTTTTGCCGGATGGTTCTCCGGAGGACAGGTTTTCAGAAGTGGGTGCACATTTACCCGGGGACGCGGTAAGATTTTTTATTTTCAGCCCGGTCATGAGGAATATCCGGTTTACTACATGCCGGAAATTCAGCAAATCATTGAGAACGGAATCAGATTCTGTGCACCGGCATGCAATGTAAGAAAAACACCTGAATGTACACAGGTTATTGACTGATAAAAACCGGAGCGTTTGCAAGTCTGACTTGATAATTAAAAAAAGTGTAGGAAAGCGACATGAAACTTTCAGTATTTTATGACCATATTTTACAGGCATCAGAGCAGTCGGGAAAAAGTATTCTGACACTTTGCAGAGAAGTAAAGTCTGCCGGGATCGATGGTGTGGAAATACGTCTGGGAAATCTTTTGGGAGATGATTATACTTTTGAATGTCTCGGTGATGCAAAACTTGACATCAGCTGTATTTATGATTTTTATGATATGTCCGTCAGGGATGAAATGAAGCATGGGGAAAACCATATTAATGCAGCGTGTATAGCAGGAGCAGAAAAAATTCTGGTGGTGCCGGGATTTTTTTCAAAGGATGATAAGAGTATGACGTGTCAGAACAATAATACCGGGAATCCGGCACAAAAGGATGGGCATACTGAAAATAAAACCGCCATGTTTCACAAGCTTAAGGGTGATTACGGAGCTCTTTGCAGTTTTTTAGATAACAGCCCTGATGTTCAGGCTATGGTTAACGGTCTTAATTATATGACAGAATATGCAAAAGACAAGGATATTACAGTAACAGTTGAGGATTTTGATGATGTTAATTCCCCTTTATCCGTAATGAACGGAGTCAGATACTTTGTGGAACATGTTCCGGGACTTATGCACACTTTGGATTGCGGAAACTATTATTACAGCCATGAAAATATACTTGAGGCATGGAAACTGTTAAAGGATAAGGTTGCTCATGTTCATTGTAAGGACAGAGCAGATGTTTCCGTGGCTGTGGGAGACGGATGTATTCCGTTTGGGGATATTGTTACAAACCTGAAGCTCGCTGGCTATGATGGTTATCTTGCAATAGAACATTTTGATGCCCCTGGTCAGAGAATTGCAATGAGGCGGTCTGCAGAATATCTAAAAAAACTCTGGGGTACCGGCCTATAAAGTTAGACCATACGAACAATACATAAAGGGAGTACGGAGATGAATATAATCAAGGCAGAAAAATTAACAAAGAAATATGGAAGCTTTACCGCAGTGGATGGCATCAGTTTTTATGTGGAGAAAGGTGAAATGTTAGGCTTTCTGGGAGTAAACGGTGCGGGAAAATCTACTACAATCAATATGCTTTCAACCCTGCAGAAGCCGGATGGCGGGAGTGCGGAATTATGTGGACATATACTTGGTAAAGAGGACAGTGATATAAGAAAAAAGATTGGTATTGTATATCAGCAGAACTGTCTGGATGGTATACTCAGCGTACAGGAAAATCTTTTATGCAGAGGAATCATTCATGGGGCAGGCAGAAAAGAGGCTGAGAAAAGACTGGGAGAAATTTCAGATATCCTTTCCCTTCACGACATTTTAAAGAAAAAGTATTCTTCATTGTCAGGCGGACAGAAAAGACGTTGTGAAATTGCAGCAGCACTTATGCATACGCCTGAGCTTCTTTTTCTTGATGAACCTACAACAGGACTTGATCCGGCAACAAGGAAGGATGTGTGGAGTGTAATTGAAAAACTGAGACTTACAACAGGAATGACAGTGTTTCTTACAACACACTACATGGAAGAGGCGGCTGAGGCAAACCGCATAATTATTATTGATAAAGGACGGATACAGGCAGAAGGAACTCCTTTTGAACTGAAAGAAAAGTATGCTACCGATACGGTAAAGCTGTATTGCCATGAAGACAAAGTATCTGTTATTGCTGAAATGTTGAAAGGACAGGTCATCTCGTTGAAAAAAGAAGACTATGGTCTGAGTTTTTCCGTAAAAAATACAAAGAATTCCATTGAAGCAGTTTATTCGGTTAAAGAGCAGATAAGCGGTTATGAAGTGATTCAGGGCAGCATGGATGACGTATTTTTAAATGTATGCGGAAAAACTCTGGACAAAAAATAAAAGAATGAGGTGTTAAGCATGGCTCAGTTTAGCGAACTTGTAAAAAGAAATATGAGAATTTACCTGCGTGATAGGGGAGCGGTGTTTTTTTCTCTGCTTTCTATGGTTATTGTGCTGGTTTTAATGTTGTTTTTTCTCGGAGATATGAATATAAAAAGTCTGATAAATGCATTGGAAGAAATTCCGGGAAGAGACACCGCCGCAGACAATGATAATTCGGAAATGTTTATTATAACATGGACCTGTGCAGGTATTGTCTCCATTAATGCGGTAACAGTCACACTGTCTGTTTTGTCTTCTATGATTAAGGATAGAACAGAGGGGAGACTTGCCTCTATTTATACGGCACCGGTCAGCAGATTAACAGTTTCCGCATCATATGTGGCAACGGCATGGGTATGTTCTGTCATTATTTGCATTCTTACCCTTGCATTTTCGGAAATATATTGCATAATAAAAGGCGGAGAAGCCTTTTCATTGCTTGCACATATAAAGCTTACAGGCATGATTGCAGTAAATTCTTTTACATATGCAGCGCTGATGTACCTTATGGCAGTCCTTGTTAAGACAGAAGGTGCATGGAGTGGCATCGGAACTGTTATCGGAACACTGGTAGGCTTTCTTGGTGGCATATATCTGCCAATCGGTTCTCTTTCCGATGGAATAGGAACAGTCATGAAGTGTACTCCGGTTATTTACGGAGCGAAGATGTTTCGCAGTGTCATGACTGAGGGTATCGGCACAAAGCTTTTTGAAGCTGCTCCGGATGAACTTAGAGAGGAATATTATAATATTATGGGCGTTGAACTGGAGTTTATGGGTGTTAATGTCAGTGATGCTGCCTGTGTAGTTGTTCTGCTTTTGTGCGGAATGGCATTTCTCCTTGCGGGAGCAGTGGTTACGCAGAAAATGTCAAAAGCAGACAGATAATCTTAGTAGATTTCAAGGAATAAAGGAGGTTTTTATGAGAAATAAAGTATTCGCAATGCTGTTGGTTTCAATTCTGGGTATCACTGCTCTGACAGGCTGCGGTTCGGAAAAAAGTGAAAACGGAGTTTCAGGCACAATGCCTTCAGGGACAACGGATGACCATGAAAAACAGGATGACGGGGTGACTCCGGACTTGGGTGACAAAAATGAAAACGAAGGAGACTATTTTGTTCCTGAAGATTTTGATGTTACATCAGTAGAGGGTAAAAAGCTGATTGCCATTACGGTTGATGACGGACCTGACGGAAGCGGAACGAAAAGTTTTATCAGTCTGGCAGAAGAAACGGACGCACCTCTTACCTTTTTTGTAGTAGGAAACAAGATAGATAAAAATCCGAACCAGTTGGAAGAAATGTTAAGAGCAGGATGTGAAATTGGTAATCACAGCATGAGTCATGGATATCTTACAGACATGGATGCTGCGGAAATACAGGATGAAATTACCCAAACCAATGACTTAATTGCAAAGTATGCCCCGGGTGCGGAGGTTTCCTTTGTAAGAGCTCCTTATTTTGCATACAATGATATTGTATATGAAAATGTGGGATATCCTTTGATTGATGCAGCTATTGCCGAATCCGGAAATGATTATGAAACCACTCTTGAAATTCTCCTGGGTGCTTCTGATGGGGATATCATGCTGCTTCATGCATGGAACAGTGCTTCTCTTCAGGCCTTAACAGAAGCAATTCCGGTGCTTAAAGAAAAAGGCTTTGCTTTTGTAACTGTTTCCCAGCTTTTTGAGGCAAAAGGGGTTGAACCTTATGAAGGAACGGTTTATCGTCATGTGGGACAAAATATATTATCCGAATATTCAGATTCCGAGAACCTCTTTTCCGGTGAAAACACGGCAAGTGGGGACTGGAATAACTGGGAAACCGCTGTAGAACTTCCGGTTGCACAGGTTAAATCCATGAGTGAACTTAACGCAATCAGGGTAGCATACAGTGCGGCGGCAGGACCTTGTCTCATTCTCCAGTCATGGAGCGGAGGAGAGAGCTGGATTCAGCTTACTCCGTCTTTTGATGACGGTAAGACAGCCGTGTTTACATATGAAGATATTATAACTGCCTATGGCGGATCACTTGATACTCTTGATGCAGTGCTGATTCGTCCTTTTGGTGCAGATTTGACAGTAACGTCTGTAGATATGTTAAAAGCCGCTCAGTGAGCGGCTTTTTCAATATACAGCTTTGCTTTTGTATGAGAACTTTCAGCCTTTAACCAGTTTTCTATGGTCTCTATTTCTTTTTCGGTCAATGTTCTGTCTGTTGTTGCAAGCAGAATAATATATTCATCATTTCCGTCTGAAATGACACCGCAGCAACAGTTATGAAGGTCAGTGAAAATGCTTTCGGCCTTTTGTGCGGTAGCATCAAAGTCAATACGTGCAGAAATGGTATTTTCCAGTTCGTTAAGTTTTTCCTGCTGGGTGTTTACCAGCTCCTGTAATTCGGAAATGGTATTTTCCTGAACGGCGATAGTGATTTTATCAGCCTCTTCTTCATCACTTATGGCCAGTATGGAATTCTGAGTGACACGAAGGGAATATTCACCCAGGTTGTATTTATCAAGTTCATTTTCAAGCAGTGCAATTGCATCGTTGGAAATTGGTGTGCCAACCAGAGAGACTGTAATAGTTTTTGAATTCTTGTCTACATTGCTTCGCACCAGCTGAGTATCCGTAAAAACAAATTCATTTTCAAGATAGTTATCAATATTATGCTCCAGATATGTGTTGTAAACAGTAAGAGATCCTATGAAAATACTTGGGATGACAGTTATTATTGTGATAGCAGCAACTATATGATTGATTTTTTTCTGCTTCTTTGTGTCCAGATTCTGGTGATACGGTACTCCTAAAATTTTTGTAATAAGTGCGGCAGAGAGTGCAATAAACAAAGTATTTATAATAAACAGATAAAATGCCCCGAAGAAAAATTGTGCCTGCATGGTTGCAAGACCATAGCCGGCGGTGCATAAAGGGGGCATCAATGCGGTTGCTATTGCCACACCGGGTACAACGTTTCCTTTCTTCTTTCTTGTGTTTCCGATTATTCCTGCAATACCACCGAAAAATGCAATTAAAACATCCCAGATTGTGGGTGCAGTACGGGCAATCATTTCTGAAGTGGGGGTACTGAGTGGTGAAATGAGAAAGTATAGTGTGGAAGTAATAAGACTGATCGCCACCTGGGTAGCATAGCGGCCCAGTGCTTTTTTAAGCATTGATAACTCTCTTATTGCCAGTGAGTAACCCATGGTAAGAATACCGCTCATCAGAGGAGATATCAGCATGGCACCGATAATAACTGCCGTGGAATTAACATTTAACCCGATAGAGGCAATTAGTATTGCCAGCATGAGAATCCACATGTTGGAACCACGTATGACGGTGTTCTCTTCCATCATTGCATCAATTTCTTCGTAACTCATCATATCACTGTGTATTTCTAACAGACTGTGAAAATATTCTCTGATTTTGCTACGTGCTACTTTTTTTTCTTCCCTGTATTTTCCTTGCATTATCATTATGTATAATCCAAATATATGAATTAATAATCGGATTTTCCTTTCCCCCGTGTTGCCGGGTGTTTACCTAAAAAGAATAATTAATGGTAAAATTTAGTATATCACCATATCATTTGGATGTCTATTCAGAAAAACAGCGTAAAATATTAAAAGATACATAAAAATAGCGTAGCAGCCATGAACTGCTACGCTTGATAATTTTATTTACGGTGCATATTATGCCGGTGTTACCTCATGATGCATTGTATATGCGTGTTATTTTGCTGCAGGTTTTTCTTTACCGTAGTAAAGCAGTCCCAGAGCGCCGGGACCGGCATGGGTACCTATGCTTGGACTGATATCGTTTATAATTACATTTTTATATTCTGTTTCTTCTTTTACCATTTCGGCAATACTCCGGGCATCTTCAATGCAGTTCGCATGTACAATACCTACAGGTAAAGAGTAGTCAGTGTTCTCGTCCAGCGTTGCTTTCATGCGTTCTACCATGGTACGGAGAGCTTTTTTCCTGCCTCTTGCAGTACCGTCAGAGGTAAGTCCTCCTTCGGCATTTACATAGAGGAAAGGTTTCAGGTTCAAGGCACTTCCCAGTACTGCGGTTGTTTTGCTGACACGTCCGCCTCTTTGCAGATGGAATAAATCATTTACGGTAAACAGTACGTTAATATGGTTTACCAGCTTATTAACTGCGTCAACTACTTCTTCATAGGAGGCACCCTGTTCCTTTAATTCGTTGGCACGGATAATCATAATGGTTTCGCCAAGGGAAACGTTTAAAGAGTCAATAACTGTGATTTTTGCATCTGTATATTCTTCGGAAAGTTCATTGGCAACCATACACACATTATTGTAACTGCCGCTCAATGCGGAGGAAAATGCAATATGTATAATGTCCATTCCCTTGTCCAGAATTTCACGGAACTTGCTTTCAATTACAGCAGGATTGTTTGCCTGGGACTGTGGAAGCTCACCATTTTTCATGCGCCCATAGAATTCAGCCGGAGACATGTTAAGTTCATCTCCGTAAACCACATTCCCGAAGGAATAGTACTGAGGAATTAAAACTGTTCCATACTTTTCTGAATATTCCTTCGGCATATCGGAATTACTATCTGAAGTAATACAAAAATTTCTCATAAAACCCACCTTTCATTTTGTTGAGTAGTCATCAATTTTATAATCGGGTACATTGTAGCATAGAATTGTTGAGAACGCAACAAAAACATTGAGAATATTTTAGAAGTGTTTTGTAAATACTGACAAAGTAAATGCGGAAAAGCATATGACGGATAATGTAAATAGGAATTTGAAAAAAATGATGGGAGGCTCTATGAAAAAAGATTATAGCAAGCTTTGGACACTGTTCAAATCCATGTTTATGCTGAGTGCCTGTACATTTGGCGGAGGTTTTGTTATTGTTTCCCTTATGAAAAATAAGTTCGTTGAGGAACTTAAGTGGCTGGATGATGACGAAATGCTTGATGTAACGGCAATTACCCAGTCTGCACCGGGTCCGCTGCCTGTCAATGCTTCCGTAATTATCGGGTACCGTATGGCGGGAGTGGTAGGATCCCTGACTGCCGTTCTGGGAACTATACTGCCTCCGATGATTATTATTTCCGTTATTTCACTGTTCTACGAACAGTTCAGAACAAATCCGTATATAGCTACTGCCTTGCAGGTTATGAGAGCGGGAGTGGCAGCGGTGATTTTTGATGTAGTTATTAATCTGGCGGGGAATGTTATAAAGACGAAAAGAATTCTGTATATTGCCATGATGCTTATTGCGTTTATTGCAACCTATCTGTTGGATGTCAGTGCCATGGTGATTATTCTGACCTGTCTGGGAATCGGTCTGATAGATCTTACCCTGACTCTTTACAAAAAAAGGAGATAGATTAATATGATTCTGCTGAAATTATTTTTGGCTTTTATTCAGGTTGGTTTATTCAGTGTAGGAGGCGGTTATGCTGCAATTCCCCTGATTCAGGAACAGATTGTTAATATTTATGGATTAATGTCACTGGAAGAATTTTCCAATCTGATCACTGTTGCGGAAATGACACCGGGACCTATATCAATTAATTCCGCCACTTTTGTGGGAATGAGACTGGCAGGAGTTCCGGGAGTTCTAATATGCTCCATCGGCTGTATTATCCCATCCTTCTGCATATGTTTTACACTTGCTCATTTTTATTATAAATTCAGGACGGTCAGTGGAGTACAGATTGTACTTGGAGCATTAAGACCTGCCGTTGTGGCACTGATTGCTTCTGCGGGCGTTTCCATACTTTTGTTAGGTCTGTTTCAGACAGAACTTAAGAATGTGGTAATAGATAATTTAAGAATTGTGGAATTAGGTATTTTTGTGGTAGCATTATTCGTACTGAGAAAATTTAAGGCCGGTGCCATAGCAATTATTCTCGGAAGCGGTGTTGTTGGAACACTGATTTATGCTTTTATGGGAGCTGTTTAAGTCAAACGCGCAAACGCTACGCTCTTTGCCCGTTAAAAAACTTCACTTCGTGCTATATGCGGTACAGGGCTTGCACCCTGTACTGCTTTAAAGCTAATCCCACTGCCTAAAGGCAGTGGGTTATTTTTGATTTTTTTAATAAACGTCGTACAAATTTAATTGTAACGACGTTTTTTATTGCAATTTTTCTTGCTTTGTTCTAAAAGGTCAGATTTTTTGCCGGATACAAATGGAAATATGTAGAATTTTGTTATATAATGTATTCCAAATAGTGGGTCAATGGACTGTCAAAACGGGGTTTTTATGGCTGGAGTTTATTATTTCGGATTGGAGGTACATTATGGGAAGAAAAGAGCAGGATAATCAGGCGGGAACAGAGCGGACAGCCCGTTCCTATACTAACAATATTCTTATTCAATATAACTGTAAAACCGGGAAATTTCTTTATCCGGTCACGATTTCAAAACAGCTTGCCGGTTGTTTTGATGAAAGACCGCTTTGGAAGATTATGACTGAAGACGGACTTTCCGATAAGGATACCGCCGAAAAGCTAAAAAAACAGGTTTCTGAAATTGCGGAGGCAGAGGTGCCGCAGGTGTTTTTTACCGAGTATTATTTGAAAAACTCGGAGCAGTCTTTCAGATGGTATCGTGTAGGTTTTGTCTGCTCAAAGCCGGGAGAACCCATTGATATTACCATTACCGATATAGACAATGAAATATCTGATAAACATCGCCTTCGCCGGATGGCGGAAAGAGATGCACTGACAGGTCTCCTAAACCGTTCTGCTTTCTGCAAAGAGGTTGAGACAATAATCCGTAAGGATGAAGAAGGATGGAAGGCCGGAGAATATGCGCTTGTCTTTTTTGATGTGGTCCGTTTTAAGGCAATAAACCAGCTTTTCGGAATGTCGGAAGGGGACAGACTGTTAATACATATTGCGGATTCTATAGCCATGCTTGTGAAAGAAGGGGATGTAATCTGCCGTCTCGGCTCCGACCGTTTCCTCTTTTTTACTCATACCTGGGGCAGTGAGCTGGATGATATGCTTGAAAACCTGTTTGAGCGTATTTCCGGATATAATCTGCCGTTTTCAATAATGTGCAATGCAGGTGTATATGTAAGCAACGGAGAAATGCCTGCTGCAGATTCAATGATTGATCGGGCGATTATTGCCCAGTCCTCCATAAAGGGAAATGTAACGGTTCATTATAACTACTATACAGAGTCGCAACGCAATGATATGCTTGGTGAACAGGAAATTGTGGGTATGATGGTGACTGCACTTGCCGAGGAACAGTTCGTGGTCTATTACCAGCCTCAATATAATCATTCTACAGGTATGCTTGTTGGGGCAGAGGCACTGGTTCGCTGGAGACATCCGGAAAAAGGTCTGATTTCGCCCGGAATATTTATTCCTATTTTTGAAAAAAACGGCTTCATCACCAAACTGGATTTATATGTATTCGAGCATGTATGCCGTTTTATCCGGAATTGTATGGAACATCAGTTGCATCTGGTTCCTGTTTCAACCAATTTTTCCCGTCATGATATTTTTCAGCCGGATTTTGTGGAAAGGCTGGAGGAAATCCGCACAAAATTCCATGTGCCGGCCAGGTATTTGCGCATAGAGATAACAGAGTCTGCGGTAATGGGCAGCAGCCAGTACACTAATGAGGTGATAAAAAAACTGCACATGTTCGGTTATGTTGTGGAAATGGATGACTTCGGAAGCGGATATTCCTCTTTGAATGTTTTGAAAGATATTGAACTGGATGTAATTAAACTGGACATGCTGTTCCTTTTTGAACAAACAGAAAGCAACCGCGGTGGAACCATACTCAGTTCTGTGGTCAGGATGGCAAAATGGCTGGGAATGCCTGTGATTGCCGAAGGAGTTGAAACAGTAGGACAGGCAGATTTCCTGCGCAGCATCGGCTGTGATTACATTCAGGGATATTTGTATTCCAGACCGGTTCCGGAGGAAGATTACAGAAAACTTATAGGCGGAAGCAGTGTGGGAACAACAGTACCTAATCTCAGACTTATCGACACATTTAATGCCTGTGATTTCTGGAATCCAAAGTCACAGGAGACGTTAATTTTCAGTAATTATGTGGGAGGCGCGGCTATCTTCACATATTGTCAGGGTAAGGTAGAGGTTCTTCGTGTGAACCAGAAATATCTCAGGGAACTTTGTATGAATCTGTCGGAAAAAGACCTGATCGAAGGCGACCCTATGAGATTTTTTGATGAAGCCAATAAAAAAATATATATTGATATGCTTGAACGCGGAGCAGCAACTATGGAGGAACAGGAGTGTGAAACATGGAGAAATATTTATTCTTCATGTTGCGGAAGTGAAAAAATCTGTGTCCGGACAAATGCACGTATGATTGGAAAGAGCGATAATACATATCTGTTTTATGCAATGATACGGAATATTACTACAGAAAAGAACCGATATATGGAAATGCTGGATACTGAAAAGAAATTTAAAATGGCCAGTGAACAGGTTAATATATATTACTGGGAGTACACTGTGGCCACAAAAGAAATGAGACCGTGTTTCCGCTGTATGCGGGATTTGGGACTTCCGGCCGTGCTTACCAACTATCCGGACAGTGCCATTGAAATGGGTGTATTCCCACCGGAGGTGGCAGATATGTATCGTGACTGGCACAGACAGATTGCGGAGGGTGTACCTGAACTTGAGGCGGTTATTCCGCTCACAGTAGGCAGAGTTCCTTTCAGGGTTCGCTATACCACAGAATTTGACGAAAACGGTACTCCTGTTAAAGCATATGGCTCTGCCGCCTTGGTTGTATAATGAAATACCGGTTTTAAGACCATTTACAAATTAGATGTAAATGGTCTTTTTTCTGCACACATGGCACGAAGTGCAGTTTTTTAACGAGCAAAAAGCGAAGCGTTTGCGAGTTTGACTATATGTTAAGAATCACAGCCTTGACCATCAATTTGG
>JBJEJI010000049.1:0-12769 GCA_051877895.1 Lachnospiraceae bacterium | reverse complement strand
TTGAAAGGATAATCCATGTTCAGATGAATCCAGAACAGAGGCTCCTTGTAATCATGGAAAACTTTCTTGTAGAAATCCTTGTACTCTTCTTCAGTACACTCATTTGGATGACGGTTCCAAAGCGGATTGGTTTCATTTACAGGAGTAGCTGCAGCTTTCTTTTCTTTCTTGTCCTCTGCAGCTTCTGTTGCCTTTCCTTCCTCATCAACTGTTACATCTACAACTTCCTCATCATCTTCAAAGTCATCATCCTCAAACTGAGGGTCACCGAAATAAATCGGTTCAGGCATGAAGGAACAGTACTTTTCAAGAACTTCTTTTACTCTGTATTCATTAGAGAATTCATAGCTGTCCTCTCCCAGATAAAGAGTGATACAGGTGCCTCTCTCTGTTCTTGTTCCGGTTGTCATTTCAAATTCTGTACCGCCTTCGGACTCCCAGAAAACAGGCTCTGCACCGTCTTTATAAGACAGAGTATCAATAGTTACTCTGTCAGCAACCATGAATGCACTGTAGAAGCCCAGACCAAAATGTCCAATAATCTGGTCGTTGTTTGCCTTATCCTTATATTTTTCAAGAAATTCTGCTGCACCTGAGAATGCAATCTGGTTAATATAGGTTTTAACTTCATCCTCTGTCATACCGATACCGTTATCAGTAAAGGATATAGTCTTTTCTTCAGAATCTACTTTAACAACAATGTTAAATTTGTTGTCTTCAGGGATTTCGTACTCGCCCATAAGTGCAAGTTTTTTCAACTTTGTGATGGCATCACATCCGTTTGATACTAACTCTCTGATGAAAATGTCATGGTCTGAATATAACCATTTTTTGATAATCGGAAATATATTTTCCGAATTAATTGATAAACTGCCTTTTTCTGTGTTCATAAATTGCTCCATTTCCAAGTGGCTGCATCTTTTATATTTCCGTCTCTTACGGTCATAGCACCACTTTTTTGTTTATTTTAATTTATATTGTACAGACTATCATCAAACCCATGATTAATGATACTCTTAACAGTACAAATTGCTTTCAATGTGTTTATATTAGTACCATCTTTTAAAAAAGTCAAGATAAAATTAGCACTCATTTCACATGAGTGCTAACATTTCATAGAATTTTTAGTTTTTTGAATAATACTTTAATATTGTGCCATACTAAATTTGGAGAGCAGAAATAATATTTTGCTCTTTTAATATATCCGGTGCGGACCCTATAAAGGTTGCAGATGTAAGTTATCAGTTTACGTTTATAACGGCTGCACCGGTCTAAAAATGGAGGTAATTATGAGAAGCAGTAATGAAACTTATGTAAAAGTTGCCGAAGCGTGCAGCGCATATGAGCCTGACAGCACTGCGAACAAAACAACTAACAGTGCTTCAGCACACGCACGTTCCTGTACAACCTGCCGTCATTTCAACCATAACGGTGAATACTGTACCATTGATCTTTATGACAAGATTGTAAAGGATCATGGCTTTACCCGTTAGTTGACACTTCCCCCCATGATGCCATGCATCATTAATAATCTTCCTAAAAAAGCCGGTCATGGTCCAAGGGAAATCCCCCGGGCCAGGCCGGCATTTTTGTTTGATTCTTTATTATATGATTGCAGATGCTTCCGATTAGGCAGCATCCGGCAATAACCGCAAATACAAGCATACGGAAAACATACTGAAAGTATTTATCTGCATGTATGGAATTAATCCCGCAAAACCTTACTACTATTACCAGAGGAATGAAATCCATAATACAGTTCAATAATGCAGTTCCGGGATATGGCCGCTGAATCATCAGCATATTTTATTTATTGTTGTAGAATTACAACAGAAATTAAATCCCAGACATATACCGAAAGTAATGCAGGAAGAATATTTCTGCCAGTTTCTTCCCTGTGCATTTGGACTGTAGTATTGGGTTGTTTCCTCATACTGATCGGTGGAAGATTTAAAATATTTCAAAAGCTCCCAGTACTGCGGATTATCCGGCTCGGCCTCATATGCTCTCCGGGCGTGCTGATAGGCCATTATGGTATCTCCCCGTCCAAGACTGGTTAATGCACTGAGGAAAAACCAGCTGGGGGTTCTGTGCACTGCACTATCAAGACTCTCCCTGGCCAGTTTATAATTTCCACAGGTAATTGCACTGATGGCCTGACTGTAGTAAGGAGTGTCACTGCCAAGACCTTCTGTATTTATGGTTCTCAGGTCAAACTGAAGTACTGTTTTATAATTCCAGGCATTACTGTAATATGAACCGTTAAATTCACTGAAATCACTTTTATAGCTGCTGCCGTTTCCATAACTGCTTCCGCTGCCATAACTATTTCCACCTCCATAACTGCTGCCACTGTTGTAAGCGCCATTTCCATAACTGTTGTTAGTATATCGGTTTCCACCACCATGACTGTTGCCGCTACTCTGACTGCCGCTGCCGGCACCGTAGTAGTAATCCCAAGGATCCCATGATGCCGTCCTTGAACTCTGTGATGTTTTTGAAGTGTGGGGCTCTCTCCGGGTATATGCATAGCCTTCGCTGCGCATTTTCATAATTTCATCGTAAGCCTGGGAAACGTCTTTAAACTTTTCCTCTGCCGCCTCCGCCTCTGCCTGGGATTTACCTACATTGGCATCCGGGTGATATTTTCGGCTCAGTTTTCTGTATGCAGTTTTTACCTCATCATCAGAAGCATCCGGTGATACTCCCAATACCTGATATGGATCCATTTGCCAATGTACCTTTCTATTCTTTCTGACTCTTATTATTCTTTTCTCTTTTTTTGTCAAGAGCCTTATTGTAGCCTGTCCACACCCCTGAATAGAGAATGTTGCCAAGAATTGCTTCATGCTCTACAACAGGAAGCATATGATAGTTTTTACAACATTCTGCAATCATAAATGTAAGCAGTTCTTTTATATATTCATCAAAATCCTCACGCTCTGAGATTTCAATCAGCGGATTATAGGCATTCTTCGCCTTGTCCTTTTCCAAATCATCATAGGCGTCCAGTATATAAATAAATTTACCCAGATAAAAACCCATGTTTCTAAGAAGCGGCTCCCACCGGTCCTGCTTCATTGCAAAGATTTCCGCAAGCAGCTTCCCAAACAGGCCCGAAACCACATCTGGGTTCTTTTCATTATTCTTTTCTTTTTCAGAAAGCTCTTCCATTAAAAGACTTATGCTCTCACATTTCTCTTTATATTTTTCCCTGACCTTCCGTGCCCTTCTTCCAATAAAACAGGCATAGATTCTTTTCCCGATTTTTTTCTCATCCTTCCAGTCATCCATGCACTTTAACCAGGTAAGGAAGACCGTCATATCTGCACAATAGTCTTCATAATCATGACGGACAATACAGCGTTTTTCAATTGGATGGATTATGCAGTGTTCACAGCTTTCGCACCTGCCGGACTCATAAAGACCCGCATATAATATGGAAAGGAAGGTTAAATCATAGCTTACGCATAGTCTTGCAAAAAAACCGTGTTCCTTTGCCAGTGCCTTGCACAGTCCACAGTAAAAGCCTTTGTATTCATCATATTCCCGGCATTTAAGTTCCGGTCTGTCTATAACCACATATCCAAACATATCCACCTCTCCGAAACAGGTTGCGGTAAAACATCTTCAAACCCGTATTCAATTTATTCTATCACAGAACCATAAGAAAATCAAAGTGTATATCACAAGCCATTCTGGTTTTAAAATGCATCTGTAAAAAATCGTCAAAATCTGAGATTTCAGTTTTCTTCCGTTTCCTCCGGCTCTATTATCGGAGGAATAAAATCCCGGAAAGCCTGCACCATCTTCGGATGATGAATAATAAAATGAATAACGGGATTTTTCTCTTTTGATACCACTACACAACTGCCCTCAATAATAGATAGAGTAATGTTCCGGAATACAGGTGTCTGCTCTATCTTCAGTATACAGTTTTCATATTGGGCTGTAAAAGCTTTGGTTTGTTGTAAATGTTCCTCATATTCCTCCTTACTGTAAGGAATATCCCTTCCGAAGAACATTTCCGAAAGTTCCAGATGCGGCGGCTTTTGGGCAAATAAAATATCCGTAAAATGCGGCACCTCAAGAACCAGCATATGCTCCTTTAACAGTGCAGTCACCATAGACAAATACTCCCTGTGAAATGCAGTAATCCGGGCTGCGTCATCAGCGGAAATACCGTTCCTGTCAAGGATTTTCACCAACAGTTCCTCCGAAATCGTAAAAACAGGAAGGCTTGAGAATATAATACGCCTGTCTCCGGACTGCCATAACTTTTTAAAATGACTCTCAAACTCCTGTTTCCGGTTACTTCGGTATATCTGCATAAGGGGCAGGGCTTTGCCCAGAAGTTCCTCCGCCCGTTCCCGGAAATAACTCACATCCTCTTTATTTCTCGTAAGTGTATACCGCCCCTTTTCATGGTGGCCGGAAATAGCCTCACCCGACAATGCTGCGGTACCGGAAACCTTTAACAAATGCAGAAAGGTACCGCTTTGTGAGCTGCGCATATAATAGGGTGAAATCTGACCTGTCATATACATAGGAATATGACTTTCAAGACCCAGCATCATTTCCTTAAAAGGACGGTTCACATCATGGATTATATTCAGATGTAATCCTTTTTTTAACAGCATGGCCATTCCAAACATCCATTTCTTAGGAAATTCAGGATCCTTGGCCATTTCTTCCATTGGCATATCACTATACAAAATCAAGTCATCCATGGATCTGGATAAAACCGTTGCCTTAATAAAATCCAGCTCACTGTCCATCATTTCTTCCAGCCCGGTATAATATTTTATGGTAGGAAGATAAAACGGAAATACAGGCACCTTAATATCATCAAAGTGGATTGCCTGAATATATTCATCCAGGTTAAAGGAATCTAATTCATCCAAAAAAGACCGGATTGGTTTGTCTGCATCCACAATCTCATTTGAACCAAGCCATTTTACAGTCATGTCGAATAGAGACTGCGGTTGACGTATATCCTCTGTTTTACAACCAAAAAGAGCGGAAAGAGCGGCCGCATTTCTTTCATTCCCATAGCAGCGCACGATATATGCCGCAATGTCAGCCGTAAATTTTCTTATTTCGGCAGGATGACGTTGTCCTGACAAAATTCTTGAAATATATGAGGGATCATAGTTCAGTTCCCGGGCCAACTCATTATTGTTAATATTCAAAGCATCAAGCAGAGTACCCAGATTGGAAATATAGATACGATAATCTACGGTGATTCCATCATTTACCGTTTCGGATAGTGCTTTAAGAATTTCCTCTTCTTGCAGCCTTATTTTTCTTCCTTTAGCAAGTGCCGCCAGACCTGTAGCCAGTCCTATAATCTGCTCACTTCCCGGGTTAGGGGTACGCTCACCGTTACGGTACCGGCTGATTGTTCCCTGTCCCAGACCCGAGGCAGCTGCCAGCTCTTTATTGGTACAGCCGATTTGCACTACATACTCATTTAGCTTATCACAAAACTTCATTACTTTGCCTCCCCGTGTATCAGTGTTTTTCTGTTTCAACCGTCAGGATACTTTCCGGCCTCCTCTTTGAGAACTAAAAAGATAGTATACCAACGCATCCCAAATTGTCAATGCCATATAGGGAAATCCTTGTTCTTTTTAAGGGGCATATGTGCTACAATTTTTCTTGACAAAACCTAAATTTCCGGCAGGTTATACTTATACATACACAGGCACATTGTAAAAAGGGGTTTCCACGGGAAATCTGCCCTCTGTCAGAAAGGGCGGTTGTCTCCGACAGCTGTGCGGAAAGTGCAGCGTATGCCGCCGGAAACGGGAAAATACAGGAGGAGAAAAATGCAGAGGAACAATAAAAGCAAATTTATAAGGCTGATTATCTGTCTGGTCATTCTGGGCATCGTAATTCCGGTGGGAGTTCTTACGGAACTTTTCAGTTTTGAAGATTTGGGAAATATCAAGGTCAGCCTTCTGTCAATCTTCAAAGTCTTTATTATGATTATCGGTGTTATCACACTGGAAACACTCCTTGTAATTATTCTGAACACACCAAAACCAAAGAACCACCGGGCTCGTTCAGTCCTGTCAATTATTTCAAGTCTGCTGAAATACATAACCGGAATTGTAATACTATGCTGGGGCTTATCCATTATCGGTGTTAATGTTTCCACCATTGTAGCCAGTGTGGGGATTGTCGCCCTCATTGTTGGTTTTAGTGCCGAAAGCCTGATTGCAGACATCGTAACCGGTACCTTTATGATTTTTGAAAACCAATACAACGTAGGGGACATTGTAGAAGTAGATAATTTCCGCGGAACCGTTACCGGCATCGGGATTCGAACCACCTGTATTACTGACACGGGAGATAATGTTAAAATCATTAACAATTCTGCAATGAAAAATATATTAAACCGTTCCGATAAAGTATCCCGCAGCGTCAGTGATATCGGAATCCCTTACGGTACCGATTTGGAGGAGTTGGAAAAACAGCTCCCGGATTTAATGCAGTCAATTTTTAAAAAACATCCGGATGTGTTAAAGAATCCGCCTGTTTACCTTGGCGTTCAGGAGCTTGCCGAAAGTGCCGTTGTGTTACGTTTTGTGGCCGAAGTAGACGAAAAAAATATTTACTCCGGCGCACGTATTTTAAACCATGATCTGCTTCTCGGTTTCCGACATCTTGGCGTTGAATGTCCGTTCCCACAGATAGACGTGCATACATATTAAAGCATATACGGGAAAAAACTGAAAGGAGAAGGTGTAAACATGAGAGAAAAGCATGACAGAGAATTTCATTTTTCTCCGGAAAAAAATACCCCGACAGATGAGTTCAGGACACCCCCGGAGTTTCCTGACACGGGAAAAGAGTTCCCTTATTCTGTGTTACCTCCCCGACAGGATAACGAATTTAACCGGAACCTGAGTACCGGTATCGTTTCCGAAAGCGGCCGGCAGCACTCCCGTGTAAAAAAATATATGCTCTTACCCGTGACTGCCGGAATTGCAGTGGTATCTCTCGTATTCGCAGCTTTTCAATATGATCCGCTGGGGAATGATATTTTTGCCGACACTGACAAAACAGCCGTTGTTACCCTCAGTCCGGATAATCCCCGGGAGGAAACCGACAAACCCGTAATCACACATACTTCCGAAATGCCTGCAGACCCAACTCCCACCCCTTGGGAAGAGAACAGGTTCTCAGATGAGCCCGACGATTCATTTCCACATTTGACCAACCTTTCACCTAACGGTGAGATACCCGACCTGGGTGTAATCAATGAAGAATATATTCGTATCGCCTCCGAATCGGAAGAATTGTTTATCGCAGCAGGAAGTGCATGGGCATATTATGATGAAAATTGGAATGCAATCCCGGTTCCTATCAGCACGGTACCGGGAATCAGCTACGATGCAGATACCAATACCCTTACTTTAGATAACTACAAAGGCCCTCTTCTGGATGTCAATCTTATGGGAAACAGTTTTACAATCAGGCTGATTGGTGATAATTCCCTTGACAAACTGTTGGTGTGGGGTTTTTATTACGGCGGCAGTGTTACCATCACCGGGGATGGCAGTCTGACAGTCAATAAAGACATGAGTTATGAAACAGGAATAGAACTGACTGCGGAGTTTAGTGAAAGCTGTCTTATGGTTGACGGAAACGTTACCCTGGATGTCTACGGAACAAAAATGGCTGTTGTTGTTCATGCCACAAGCATGGAAAAAGCCATTTATTACCTGAGCCCACTGACACTGACAGGCGGTGTCCGCACAGGCGGAGACTATGTGAGACAGAATGATGGACAATACGCATCTGTCTATGAGGGATTTCATGATTATACCATTGCAAAGGACGAAAGCGGAACCCCGTCCAAGCATATTACACTGAAATAAAGGTTCTATGGAAATATCTTTGAGTCTCCGGTTCTTGTCCGGAGACTTATTTTTATACTTCTTTGTCCGGCAGATTATACGCCGTCTTGATAACTGCCAGCTCATGCATTCCTATCATAAGCACCAGTATCACGCCCAGATATACCGGAAACAGTGCCGGGCTGATGTGGTTGGCAATCAGTCCAAACAGAGGCGGCATAAAACAGGTGCCGATATATGCACTTGCCATCTGAACCCCGATAATAGACTGGGATTTGTCTGCTCCGAAACGCAGTGGGGTTGAATGAATAATGCACGGATAAATAGGTGCACAGCCAAGACCTGTCAGCACCAGTCCCCACAATTTGACATTAACCGACGGAGACAGTGCCGTCAAAAGAATTCCCACTGCAATAATCCCCTGCCCCAGACGGACAAGAAAAGTGTCACTGAATTTTATGGTAAGGAATCCGTTGACTGCCCTGCCTACGGTTATACCGATAAAAAATCTGCTGGCATATTCTGCCGCCTTTTCTGCCGTAATGCCGCATTCCAGAACAAGATAACTGCTGGACCACAGCATTGCCGTGGCTTCCAGGGCACAGTAACAGAAAAAGGTAATCAGAACCTCCCTGACACCCCGGATAGATAGAATCGATTTTATGGAAAGAGGTCCATCTTCCTGATTTTGTAAAACCGCCTTACTACCGTCTTTTCCTGCCCCATCTTTCCGGACAGGCGCCGTTTTCCATAAGGGAAGGCTGAGAACAATTAACAGTGTAAGTGCAAACTGGAGAATGGAAATATAGAGGTAGCCCATATTCCAACCCTGTCCTCTTGTCAGGGCGAAGCCCAATATGTACGGGCCAAGGGTTGTTCCCACGCCCCACATACAGTGAAGCCAACTCATATGACGGCTTGCATAATGAATAGCTACATAGTTATTAAGTGCGGCATCCACACTGCCGGCACCGAGACCATACGGTACCGCCCATAAACAAAGGGAAATAAATGACCGGCTGGTTGAAAAACCGAAAAGTGCCATTGCTGTCATGCCTACACTGATTGCACAAACTTTTCCCGCACCCAGTCGTTTAGTCAGCCTGTCACTCTGCAGACTAGAGACAACTGTTCCCATGGAAATAATCATGGACACAATGCCTGCATAAGACACCGGAACTCCCATTTCTCCATACATGGACGGCCAGGCTGCGCCAAGTACCGAATCCGGCAGCCCAAGACTGATAAAAGAAAGATATATTACAGCTAGTAATAAATGTATCATAATAAACCTCATTTTTTGTATACCGGAACCCCTCGTCCCTTATGACATAAAAGATACCGGCTGATTTCACCGGTTAATTATGAAGGTTTTTCCCGCACTTTTCAACCTGAAATTTCAAAACTATTCAGTAAATAATAAAATTTTTCCCAAATTTCAATTACTTATATTAATTTTTAAAACTGGATGTTGTAAAATTTTCTTCTATATAGGATAATGTAGCTTATCAGCGACTGTCATACAGTTGCCGGTACTTCGCCAAATTTGTATGGGGAATATGATAGAAAATAAACTTTTATTATTGTTTGGACCGTCCCATGAGGCGGTGGAATGGAGATTATTATGAAACTTGAATGGAAAACCTGTTTAAAAGTAGGAGTAAGTATTTTCCTCCTGTATTTATGCATCTTCTACTGGCCTACTCTTTCAAGTCTGATTGTTACACTGATTGGTGCATCTACACCACTGTTAATCGGGTGTGCTGTTGCATACGTGGTTAACATATTGATGAACCTGTTCGAAAAACATTACTTTCCAAAAACGAAAAAAACTATGCTTATAAATAGCCGCCGTCCTGTCTGTATGACTCTGGCATTTGTAACTGTTGTTGCTGCTATCGCTTTGCTCATCAGACTTGTTATTCCTGAGCTCATTTCCTGTATCGGACTTGTTATTTCCCAGATTCCGGGCGCAATTAAGAAGCTGACCGAAATTTTGGAAAAGTGGGATATTGTTCCTCAGGATATTATTAACTTTATTACAGACATTGACTGGAAATCTAAAATCGGTGAAATTGCTAATATGCTGACATCAGGAGTAGGAAGTATCATGGATATTGTTTTTTCCGCCCTTTCCTCCGTATTCTCAGTGATTATTAACCTCTTTCTTGGTTTTATTTTTGCCATCTATCTTCTCCTTGGAAAGGACAAGCTGGCAAATCAGGGGAACCGCCTGCTGAAACACTACTGCAACGAAAAGTTATACAACAAAATTATTTATGTACTTGAAATTCTTCACGACTGTTTCCGTCGCTACATTATCGGTCAGTGCACGGAGGCTGTCATCCTTGGGGTCCTTTGTACTCTGGGAATGCTGATTTTACGCCTGCCTTATGCAGCAATGATAGGAGCTCTCATTGCTTTTACAGCACTCATTCCTGTTGCCGGTGCCTATATTGGCGGCGGTATCGGTGCCTTCCTCATCTTAATGGTAGCTCCCATAAAAGCCATTATTTTTGTTATCTTTCTGGTACTGCTTCAGCAATTTGAAGGTAATCTCATTTATCCGCGTGTGGTTGGTTCCTCCATGGGACTTCCTGCAATCTGGGTACTTGCAGCAGTTACCATTGGCGGCGGAATGCTGGGTGTTATGGGCATGCTCCTTGGTGTACCGATTGCCGCTACAGCTTACAGGCTTATTAAAAATGATATTAAAAAAACTGATTCAAATATTGCCTCAGAGAATAAAAAAAATGCGGTGTATACAGAGGAAGCTGCAGAGGAAAATGCAGATAATTAATAATAGATCCTTTCTTTATGCAAGCATTATAAAAGGCAGCGGTTTACTTCCGCTGCCTTTTAAATTACCTCAATCAGTTTTCATATTTTTCTGCCTCCAGACGTTCCGGGAAGGAAGTATTCTGTTTCCGGAGGAGCTGAAGCAGCTCGCTGCCGAACACTCTGCCGTAATCCATCTGTCTGAAGGTCTGCAGATGCTCTATTGCATCAAAGCTTGCAAACTTGCAGTTCTTAATATATTCCTCATTAAACCATTCGGATTTAATATGTCCTCCATCTCTTGCGGAAAGAACAAATATGCCCTGGGAGAGTGGTTCAATTTTTTCATTATCCATATGGTCGTGACTCAAATTATGTTCTGCCACCTGTATGCGTAGCCATTCCGCCATTGGTGCATGCACTCTGGCAAAATGAACATAATGACCTGCCTTTTCCTGCATGTATCTGACCGCAAAGCTTCCCAGCCAGACCTCATCAAGCCTTCCCTCATTTTCATTGGCGGAGACCACCATAACAATAGGGAAAATCCTTCTTTCATCCAGCATCAGTTCCAGCATCTGCTGTGCCTGTCTGTCATTTGTTATACAGAAAATATTTCCGCAGTCCCAGACGTCTTTGATTCCAATCTGGGTTGCAATCTGACGATAAAATCTCGGACAGCTGAACATACCCGAAACCTCTGCCTTATCAGTTTCATTTCTATAATATGTAAAACCGTT
The DNA here is from genome assembly GCA_051877895.1 of Lachnospiraceae bacterium. GTDB lineage: Bacteria > Bacillota > Clostridia > Lachnospirales > Lachnospiraceae > UBA3775. The sequence goes on along the minus strand of JBJEJI010000049.1, from coordinate 1,383 downwards.
TCGCACGTTTAATCTTAACTGTCCGTCAGGCTCCGGCTTAATGGATGCAGAGGTCATCCAGATACGTCCCGGATACTTCTGATCAATATGACTTGCCCTGCAGTTAAAGATATGTACAGGTGAGTTGCAGTCTACTACAATTCTGAATCCCGGCTTATCGATGTCAACGCTTCCCGGGGTTTCTTTTAACTCAAGCAATACTCCGGAAAACTTGTTATAAATCCAGGAGTAAATGGTATTGACCGCCGAATTGAAGTTTTTATCTCTGTTTTCCTCGGTAGTTTTCATTATAACATCTGAGTAGAAGGTATTCATAAATTCCGGGAGCTTCAGATCATACTTCAGTTCCTCATCGAATGCCCTGTCCTCACGTTTCCCGAACACATCATTCTTTTCCAGAACCTCCTGCACTTCAGGATCATGAATTTTTATCTCATTAAGAACCGCAACAATAGTATTTACATTTATTTCCCTTTTGTCACCCCTTGCAAGAAGTGCATAAACTAAATCCTCTCGTTTTGTTTTGAATATACGTTTTGGTGTATTATCCACTCTGGTGTCCGCGTCGAAAAGCTCCTGCAATTCGGGATATAAGTCACCACTCCGAATTTTAATTCGGAAATGGGCTTTTATCATTCCCGCCCAGTTTTTTTCATGATAAAGATCATGGCCCAGATTATCAAACAGAGTAACAATGGACTTATCGCACAGCTCCAAAGTTGCAAGAATTGTATTAAAATAACGGGAGCGGTCGCTTTTTCCGGACCACAAATCCATACCCTTATATTTCATGTCATGCTCAATTTCATGCCATCCTTCAAAGAAAACGGTTTTGAGCTGAATTTCAAAGGTATCATCTATACCACAATCCCAGGTTTCATCTGAGATCATATTTTTAAGTTCCGCCGGCAGTCTGAATACTCCGTTGATTTTTGCAGGTTTAAATTCTTCGTTGGAGAACTCTGTAAGACTCCATTCTGCTTCTCCAAACAGCTTCTCCATTATATTCCTGCAGATTTTTAAATCATCCTCAAAATACAAGTCCACACGAATTCCGATTAAATCCTGTATTTTCTTATCTTCATTATAGCATTTTCGCTGATATTTTCTTGCCAGAGAATGATGTGTTTTAATTCTGGAAAAAACCTGATGGTAAAGTCCGCATCGGTCCAGACATTTTTCAACCACATCCTTTAGCCTTTGTTCCACCGTTTTGGGAACTTTGATTTTATCTTTCAGTTCCTCTTCGGAAAATTCAAACCTCATTTTTCCACAACCCTCCGATTGTCAAACTCGCAAACGCTACGCTTTTTGCTCGTTAAAAAACCGCACTTCGTGCCATATGCGGTACAGGGCTTGTACCCTGTACCGCTTTAAAGCTAA
>JBJEJI010000048.1:0-3251 GCA_051877895.1 Lachnospiraceae bacterium | reverse complement strand
AAAACTGGCAGCAAATTATATAAAAAACCAAAGATAACCCACAGCCTTTAGGCGGGGGGGGTACGAATAATTGTGAGGCTATGGAGGGAAAATGGTATCTAAGGTATATGAGGAAATTGGAAAGAAGCGTTCGGCAATCAGGGAAATGTTTGATCTGGCTTTGGAAAGAGCAAAGGTAGTGGGTCCGGAAAATGTGTATAATTTCTGCATCGGAAATCCGAACGTTCCTACACCATCATGTGTAAAGGAGGAATTAATACGTCTTTTGGACACAGAAAATTCCCAGCATTTGCACGGCTATACCACATCCGCAGGAGATGAAGAGGCAAGAAAAGAAATTGCACAGGGCTTAAACCGTCGTTACGGTACCAACTATAAGGGCGAGAACCTTTATTTTACAGTGGGTGCAGCCTGTGCATTGAATATATGCTTTAGGGCACTTTGCGATGAAGGTGATGAGTTTATAGCCTTTGCACCTTACTTTCCGGAGTATAAATTTTATCTTGAGACCATAGGAGTTAATTTCGTTCCGGTTAATTGCAGACCGGATGATTTTCAGATAGATATTGATTTACTTGCGGCGGCTATTACTCCAAAAACCAAGGGTATCATTATAAACTCGCCAAATAACCCTTCAGGTGCAGTCTACTCTGAAAAAACAATACGAAAAGTGGCAGAATTACTGGAAGAAAGGGAAAAAGAATACGGACATCCCATATATATTGTGGCAGATGAGCCTTACAGAGAAATTGCATATGATGTAGAAGTACCATACATACCTAAATACTATAAAAACACCCTTGTATGTTATTCTTACAGCAAGTGTCTTTCCATACCGGGAGAACGTATGGGATATATTGTTATTCCTACTGAGGTTGATTATCACAAGGAACTTATGGCAGCGGTTTCCGGTGCAGCCAGAGTCCTTGGATTTGTTAATGCGCCGACTATTTTCCAGCTTTTAATGAAAAAGTGTCATGATGAAGTAGCTGATATGAATACCTATCGTAAAAACAGAGACTTTTTTTATGCTGAACTTACAAAAATGGGTCTTTCCTGTGTAAAGCCTGAAGGGGCATTTTACCTTTTTCCTAAAACATTGGAAGAAGATGATTATGAATTCTGCCGTAAGGCAACCGAATATAATATCATTCTGGTCCCTGGCAGTGAATTTGGTTATCCGGGTCATTGCAGAATATCTTATTGTGTATCGCCGGAACAAATTGAAAAGGCATTGCCGGCGTTCAGAAAATTTATCAGTGAATATAAGTGATGCAAGGTAAAATTTAGGTAAAGTTGTTTACAAAATATTTAAAATATGTTATAAGTTAAACAGAAGCGAAGAGGGAGTAGTTGCATGCGGCTATGCATGTCCTGATGCTCGTCAGTACGTCTGCTTTGCAGGCCGGGGTCAGGCAATACTGGATTGAACAAGACTTTTTGCGTACATATTTGTGCGCAAAAAGTCTTTTTGTTTTTGGGAGAAAGGATGGAAAAAGTTATGACCATAACAGATGTATTTGCTTTGCTTGGAGGTCTTGCGTTATTCTTATATGGTATGCAGATGATGAGCTCGGGACTTGAAGCAGCAGCCGGAAACAAAATGAAACAGATACTTGAAAAGCTTACTGCAAACCGTTTTCTTGCAGTTTTAGTGGGCGCGGGAATAACGGCAGTTATACAGTCATCTTCAGCCACTACGGTTATGGTGGTTGGATTTGTTAATTCAGGAATGATGACTTTAAGCCAGGCAGTCTGGATTATAATGGGTGCCAATATTGGTACAACAATAACCGGACAGCTTATTGCACTTAATGTAGGTGAGATTGCACCGCTGATTGCATTTGCAGGAGTGGCAATGATTGTCTTTACAAAAAAAAGAAATTTACATAATATAGGAAGTATACTGGCAGGTCTTGGAATACTTTTTGTTGGAATGGAAACCATGAGTACCTCAATGAAACCACTGGCAGATTCGGAAGCGTTTATTGGTTTCCTGACTAAGTTTGAGAATCCAATATTGGGAATTTTAACAGGTACCTTATTTACTGCATTAATTCAGTCATCGTCTGCTTCTGTAGGTATTCTTCAGGCACTTGCAAACAGTGGAGTTATTGGACTTGGCAGTGCTGCATTTATTCTTTTCGGTCAGAATATTGGTACCTGCATTACTGCACTTCTGGCATCAATAGGAACCAACAGGAATGCAAGAAGAACTACGGTTATTCATATCTCTTTCAACGTAATAGGTACCATTGTGTTCACGGTTCTCTGCCTTGTTACTCCGTTGATATCATGGATTCAGGGCTGGACAGCGGAAAATCCTTCCGCACAGATTGCAAACCTGCATACCCTGTTTAATATTACAACAACAATACTGCTTCTTCCTTTCGGGAACCTGTTGGTTGCATTTACCAGAAAACTGCTTCCTGATAAAAAGGGAGAGGAAGAGGAGCAGGTTGTCCTTAAATATCTGATGAATATCAGTAACATTAACACCGATAAAATCGGTGTATCGGCAATCGGTATGGACGGTGTCAGAAAAGAACTGATGCGCATGCTTGATATGGCAAAAGAAAATGTACATTCTTCTTTTGATGTGTTTGCTGAACATGATCTGGCAGGGTTAGAACTTGTGGAAAAGAAGGAAGAATATATAGATTTTTTAAATAAAGAAATAGCTCACTATATTACAAAGGTAATAACCTATGAGAGTACAGAAAGCGGCAGTAAGGTTTTTAACGCTTACTATGTTATTACCGGAAATATAGAGCGTATAGGGGACCATGCAATGAACATAGCCGGGTATTCAAAAATGATTGAAGAAAAAGATATACATTTTTCCCGTAATGCACTTGATGAAATCCGGGAGCTGCAGGAAATATGTGATACTTTATTTGATGCTTTTTTTGGAGAAATTGATGATATAGTCAGCTGGCATGCAAGAATCGCCTGTATGGAACAGAAAATCGACGATATTACTAAAGAATATCGGGAAAATATGTTTAAAAGAATTCAAATAGGGACATGCTCTGATGAGGGAAGTGTTTTATTCTCTGAAATGTTGACTGACTTTGAGAGAATTGGAGATCATGCTCTGAATATTTCCGATCAGATGACAAAGATTGCACTTTTGGGGCAGTAAAAATCCATAAATACATTAGGTAATTGCGAAACTCGCTAAGCTCGTTCGCGCTCTTGAACTTAAACAAGGAAAGATTCGTGCAAAGCACGAATCCTGGAATAAAAAG
>JBJEJI010000047.1:0-13185 GCA_051877895.1 Lachnospiraceae bacterium | reverse complement strand
CATTTTACTACTACAGCCTGCCGTAACTTGCTCCATTTTGCCCTGTTTCGGGAAATCTGTGATAGAGTAGATGCTATTACACCCCGAAAACAGGTAAGATAAATCGGAGCAAATCGGGGCAGGACAATGCATTTTAGGAGGATTTACATTTTGATAAAAGTATTATTTGTTTGCCACGGCAACATCTGCCGTTCCCCCATGGCAGAATTCATTTTAAAAGATATGACAGAAAAGTTAGGTCTTGCAGACCGGTTTTACATTGCTTCCGCAGCCACCAGCACGGAGGAAATTTGGAATGGAGTCGGCAATCCGGTTTATCCTCCTGCTAAGCAGGAGCTGGCAAGGCATGGAATTGGCTGTGAAGGGAAAAGGGCTGTTCAAGTGCGAAAGCAGGACTATAAAGACTATGATTATCTGATCTGCATGGACAGTAACAATCTTCGTAACCTGGAACGTATAACCGGTCCGGACCGGGAAGGTAAAGTAAGCCTTTTGCTGGATTACACCCACAGAAAGGGTGCGTCCATTGCAGACCCGTGGTATACGGGAAATTTCACTGTTACCTATGAAGATATTGTGGACGGATGTGAAGGGTTTCTTGAACATTTGCGAAGAGAAGGATTGATATAACATTAATATAAATCGTATGTATGGAAGCCTGCAGCCTTTGTGACCGGGTATTATGCTGTGTGCAGGGTATTGAACCTACTTTAATATGCAAAATTCATTTATAAATGTAAGATATTTTTCCAAATAGAGTAAATTAATATTAAATTTTTGATAAAACTTGGTATTTTATTGAAAAATGCATATATATGATTTAAAATCTATTTAACGGTTATCTTCTGAGGGATGGAAATTCTGCCGCAACGTTGGTAGAAATAGAGGAAACCGCGGAGAAACGGTTAACCGTTTTGGATCGGAGGGTAAAATGTCAGAACAATTTATTGTATCTATAAGTAGAGAGTTTGGTAGTGCTGGTCACGAGATTGCAGAAAAGCTTGCAAAAGATTTGGGAATAGAACTGTATGACAGAAAAATTCTTGATGAAATTGCAGCAGAAAAGCAGTCCAGCGTAGAAAGCCTGGAGGAATTTGATGAAAAGCCGACTTTCTTTGCAAAGAAAATCGGTGTTCATAACAGCTCGGCTGAAAATATTGTTGCTCAGATGCAGTTTGATTACATAAGAAGAAAGGCAGACAGCGGAGAGTCCTTTGTAGTTGTAGGCCGTTGTGCTGAAACTGTTCTGAAAGGTCGTAAGAATTTCTTCCGTTTCTTTATTTTGGGAGATCGTCCTGAAAAGATTGAACATGTAAAGAATAAATATGGTTTGAACGATGAAGAAGCGCTTGAAAAAATGATTCGTCACGACAAAAAAAGAAAAATCTATCACAATCAGTATTCTGAATTTAAATGGGGCGATTCCAGAGGCTATGACATGTGCATAAACAGCAGCAAGCTGGGCATTGACGGAACCGTAGAATTAATTAAAAAATATCTGTATTCTCTTAAATAATAAGTTTAAAAGTCTTAAGGCTGCCACACTGACAATTTCAAATCGTCTGAGTGGCAGCCTTGCTTTTTTATTGTATTTATTTCATCTGTTTATATCGAGCAAAAAGCGGAGCGTTTGCAAGTTTGACTATCAATATAATATCTTTATCTTATTTTCCTCCCTTGGGAGAATTCTTATGATGCATCTTTTTCATCTCATACATGAGCCGGTCAGCCTCGTGGTACAGCACATCAATATCGTTTGAAGCAGATATAGCGCGTAACACCCCGCCAATGCTGGCAGAGAGATTGAAATTAAGCTTTCCTGAACGGTTTAAATTATTAATTTTCTGCATAATCAGGTCTATGGTTTCCTGAATTTTCGTATCGGAATAATTATCACATCCCAGTAGTACAAATTCATCTCCGCCCGTACGTGCACACAATTCAAATTCATCGGTTACAGATAAAAGGATTCTTGCAAGCTCGTGGATTGCCAGGTCCCCGCTCTGATGTCCCATGGTATCGTTGATGGATTTCAGGTTATCAAGGTCGGCAACCATAACCATAACACGATGGTTTTCATCATGAATATGATTGAGCAGCATGTTGATATTTCGCTTGATTCCCGCACGGGTATATGCACCTGTCAGCACATCAATAAGAGAAATGCTTGAAACCTTGGACTGTACGCGGAAATATTCAAGGGCATTGCAGACATGCTTGGTCCAGTTCATATAGTTGATATCGAAGGTTTTTACCTTGTCTCCGTAGGATAGTGCGGTATAGCCAAAGCACTTCTTGTTCATATGAAGAGGAATAAAATAAAAAGCTGTAGGTGTTTCCCTTTCCTCGAAAAGTGCAGGAAGCATTATTTCGGTATCAAATATTTCCTGTACCACACGCCCGCCTTTTACAGTGGACTTGATATATTGAACCATTTTGTCGCTATAGCCATCGGTAATGCATGCATCCTGGTCACTGTACATATCATAGTTCAGCCAGTTGTCACACAGACACAGGTGAAAACTATCCCAGCCGGGAATCAGATACAGGAAGAAATTGATTTTACTTAACAGAGAAAGAAAATCTTCTGCTTCGGCAAGGTCTTCCATCATACTGCTGTTCAGAAAATCTTCGTAACTTAAACTGGTTTCGTTGCGGTAATAAATACGCTTGGTATATCTGAAGTCCTCGCAGCATCCGCAGCTTCCGCCAAGCTCCAGTCTTCCCCTTGTTGAAACAAATGGCTGAGGAGTTTCTCCCTTTATTTTAGCATCCAGTGCTATGACGGCATTTATACCTGCAGCACTTACAGGAGGTGTGTAAGAGGTGATTGGAGGAATGCATCTTAAGCTGTCATCCTCGGCATCATAGCCTGTAATGATAATGTCTTCAGGTATTTTCCAGCCGGCCCTTTGAAATTCCTTCTGGGCTGCAATGGCCATATGGTCACCGCAGAAGGCAATGGCATCCGGTCTTTTTCGCTTCCCCTCTATGATATCACGTGCAACCTGTTTGCCGCTTTTAGTCCAGAAGTCTCCTTCAAAGCTTACGAAGTCAGAATCGATTTCCATGTTGTGCTTTTTAAGAGAGTTTTTGTAGCCTTCATATCGCGTCTGGGTACTGGATACTTCATATGGACCACTGTAAAAGAGAATTTTCCGACAGTTATGAACATCGATAAGATGGTCAATGATTTCTTCAAAAGAAACAGTATCATTGGTTGTTATGTTATCAAATCCTAAATCATTGTTGTAATCAACAAAAACCACAGGACACTTGCAGCGTATCTTAAGTTTGGGAAAAAGATTTTCTTTCAGTCCCCGCACCTTTAAGGTGTCTCCGGCAACAATCAGACCGTCAAGCAGATCAAAATTAATAAGATTAAAAATGTTTTTCTCACCGTATTCATAGTTTTCATGGAAACACTGTTTTACAAAAGTAGCGAAAACAAGCACGTCGTACCCCAGACGGCATGCCTTGCTGTTGATGCCCTTCAGTAATTCAGACTGATATGATCCGGCCGCCTCACAAATAATTACCCCAATTCTTTTAAACATACCTTTCCTCCGTCAATACATGCTGCCGTGTCCCGTAACCCCGTATCACGGCTCTGTTTATAGATGTTATTCGGGAAGTATCTCCCTCGGTAAAAAAAGAAATATATGTGTTGATTTTACCATAAAGAAATTAAAAAAATATGCAGAAAAACATCTAAAAGTTGTAGGAGTATATCCTATTATTAATAATCTGAATATTTATTGTGGTTTATCAAGTGGTTTATGAAGAACACCGGTGTCTTTAGTCCCGGGATAAATTGGCATGGTTTATCGTCAGATTATGACTGCTCCAACCACTGGGAATCCAACCAGTTTATTCTTGCATTAATCCAGTCAAGCAGATCATAGGAACAGGCAGTAGCCCAGCTTTCAATTACGTTAAGGTCTGCGTCGTACTTTTCGATATATGCCGCTTCTTCAGCAATACACTGTGCAAGAAGTCCGGATGTTTGTATTTCCGTCCATCTTTCTTTGACCATTTCCACAAACCAGTCCTGGGTCATCAGCAGAATAAACCACGGATTGGAACGGTCACCATACTGGTCTACAAAGGACTGAGGTGAAAAGGCGGCGGCGTAGTATCCGCCGTCTGCTGCATCGTAGTAGGCCCAGTTAAAATCCCATGGAGAGGTAAAGGTCAGCTTCCTGCAGGTGCTGTTTTCTGAAAAATCAATGCACATATAAAAGCTTCCTTCTCCGCAGTCGTAGTCGTGAACAATTTCATATAAAATATACATATCTACCACGGAGTCCAGATTGACATAATCGCCGATTGCAGACTTTGCATCGCTCTGTGTTCCGGGAATCAGATTGCCCTCCTCGTCCAATGCATAAAACGTATCATTAACACAGGCTTCATACATAAGAGTAAAAAGATTGTTCATGTAGTTGCCGATAAAAGTCTGCTGGGCGTAGGCATATACATCGCTTTTTATGGAATAATCCACAGGCTCAAATTCTCTGATTTCACCTTGCAGGTCAGTTACGCTTCCATTTGCATAGTATTGTACAAAGTGAAAGCCCCGCAGCTCATCATTTGCATAATTATCCAGTTCCAGATAATATCCCACATGGGTACTGATATCGTTCTCGGCAACCTCCGTAATATTTACCCTGTTAGGATTTACCTGGCACTGTTCACAAAGCAGATATATGCCCTTAAATGATTCATTTATATATAGGTAAACCAGGGTGCTGTCAGAGCAGAATCCCTCACGTAAAATTGCACGTCCCATTCTGAAAGCAATGTCGTTGCGGATTAAATCCCAATCCGATTTAAGCAAAACCCAGCTTTTGCATTCCGCATCATTGTTTAAACCAAGTACGGTCTGCTTTTTATCAAATTTGATTCTGTATGGCACCGTATTTTCAAGAATCTGTTCCTCATCCCCAAAGAAGGCACTGGAATTGCCGCGGACTTTGATTCCGCCGTGCTCCTCGGATATTTCATACTGTGACTCGCAATTAAATATATCAATGACACATTCGGTATATTCCTCCCTGGAGACAATATTCTCCCTGTCTGCGGTATATACACTGACAATGGGAATTTCATGGTCCTTGGAAATTTTATCATAATACTGATTTTTGTGCGTACTGTCCGGAGCCAACAGAGGAGTTGGAGAAGGAGTAGGAGTGGCTGTGGGTTCAGAGGTCGGCGTTGCTGTTGCCGTTACGGTTGTCCCGGGAGTCAATTCAGACTGATTGCTTTTCCCGGAGGAAGAACAGGCACAGAGAAGAGTGCAGGATATTATACATATTAAAATTAGTGTAGATTTTTTCATGATTTATCCTTTCGTGTAGTTATCCCATAAAAATAGTATCAGGTTTAGATATTCTGACGTATGCATTGTAAAAATGAACTATTACTTATAATTATATATACATATTTCCGCCCGGGCAACATATATTTTCCCGGACCCCATTTTTCCGGAAGAAGCCATATTTCGACAAATAATCTTTGATTTAGGTTAGATTTACATATTTTTTAGAAATAAATTAGCACTCAAGCCTTGACAGTGCTAACAAAAGGTGTTATAACTTCTATAGTCAATTAAATCAAAGATGCGTTGAAGCATCGGAATGGAGGAAACAGTATGAAATTAGTACCATTAGGTGATAAGGTTGTATTACAGGAAAAGAAAGCTGAGGAAACTACTCAGTCCGGAATTATTTTAGCAAAGAGTGCTCAGGAGAAACCACAGGAAGCAGTTGTTGTTGCAGTTGGTCCCGGCGGTGTTGTAGACGGCAAAGAAGTTGTAATGCAGGTTAAGGAAGGCGATAATGTAATTTATTCCAAGTATGCAGGTACACAGGTTAAGCTTGGTGATGAGGAATATACAGTTGTAAGCCAGAAAGATATCATTGCTCTTGTGACAGAGTAATAAACAATAGTACATATTATTTCAATGGAGGTAACATATTATGGCAAAAGAAATTAAATATGGCTCAGAAGCCAGAGCAGCATTAAAAAGAGGTGTTGATGCACTGGCAGACACCGTAAGAGTAACAATAGGACCTAAGGGACGTAATGTAGTTCTTGATAAATCCTACGGGGCTCCGCTTATCACAAACGACGGTGTAACAATTGCAAAAGAAATTGAACTTCAAGATTCCTTTGAAAACATGGGTGCACAGCTTGTTAAAGAAGTTGCAACAAAGACAAATGATGTTGCAGGCGATGGTACAACAACAGCAACAGTTCTTACACAGGCTATGGTAAATGCAGGTATGAAGAACCTTGAGGCAGGAGCAAATCCAATCGCTCTTCGCCGTGGTATGAAAAAAGCTACAGATGCAGCAGTTGTTGCTATTTCTGCAATGAGCCAGAAGGTTAATGGCAAGGATCACATTGCAAAGGTTGCATCAATCTCTGCAGGTGATGAAGAAGTTGGTCAGATGGTAGCTGATGCAATGGAAAAAGTCAGCAAAGATGGTGTTATTACTATTGAAGAGTCCAAGACAATGCAGACCGAGCTTGATGTTGTAGAAGGTATGCAGTTTGACAGAGGATATATCTCCAACTACATGTGCACTGACATGGAAAAGATGGAAATCAATATGGAGGATCCATTCATCCTTATTACAGATAAGAAAATCAGCAACATTCAGGATCTGCTTCCAATCCTTGAAGCAATCATGAAGTCCGGCGGAAAGCTCCTCATCATTGCTGAAGATGTTGAAGGCGAAGCACTTTCCACACTTGTTGTTAACAAACTTCGCGGTGTATTAAATGTAGCTGCAGTAAAGGCTCCGGGCTATGGTGACAGAAGAAAAGATATGCTTCAGGATATCGCAATTCTTACAGGTGGTCAGGTAATCTGCCAGGATCTTGGATATGAACTTAAAGATGCAACCCTGGATATGCTTGGACGTGCAAAATCCATTAAAGTTACAAAGGATAACACTGTAATCGTTGATGGTGCAGGCGACAGTGCCGAGATTAAAGCAAGAGTTGAGCAGATTAAGTCTCAGTTAGAAGAAACCACTTCTTCATTCGATAAAGAAAAACTTCAGGAAAGACTTGCAAAGCTTGCAGGTGGCGTAGCTGTAATCCGTGTAGGTGCTGCTACTGAAATCGAGATGAAGGAAGCAAAGCTTCGTATGGAAGATGCTCTTAACGCTACAAAGGCAGCTGTTGAAGAAGGCATCATTGCAGGCGGCGGTTCCGCTTACATCCACGCAAGCAAGGAGGTTGCAAAAGTAATCGAAAGTCTTGAAGGTGATGAGAAGACAGGTGCAAAAGTAATTCTGAAAGCTCTTGAAGCACCTCTTTACTATATTGCTGAGAATGCAGGTCTTGAAGGCTCCGTAATCATTAATAAGGTAAAAGAATCCGAAGTAGGTATCGGTTATGATGCTGCAAAGGATGAGTATGTAGATATGGTTGCAGCCGGAATCCTTGACCCTGTAAAGGTAACAAGATCAGCTCTCCAGAATGCAACAAGTGTTGCATCAACATTGCTTACAACAGAGTCTGTAGTAGCAACAATTAAAGAGCCGGCACCGGCAGCACCTGCTATGAATCCTGATATGATGTAAGGTTTGTAATTTAATATTTTCCTCTGCCCTGATATAAAGCGTGCCACTTAGCGGCATCAGCTTTGTAGCTGGCAGCAGTTTTCATTAATTGATTATACTGGAGCTTGATGCTATCAATGGTAGTGTTAAGCTCCTTTATTTTCTTGTGGAACCTTTCTGCCTCCGTCTGCTTTTCTGCCAGACAGTCCTCATGCAGCTTTCTGCAACGCTCCTCAAAATCCTTCTTTAACTGTTCCCGTAATGCGGCAAATTTTTCTTCCTGCTCTGCAGTTATGCTGAACAGATAGTCCTTTTTTATATCCAGAGAAGCTTCTTTAACTTTTCTTTCAATCTGATTCCGGATATATATATCCTCAAAGCTTTTTGGAAGTTCAGTGGTTTCGTACAACCGGGAGAGAAGAATGCCTGCATCTGCAGATGTGCTATGTTTTACTGGATTATCAGAGGACAAATTCCCGGAATAATCCTTGTGCTGAACTTCGTTACTTGTGGACATATTATCAACAAGAACATGATACCCCAAAATCATCCTTTTCTCAGCTTTCCCGTAAGGTTTATTTACTGCATGTACTTCATTTCCAGGGCTTTCTGTTACTTCTGTATGTGTAGTATTATTTGAACATTCAGGCTCGTGGGTATATTCAGGCTCATTCGCACATGCAGGCTCATTGGTATATGCAGTTTCTTCCGTAAACATCAAAATCAGGGAATCCTTGTATGAAGCAAGAAGCAGTTCCTGTGTCTTATTACCAAAATTCCATTTCGTCCGGTTGTCATCAATGGATTTTACTTTTACCTGTCCGTCTTTATCCACATAAGCATAATAAAGCTTATTTTGAAATACACAGGAAGTAAGCGCTTTCCCAAAATCAGCAGCCAGTAACCTTGGTTTACCGGAAAAGTCGCCGCTTATAATGCTCATATAGATATTTTTTCCGTGTTCAAACAGTGCCAGCTTTCTGTCGTCCCCTGTATCAAAAATATTATTCATGCCATAAATCTCCGTTCTAAACAGTCTATAAATACATTGCCTAAGGCACATTCTCTAAATATACCCCTTGTTTTAAACAGTGCATTAAAAATATACTCCGGGTATGGATTTCCAAAGTATACCATCAAATATATTTCAAATATACTCCGGACACAGATTTCAGAAATATTTCGTCAAATTTATTCAAAATATATGGTGGCAACCTCAAATTTAGAACATATTATGTAGTAAACAATAAAAGGTAATTATCATGGCAAAATGTAAATGCGGCAAATGCGGCAGCAGGATTATGAGCAATGGGTGTAAAAATGTCCGTGAGGGCTGTTTTGACGTATGTACTACACCGATATGTGCAGACCCCGGTATCCTGAGTGTATACGCACCGATTATATATGATGAAATAGGAATTAATTTATGTACTACTTTTTGTATTGATATCCCGGCACAATGCGGATGCAGCGATATTACTTCAGCCTGTGCACAGCTTCTTGACCTTGATTTCTGTTACGGGGAAGAGGGCGTGGAAATCACACAGATTTCCGGCAGACCAAATTGCTATCTTGTAAAGCTCAGCAATCTTACTGCTAAATTTGCTATTAAGCTTTTTGGCGAGAATTGCAGGCTGGTTGATACCATCTTTGCTTCTACAGTATATCTTCCGTCCTGTAAAGAGGCGGAGACCTATGATGAGGATACCAATCCGTCTTCAGTTACATTAGAAATTTTTGCTCCTTATGGCGTTTCTTATAAAAATGCTCCGGGGTGTACTAAGCCACACATGGCTCTTAATTTTATAGGATTTAAAGAAGAAAACAATTTCGTAAGACAGGGAATTAATGTATATGCGATTCCTAAGGTGCTGAATCTGGATGTAGATGATGAAACTGTCACAGTAGGTCTTACCCTGGTTATTCAGAGCGCTTATTTTGCAGGCTATAAAGTAGAAAGCAGAGGTAAAATCCGTACACCTAAGGGAAGTCTTATTCCGGAAGAGGAAAGTGACTGCCGTCGTTTTGTGGCAGGCGAACTGTTAAATCTGGCAATTAAACCATTGGATTTGGGTACGCCGGAATGCGAAGAAAACCTGAAAGAGGATTGTGATGAAGAACACTGTTGCGGATGCAGATGTGAAGAAGAGCATCACAAGGAGGATAAATGTGAGGAAGAACATCACTGTGGATGTAAATGTGAAGAAGAGGAAGCTCTGACCTGAGATATTGATTTATTAAGTATGATTATGTAGTCCTATGTTGTAATAATTAGTTTGAGTAAAAAAACTCCCTCGGCGATTTCGTCGAGGGAGTACTTATTGTTAAGGCGTTTCTGTATCCGAATCAGGTGGAACATACTGACTATGCAGTGTACAGGTCTGCCGCATTTTCTCGGTCAGACAATATTTGGTATCATAGGTTCCTCCGTGGTTCAGACATTCTTCAGATTCAAGCTTGTCTAAAAGAACAACGGTATAAGTGTTGGTACAGTTGGTGGTGGCCATCTGTCCGGAGTCTTTACAAATGGTAACTTCTACACAGCAGGTACATTTCTGTGTAGGAACGGTTCCGTTGGCAAAATATTCTGTGGTAATAAGATTGCCATATTCATTTTTATCGCAGAGTCCCGTCACGGCCAGATTACCGCACTTACTACAGATTGTTGCTTCAGTTACTGAAGAAGGTACTTCAAATTTAGCAGGCTCACAGCTCTTGATTTCATGGATTCTCTCCATACATATACGCCACAGCTCTTTCTGGTACTGGGTGCTGGTCTGCTCAAAGTTGTTATCGTAACCCGACCAGATGCTTCCGCAATAATAAGGAGTAAATCCGCAGAACCAGAGGTCGTTTTCTGCTGTGGAAGTACCGGTTTTTCCTGCCACTTCAATATCAAGGTTCTTAAACTTACATTTTGTACCTGTACCGATTGTAACAGTATCCTTCATGGCATCAGTGAGCAGATATGCTGTGGAGGACTTAATTATCTGTGTAGACTTGGTTGTGTTATCAATCAAAACCTTTCCGTCGTGGTCCAAAATTTTTGTGTAAAGTCTTGGCTTGTTATAAACACCTCCGTTGGCAATGGTGGAGTAACCGGCGGTCATTTCAAGTACAGATACACCGTTTGTAATTCCGCCTAAAGCCAGGGATATATTTCTGTCGTTTATATCATCCAGCCTTGAAAATCCCATCTGGTCCAGGTAGGATAGTGAAGTGCTGATTCCTGTTGCTTCGAGACATCTTACTGCAATAATGTTCATGGAATGGTATATACCACGTCGTATTGGAGAAAGACCTTCATAACCGCTGGAATACCAGTTCTTAATGGTTGCATCATCTCCGGCAGCTTCATTTCCCGTACCGTAATAGTAGTAGGAGTCATCAAAGGTAGAAGCCAAAGTGTAACCGCCTGTATCCATGGCAGGCATAAAGGCAGCCAGAACCTTGAAGGTAGAACCCGGCTGACGGTAGGTCCCGGTGGCACGGTTTAATACTCGGTCTCCGATTTTTTCTCCCCTGCCGCCGTAGAGTGCAAGCACATCACCGGTGCGGTAATCCATGATTACCATGGCCGTCTGTGGCTGGAGAATAATATTTCTTCCGGATTCCAGATAGGATTCTCCGTTGTTCTCGGTCATCTTTGCTTCTATAAAAGCGGAGATTTTGGAATCAAGATCTTCTTTATTTAATGTAAGCTGGGATATGCCCTTGCGTCCTCCGCTTTTATGATAATACCAGCCGTTTGTGTCATCATATTCAGAATAATATTCTAACAGATCTTTAACGTGATAATGCTGCCACTGATCATTACCCAGATATACGGAAAAGGCCCAGTCGTTGGAAAGCTCATAATAAGACCCTTCGCCTACTGCAGGGAAATTAGCCTCATTGGTAAATTCTTCGTCGAGAACAGCCTGAATGTCCTTGTCCTGAGTGGTGTATATGGAAAGACCGCCACTGTATAACAAGGCATTAGCTTCGTATGAGGTGTAGCCCATTTCTTCAAGGTCTGCAAGTACCTGAGTAATCAGGGCATCTACAAAGTAAGAGTTTGTAGATGAATCATAGTTGGAACCCTGCTGGCTCTGAATAAGGATTCTTTCATATATGGAATCAGTGTCCGCAATGGCTTCGTCATATTGTTGTTTTGTAATCAGATTCTGCTCGTACATATTGTCCAGAGTGGCCTGACGACGTATTTTATTGGACTCCGGATAGTTGATTGGATTCATGCCGGTAGGGGAATATGCAATGGGTGCCAGAACAGCCGCTTCGGAAACCGTAAGCTCGCTGGCATCCTTGCCGAAATATTCCTGTGAAGCCTTCTGAATACCGTAGGAACCATTACCAAGGTTAATGGTATTCAGATAATATTCAATGATTTTCTCTTTCGGAGTGTAGGTTTCAAGCTGTATCGCAAGGTACTGCTCCTGAATTTTACGCTTTAGTTTGTCAGTAAAGAGTGATTCGTTACCACCTTCGAAAACCTGATTTTTAATAAGCTGCTGGGTAATAGTGGAAGCACCATGCTCCTTACCTGTAAGAAGGTCCGTAAAAGCAACTCGGAAGATACCCTGAATATCAATTCCGTTGTGATTCCAGAAACGTTCGTCCTCAAGAGCGATGAAAGCATTAATGGCATGCTCGGAAATATTTTTATAGGTAACATATTCACGGTTACTGCCTGAACTGGCCAGGGTTTTTGCAACTGTTACACCATCACTGTAATAGATGGTTGAGGCGTATGAGGTTGGAACCACATTGATGCTGTCAAGACTTGGTGATTTACTTACCACGCCCCTATATACTCCGTAGGCTGCAAAGCAGCTTACAAGTAAAACAAAAACCAGGGCGAGCAAAGTCAGCCTTATGGCGGTTACTCGGATCAGAGAAGCAATTCTGCGCTTCTTGGAGCGGAGAAACTTCTGCTGTTTGTTAATTGAATACTTGCCGTAATTCATTCTATCCTCCATGGCATCCCGGGGGGATGCACCAAATGTCTGCCGGTAGTGCGACAGAAAATAATCAAATGTATTACATGTTTATGATATCACCGGTTTCAATCCGGCATTTTCCGCCTGTCAGATTTGTCAGAACGGATATACAGTCTGTCTCCTCGCTTGGAGGGATAAACAAATCAAATTCTATACCATCAGTATAGACCGTATTTTTTATGATATAACCCTTTGATGCCGACATATACTCAATTTTTCCGTAGGAGGAATAATCTGTGGCAATGTGAAGGGTCAGATACGGACTAAGTTCATAAATTTCACATTCCTCAAGGACGGTTTTTACCGCATCACTGTAGGCCCGCACCAGACCTCCCGTTCCCAAAAGAATGCCGCCGAAATATCTGGTTACCACAACGCAGACATTATTCAATCCGGCAGATTTTAAAATGTCCATCATTGGTCTTCCGGCAGTATGTGCAGGTTCACCGTCATCGGAGCTTTTTGATAACTGACCATTGCTGCCTGTGATATATGCCCAGCAATTGTGGCGGGCATCGTAAAACTTTTTTTTCATTGCATCAATGAAGGCAGCGGCTTCTTCCTCGGACTCCACCGGATGTATGTTTGCAATAAATCTGGACTTCTTT
>JBJEJI010000046.1:0-3410 GCA_051877895.1 Lachnospiraceae bacterium | reverse complement strand
GGCAAATTTGAGATACATACCGGTACAGCCGGGGAAAGGAGGTGAACCACCTATGGAAAAGAAGATTTTTTACAATGTTGACGAGGTGGCAGAAATGCTGTCCATATCACGTTCACACGGATACAAGATTATCCGCGAGTTAAACCATGAGCTGCAGGAAAAGGGATACAGAACCATTACGGGTAAGGTTAGCTGTAAGTATTTTGACGAGAAGTTCTACGGTTTGCAGACAGCTTAAGGAAGGAGAGTGAAGCAAATGGCTGCTTACAAGGATGAAGAGAGGGGAACATGGTATGTTTCCTTTCACTACAATGATTGGACAGGCAAGAACAGAAGGAAGCTGAAAAGAGGATTTAAGACCCGTAAGGAGGCACTGGAGTGGGAGCAGAAGTTCCGACTCCAGCAGGCAACCAGCCTGGATATGGATTTCGGTTCCTTTTACAGGATTTATGAGGATGACCTTAAGCCCAAGCTGAAACTGAATACCTGGAAGACAAAGGACACCATATTTAGGAACAGGATTTTACCTTATTTCAAGGATAAGAAGATGAATGAAATCAGTCCGGCTGACATTATCAAATGGCAAAATGCGATTATGAAGCTTAAAACACCGGATGGAAAACCGTTTAAGCCCACTTATCTGAAAACCATTCAGTCGGAGCTTTCGGCACTGTTTAACCATGCCATAAGATTTTATAATCTGCCGGATAATCCCGTGAAGAAAGCGGGAACCATCGGAAAGGGAAAAGCGGATGAAATGGAATTCTGGACGGAGGAGGAATATCTGAAATTCATAGAACAGGTAAAGGATAAATCCGTATCCTATTATGCGTTTCAGGTGCTTTACTGGTGTGGATTAAGAAGTGGAGAGCTGCTTGCACTTACTGCAGCGGATATTGATGTGGAGGGTAATGTAATACACATTAATAAATCCTACCAGAGAATTGACGGAGAGGATATCATCACCGATCCGAAGACACCGAAAAGCAGGCGGGATATTGTGATGCCGGATTTCCTGGCTGAGGAAATGAAAGAGTATCTTTCAAGCCTGTATGGTTTTACAAGGGACAACAGGATATTTATGATTACCAAATCTTATCTGCACAAGGAAATGACCAGAGGCGCAAAAAAGGCAGGTGTAAAGCGTATTACAATCCACGGACTAAGACATTCGCATATTTCATATCTGATTAACAGAGGCTTTTCAGCGGTTGCCATTGGCAACAGGGTAGGACATGAAAGTCAGAGTATTACCTTTCATTATGCCCATATGTTTCCAACGGAACAGCAGGAGATGGCTGCAGTACTTAACCGTGAATTTTGCGAAAGAACAGGCAGTTTGGAGAAAGGAGTTGACGTAAAATGAGCAACATTCATAAATATCCTACCATTAGTTTCCGCATATCTGACAGGGACAGAAGGGAAATTGAAGCAAGGATAAAAGCAAGCGGGATGCTTAAAAAGGATTATTTTACCCGTTCCTGCATTTATAACAGGATATGTGTGGTGGGTAAGAAAGAAACGGTTTACCGGCTTGTGGAATGCGTAAGGCAGATGCAGGAGGACATGCATATTCTGGCTAAAGAAATATATAGGGATGGACGGATAAAAGGAAAATGTTCACCCGTGGACGGCAGAGAATGTGATGATCCGGATGAACTTGCATTTGATTATGTGGCAATGTTAAATGCTGTCATTGCAGTGCTTGACGGAGCAAAATATCTGTGGGAAAACACGGATGAAAAACAGCCCCATGCATAAACACAGGGCTGTAAGCCATAGGCAAAAGCAGAGCCTTTGCTATATGTACTTCGCAACTACAGTATAACAGAAGGCTCCGCAAATTTACACAATAATTTTAGCGGAGGAAGAACATGGAGGAACAGATACAACTTAAGATGATACAGCTGTCGCAGGTGGAAACACAGACGGTCAGATGGCTGTGGTATCCATTTATCCCATATGGAAAACTCACAATTATACAGGGTGATCCGGGAGACGGGAAATCAACTTTTATATTAAATATAGCCGCAATGTTGTCAAAAGGGCAGGGGTTTGATGCTGACATGGAGCAGGAAAATCCCGTGAATGTCATATATCAGACGGCAGAGGACGGACTTGCAGACACGGTAAAGCCACGACTGGAGTCAGCCGGTGCGGACTGCACCAGAATATCCATCATAGATGAGAGTGAAAAGTCAGTATCCATGACGGATGACAGACTGGAGCAGGCAATCAGAAAGGAAAATGCAGGGCTTCTGATATTAGACCCTATACAGGCATATCTTGGCTGTGGTACGGATATGAACAGGGCAAATGAGGCAAGGGAAATGACCAAGAAGCTTGGGAGCATCGCAGAGAGGACAGGCTGCGCCATTGTTCTTATCGGTCACATGAATAAGGGCTCCGGTGCAAAGGCGGCATACAGAGGTATGGGTTCCATTGACTTTTATGCCGTGGCACGAAGTGTATTGCTTGTGGGAAGAATTGAAGGTCAGCCCAACATGCGTGCCGTGGTGCAGATAAAGAATAACCTCTCGGCATTCGGACATTCCAAGGCATTTGAACTGACGGAGGAAGGCTTCCGGTGGATTGGAGATTATGAAATAACTGCTGATGAGATTCTTGGCGGCATAGCACCCAAAGCATGCAAGCTTGACATGGCAAAGCAATTTCTTCAGGAGCTTGCGGATTCCAAGAATCTGATAATGAGTAATGAGATTCTTGAACTGGCGGCGCAGGAGGGAATTTCAAAGAGAACATTGGAAACCGCCAAGAAGGAACTTGGAATTAAGGCAAAGCGGATTAACGGAAGCTGGTATTGGGATCTGCACAAAGGTGAATAAAGTAACACCGCAACATTGCAGAGTGTCAGACTTTGCATTCTTAGACTGCAAGGTTGCAAAATACAAAGGCACTGCGATGTTGCGGTCTTAAGCCGGAAAGGAAGGATTATTATGACAACATTTGAAAAACTTGGAATTGAATATAAAGAGTATGACGGATTGCTGTATCCTGTTTTATCCGTAAGTGAGGAAGCTGTTAAGCCGATTCATATAGGAAAATACGGACGAATGTGGATTGAGTTTATGGAAACGGAACATCCGGACAGATACAGAAATCTTGTGAGGTTCGGACGACTGTGGGATAAGGCAACGGAGATTGATGAGGAGGCATATGAGCTGTTGGAGACAATCGAAAGTAAGTGGTTGAGCAGTCATAAGCCAAAGAACAGGCAATCGTTTTGGGAGATGTATCAGTTGCGGACACAGGCGAGGATGATGGCAGAGGAGGCTGTACTGCACCAGATGATAAGGCAGTATCATTAGGCGTCGGAATATCCGTTTATAAAAGGCGCGACAAAAGGGAGTCAAAATGCAAAAGGTGCGTCAAAAAGTGGAGTCAGAATC
>JBJEJI010000045.1:0-13786 GCA_051877895.1 Lachnospiraceae bacterium | reverse complement strand
GCAGTCTGGAAGCTCGTCGGGCTCATAACCCGAAGGTCGTAGGTTCAAATCCTGCTCCCGCAATTAATTTAATATAAGGCACGAAAGTGTTTTACAACATGCCCAGATAGCTCAGTCGGTAGAGCAGAGGACTGAAAATCCTCGTGTCACTGGTTCGATTCCGGTTCTGGGCATTTTTCTTAATTATAACTTTATACGGACCACTAGCTCAGGTGGTAGAGCACTTGACTTTTAATCAAGTTGTCTGGGGTTCGAATCCCCAGTGGTTCACTTTCAGAACGGTAACTGGTGTTGTCGTTCTTTTTTTATTTGTCGGTACATTTCAGTAGTACCGGATAAAACAGGATATATAAAAACCAAAGATAACGAACAAAAAGCGGAGCGTATGCGAGTTTGACCAATATTCGACAAATTTCTGCATCATAATAATTACGTTTACTTTAAGTTATATTAAGATTTATTTAATTATGTTGAATACCGGATGGCAGGATGATACAATATGTACCGATATAGTATTATGGATTAGTTATGTAAAAATTTTTTTATAAAGCATACACCAGGGATGGAAAAGTTATGAGAAATGTATTAGAATATCTGGAGCAAATTGCTGTTTCAGACAAAAAAGATAATAAAATTATGGATTTCTCCGGGGAGATTACATATACAGAATTTTTATGTGCTGCAAGGAATACTGCTGCGGCAATTTTTAATGCCCTAAATGAGGATTGCGGAGTGCAGGATTTTAAGTCGACGGCAGGTAAACCTGTTACTGTATTAATGGACAAGGGAATTAATGCATTAACTGCCTTCATGGGCATTGTGTATTATGGGGGATTCTATATTCTTATTAATCCGGAGCTGCCGGACGAAAGAATAGAAAAAATTATTTCTGTAACAGACCCGGAACTCCTGATAACTGATAATAAATATAAAGATAAAGCAGAGAAATATGCTAACGGGATTAAGGTTCTCTGTATAGAGGAACTGAAAAAACATATTCCTACAAAAGAAGAGGAACAATTCCTCACCATGGTAAGAGAGAATTCTATTGATACGGATCCTTTATATGCGAATTTCACCTCAGGTTCAACAGGAATTCCAAAGGGTGTACTGGTGTCTCACAGAAGTGTAATAGATTTTATTGATGTTTATACTGAACTATTTAACATTACTGGGGAAGATGTTATTGGAAATCAGGCTCCGTTTGATTTTGATGTTTCTGTAAAGGATATATATTCCGCCTTCAGAACAGGTGCAAACCTTGTTATAATTGATAAAACACTTTTTTCAAAACCAATGGAGCTTCTGGATTGTCTGTGTGATAGAAAAATCACAGTTATGACCTGGGCCGTTTCCGCATTATGTCTTATAACTACTTTTCATGCCCTGGACTATAGGGTGCCGACAACAGTTAAAAAGATTCTTTTCAGTGGTGAGGTTATGCCCATGAAGCACCTTAAGGAGTGGATGGACCATTTGCCGGAGGCTATGTTTGTTAATTTATATGGGCCTACGGAGATTACCTGTAATTGTACTTATCACATTATTGACAGAAATCGTGAATATGAAGAGGGAATTCCAATTGGCAAAGCTTTTCCAAATGAGAGGGTTTTTCTGCTTGATGAAAAAAACAGAGTAGTGTTGCCAACAGATTATTCAGATATTGAAAGAGTGAAAGAAAACTCAGAAAATAAAGAAACAGAAGATGATGTTGAAGCTGCTGAAGAAATGGAAAAACCAAAATCCGGGGAAATTTGTGTAGCCGGCACAGCGCTTGCTCTGGGGTATTATAATGCTCCGGCGGAAACTGACAAAGCATTTGTAATGAATCCGTCTAACCGGAAGTATGGTGAAAGAATTTACCGTACCGGAGACATGGCAACATATAATGAAAGAGGTGAGCTGGTTTTTGCAGGTCGAAAGGATTTTCAGATTAAGCATATGGGGCACCGCATTGAACTGGAAGAAATAGAAAAATCCATGATGGCGGTTGATGGAATTGAAAGGTGTTGCTGTGTGTTTGATGAGAAGAAAAGCAGGCTGACGGGATTTTATGTGGGCAGCCATGACAGTAAGAAACTTCATGAAATCCTGACAGAAAAACTCCCTGCTTTTATGGTTCCGGGTGCTCTTAAACCACTTGATGAAATGCCGATGACAAAGAATGGTAAAATTGACAGAAAACTTTTAAAGATTTTGGCTGCAGATAGAAAAGCTTATAAGGAATATGTGAGCAGATAGTAAGAATCATTCTAATGTAGGTAAATAAAAAAGGATAGAAAGATAAGCAAGGTAACAGAAAGGGAATATCATGAACAAACAGGTTCAAGAATTAATAAATGAAATCGGAACACCGGCATTTATTTTTGATGAACGGATTTTATGTGAGAGGATTAATTATCTGAGAGAGAAATTGCCGGAAGAGGTAAAGATGTGTTATGCCGTGAAAGCAAATACTTTTATTATACCGGGCGTGGAAAGCAAGGTAGAACGTCTTGAAATTTGTTCTCCCGGAGAATATGCGATCTGTAAAAAATATGGAGTGGCGTCTTCGCAAATGGTTATTTCAGGTGTAAATAAATCTGAGAATTTTATTGAAAAGGTTGTGGCAAATGCAATAGAAGAGGATGAAAGCTGCAGAGGAATTTTTACTGTGGAATCCACAGAGCATGCCCGGATTTTACAACGTGTTGCGGAAAAGTCGGCAGTAAAACTTAAAGTTCTTCTCAGACTAAGCAGTGGTAATCAGTTTGGAATGGATGAGGAAGAACTGACGGAAATTATTGTTAGGAACAGTGAACGGTATCCCAATCTCTTTATTGGTGGAATTCAGTATTTTTCAGGAACCCAGAAACATTCTATAAAAAAAATTATTAAGGAAATTACGGGGCTGAATGAGCTGATTGATAAACTGGAGCAGGACTATAATTTTGTTTGTGAAGAACTTGAGTATGGAACCGGTTTTCCGGTGTTTTATTTTCAGTCTGACGCTTTTGACGAAGATGAATTCTTAAAAGAATTTGCAGAAATTATCCGTCTATCCTCATCAAAAAGGACAACCATTGTGGAAATCGGAAGA
This sequence comes from Lachnospiraceae bacterium, assembly GCA_051877895.1. Taxonomy (GTDB): domain Bacteria; phylum Bacillota; class Clostridia; order Lachnospirales; family Lachnospiraceae; genus UBA3775. The sequence continues at coordinate 10,707 of JBJEJI010000045.1, read as the reverse complement.
AGTATTGCCGCAGGCTGTGGATATTATGCCAGCAAAGTAGTAGATGTAAAAACCGTTAAAGGTCAGAACTATGCAATTCTGGATGGTGGAATTAACCAGCTGGTATATTACGGACAGACAATGGCAATGAAGCATCCATATTACACAGTATTGCCGAAGAGAACGGAAGGTGAAGTGAGAAACTGGAATCTTTGCGGTTCTCTTTGCACGGTTAATGACATACTGGTAAAACAGCTTCCGGTAGCAGATTTAAAAATTGGTGATGTATTCGTGTTTGAAAATACCGGTGCATATAGTGTAACCGAAGGAATTGCCCTGTTTTTAAGCCGCAGTCTTCCAAAAGTTGCGCTGATAAAAGAAGATGGTGATAAAAAACCGGTAAGGGACGAAATAGAAACCTGGCATGTTAATTCTTAATCCAATTCTTAACCGGAATATAAAATTGGATTGCAGTCAGAATTATAGGCCTTGAAAAGTAAAAATGTTCATAATGTATCTGTAATTAATGCAGATATATAAAAAAACAAAGATAACCCACTGCCTTTAGGCGGTGGGATAATGATTAATTTAGAATCAAAAAAGATTATCAATATATAGGAGGGAATTTTTATGGACGAATTAATTGAAATTTTGGAGGACATTCAGCCGGAGGTTGATTATGAAACCTGTGAGGACTTAATTGATGGTCATCATCTGGATTCCATGGCTATACTGTCACTGGTGGCGGAGATTGAAGATTGTTTTGATATTTCAATTCCGACAGTAGAAATTATTCCGGCAAATTTTAATTCTGCTAAAGCTCTGTGGGCTATGATTACAAGACTTCAGGAGGAAGGCTGATGTCATATACGGATCCGGAATATCTGTTTATTTTTCTGCCGGTGGTTATACTTCTTTATAATATTTTACCGCAGAAATACAGACGTTTCATAATTCTGGCTGCATCTTATCTTTTTTTCTGGTTATTTAGTAAGCAACTGGTTATATGGCTGATTGTAACTACAGTATCCATGTATTGCTTTGGATTGTGGCTGTCCCATCTTAATGATGAAAGAAATAATGCCCTGAAGGAATGTGATAAATCGGAAAAAAAAGCACTTAAGGAAGTGTATAAAAAGAAAAAGAGAAGGGTTGCCGTTTTGGCAGCGGTATTACATATAGGTGTGCTTCTGGTTTTAAAATATTCTGCTTTTGCGGGGGATGCACTAAATCGTGTTCTTGGCATGGCAAATCTGGATGCAAGAGTAAGCTTAATGAAATTTGCATTGCCAATAGGAATCTCTTTCTACACTCTTATGGCGGTTTCTTATATTGTTGATGTTTACAGAGAAAAAATACAGGCAGATAAAAACTTTTTGCGTGTGGCCATGTTTATCAGTTATTTCCCACATATTGTGGAAGGCCCTTTCTGTCGATATGAAGATACCGCCGCTGATATTTATGAGTGCAGAAAAACAACCTATCAAAATCTTACCTTCGGTTATCAGAGAATGTTGTACGGATTGGCAAAAAAGATGGTTATTGCCGACAGATTAAATCTTGCAGTTCTTACAGTATTTGACAAAAAGTTTGATTCACTTGACGGAGGGCTGGTTGCACTTGGAATGATTTTATATACCTGTCAGCTGTACATGGAATTTTCAGGGACAATGGATATAGTAATCGGAACAGGGCAGGTGTTTGGTGTTACCATACCTGAGAATTTCCGCCAGCCGTTTTTCTCAAAAAGCGTTTCGGAATTTTGGACCAGATGGCATATTACACTGGGTACATGGTTTAAAGATTATATTTTTTATCCGCTGTCTCTTTCGAAGCCGCTTAAAAATCTTACATCAAAGGCGAGAAAGAAAATTGGTAATTACTATGGGCCTTTGCTTGCAGGTTCAATAGCCCTTTTCAGTGTTTGGTTCTGTAACGGATTATGGCATGGTGCCGCATTCAGCTATATTTTCTTCGGACTTTACCATTTTGTAATGATAATGACCGGCAATCTGATTGAGCCGCTGTCCAAAAAACTGTTGCCTAAGCTTCATATAGACAGAAACGGAAAAATATATACCGTTTTCCGTATTGTAAGAACAACTTTTCTGGTATTTGTGGGAGAACTTTTTTTCCGGGCAAACGGATTAAGAGCAGGATTAACTATGTTTAAAACCATGGTAACTGACTTCACACTGAAATCCTTTACTGATGGAACCTACCGTATACTGCGACTTGACATACAGGATTATGTAATCGTTGGTATAAGTGTACTTCTGGTATTTATTGTAAGCCTGATGAAAGAGAGAGGTATTAATATCAGAGAGTCTGTGGCTGCAAAGCCAATAGCCCTTAGATGGGTTGTATATTATGCTCTTATACTTTTTATAGTAATATTCGGTGCATACGGCCCGGGTTATATGGCAGTTCCATCTATTTATGCAGGGTTCTGACCCGGAAAAGCTTGAAATAGTGTGACCGTAATTTCACCGGCTGTAGGCGGTGGGTAGTTCACTAAAGTATTGGATAGTAACTGATTATCAGGAAGGAAACAACCCATGAAAAATATGGTAAAATCAGTGGCATTCTTTGTAATACTGTGTTTTCTCATCTGGTGTACAGGTCTTGTTTTCAGACCTAAGGAAAACACCAAGAGGGCAGGAATGACACATGTAAATGCCAACGCACTTGCTGCGGAAGAGGAAAATTCACTGGATGTGGTATTTGTTGGAAACAGCGAAAGCTACAATACTTTTATTCCGTTGGAAATGTATGAAAATTATGGCTTTACATCATATATCTGTGGCTCCGGTGGACAATATATGTATGAAACCTATTATTACGTTAATAAAATATTTGAGACCCAGAGTCCTAAGCTTATTGTGCTGGAAGCGGACACTTTGTTTAAAAAATCCGACTACCGGGGTATATTAACCTACCAGACTAAAAAGGCAGTGCCTTTGCTTGAGTTTCATGACCGGTGGAAGAGTCTGAGTCTTGAGGATTTATATACTAAGCCGGATTATTCCACACCTAACGGAACAAAGGGATATGTATTGTGCACGGTAGTAAAACCGCCCAAAGATAAAAAGGATTATATGACAGAAAATCACTTTACATGTGAGGTATGTTCCATCAATGAATGGTATCTTTCAAAGATAAAAGAGCTGTGTGAGGAACACGGCAGCGAATTACTTCTGGTCAGTGCTCCAAGTCACAGAAACTGGAGCTATGACAGAAATGAAAAGGTGCAGGCTCTGGCAGATACCTATTCTCTTGAGTATCTTGACTTTAACATGCTCTGCGATGAAGTGCAGATAGACTGGAAGAAAGATACAAAAGATAAAGGCGATCATTTAAATTACTTTGGAGCAACCAAGGTAAGTGCATATTTTGGAAACTGGCTGGCAGATAATTATGACCTGCCGGACCACAGAAATGATGCCGCGTATGCCGACTGGGATGTAAAGCTTAAAGAATTTAAAGAGCAGGTAAGTTTAGCAGTATGCGGACCATAACCTGAATAATCTCAGAAAGTTTTCCGGTATCAATGTTTGAATAGTTTATGATAAAGGTGTGGGCAGCTTCAGGAGCCGGAGTGTTATAATACCTGCTAAGCTCCGTTATGCGTATTTTCTCGGCAAGAAATCTCTCTATGAGAACTTCATCCGGAAGCTGCGTTTTGATTTTAATAAGGAAATGTAATCCGGAGTCCTCCTCTATGATTGTAATATAATCGGCCAGGGGACTCTTTTTTATTGCATTTAACAAAGCTTCACGCTGCCTACCGTAATACAGACGCATGCGGTTAATGTGCTTTTCAAAATATCCACGGTCAATAAATTCTGCAAGGGTATACTGCTCAAAATTTGATACTGTACATGAATAAAAGGACAGCTCTGAATTAAATCTCTCCATAAGATGTGGGGGCAGCACCATGTAACTTATACGAATGGTGGAGGCCAGGGACTTGGAAAAGGTGTTGATATAAATTACCTTCTCACCTTCATCAATACTTTGCAGGGATGGAATTGGATTTCCGGTCAGACGAAACTCGCTGTCATAATCGTCTTCGATAATATATCTTTCTTTATCCTCGGCGGCCCAGTTAAGAAGTTCATATCTTCTGCTTATGGGCATGGTTATTCCTGTTGGAAAATGGTGTGTCGGGCTGATATGTACAATGTGGGCATTGGTATCACGGAGAGCTGAAACAGAAAGTCCGGATTTGTCCATGTCCGCATGACAGTAATTTACATTATTGTGGCTGTAAATCTGTGTGATATTTTTATAACCGGGATTTTCCACACAGTAAATCTTGTCTCTGCCCAGTAGCTGGATAATCAGACCATACAGATAGTCCGTACCGGCACCTATTATAATCTGTTCGGGTGCTACCATCATGCCACGAAAGGCTTTAAGATGGGCGGCAATTGAGCGGCGCAGCTTATATATGCCGCAGCTTGGTGATTTTGCCATTAAGGCATATTTATTTTCTGATAATTCTTCTCTTAAGATTTTTGACCATATGGAAAAAGGGAAATTGTCCGGATTTGTCCGGTTGCTGGTAAAGTCTGCAAGAAGATGATAATTAGCATCTTCAGAGAACTGTTCTGTATTACTTCCCAAAGCATTATCTGTATATTCAGGCAATCCGTTACTGTTTACCGAACTACACCCCTTTGCTTTATGACTATTTGCTGTATCGTGAGTAGTAAGTGGCAAAGACGGGATGCTTTCATAGCTTCCGAAAAATCCCCTGCGGTCAGTAAGGTCGGCAACAAAATAACCCTTCTTGGGAAGGGAATAGATATAACCCTCTGCCATGAGCTGGGCATAGGCATTTTCTATGGTTATTGTGCTGATTCCCAGATTTTTGGCAAAGCTTCTTTTAGAAGGAAGATGTTCGTCCGGCTTTAAAACCTGGGTAAGAACATCTTTTTTAATAAGGTTATAAAGCTGAAGGTACAGGGGAGTCTGGGAATTTAAATCAAAAGTATAGGTTAGCATATGGTCAATTCTCCAATCTGACCATATTGAATTTAATCAAATTGACTATTTTCTTATGGTCAGAATTGATTATACTATATATCGAATCAATTTACAACAAAGGGTTATAACTAATTATTTAGAATAATCAACAACAATGTAAAAATTCTTAAATTACGGAGGCATTAAAAAATGGAAAACAGATATGATTTAAACAAACAGCTGGCACAGATGTTAAAGGGTGGCGTTATTATGGACGTTACAACACCTGAGCAGGCAAAGATTGCCGAAGCAGCAGGTGCATGTGCGGTAATGGCACTTGAAAGAATTCCGGCTGACATTCGTGCAGCAGGTGGCGTTTCAAGAATGAGCGACCCTAAAATGATTAAGGGAATTCAGGAAGCAGTTTCTATTCCTGTTATGGCAAAATGTCGTATCGGTCATTTCGTAGAAGCACAGATTCTCGAAGCAATTGAAATTGACTACATTGATGAAAGTGAAGTTCTTTCCCCTGCAGACGATTTATATCATATTGACAAAAAGCAGTTCAAGGTTCCTTTTGTTTGCGGTGCAAGAGATTTAGGCGAGGCACTGAGAAGAATTAACGAAGGAGCATCCATGATCAGAACAAAGGGTGAACCGGGAACAGGCGATGTAGTTCAGGCTGTAAGACACATGAGAAAGATGAATGCTGAAATCGCAAGAATCACTTCCATGCGTGAAGATGAATTATATGAAGCAGCAAAAGAACTGAGAGTTCCTTACGATCTCGTGCTTTATGTACATGAAAACGGAAAACTTCCTGTTGTTAATTTCGCAGCAGGTGGTGTTGCAACTCCTGCAGATGCAGCACTTATGATGCAGCTTGGTGCAGAAGGTGTATTTGTCGGTTCCGGTATCTTCAAGTCCGGAGACCCTGAGAAGAGAGCAAATGCTATTGTTAAGGCAGTAACCAACTACAAGGATGCTAAGCTTATTGCAGAGCTTTCCGAAGATCTTGGTGAAGCAATGGTAGGTATCAACGAGCAGGAAATCAAACTGATTATGGAAGAAAGAGGCCAGTAATCAGTTAGCTGTCATGCAGGTTGAAGATAAATTATAAGGAATAACTAATAAGGAATCACGGTGAAGTTATGAGAATCGGAGTTTTAGCAGTACAGGGCGCATTCATTGAGCATGAAATGATGCTTAACAGCCTGTCATCTGAATATGAGGGTGGTGTGGAATGTGTTGAATTGCGACAGAAAGAAGACCTTGCCGGTCATTTCGATGGATTTGTTCTTCCCGGAGGAGAAAGCACGGTACAGGGCAAGCTTTTAAAAGAGCTTGATATGTTTGATACAATTAAGGAGCAGCTTGAGGCAGGCACACCTGTGCTTGCTACCTGCGCCGGACTGATCCTTCTTTCTGAGAAAATCAGTAATGATGATAATGTATATTTCGGAACACTTCCGGTAACCGTAAGAAGAAATGCTTACGGAAGACAGCTGGGCAGCTTTATGACTACAAAGGAAATTGAAGGTGTGGGCAATTATGAAATGATTTTTATCCGTGCACCTTATGTAGAAAAAGCAGCTAAGCAGGTTCAGGTAATTGCTGAGGTTGATGAAAAAATCGTAGGTGTACGCTATAAAAACCAGATTGGTCTTGCATTTCATCCGGAACTGGGCAGTGATACAAGAATCCATACCATGTTTCTTGACATGTGTGCCGGCAACAGGTAAAATGACATTGGAAACATAATTTACAGTTTTCCAATGAAAGCCGGATGATCATATTTAATTTAATCATGGAACGAATATTGAGAATCAAATTGGCATACTAAGGAGTGTTTCTTACAGCTGGTTTGGTTCTCTTTTGTTAATATTCAAAAATTTGGAGGAGCCGTTTGAAAAAAAGTGTATTATCAAAAATAACTGTTTTTATATGTATGGTGGCCTGTTGCTTTATGATTGGAAATATTGTGACAGATTACGTGCTTCCTATTATAAACGGCACAATATCCGAACTCCCGGAGGGCAAAGTATATGGGCCATCAGACGTGCCGGATGAAATAAACGAATTCGTTCATCCGGAAACGGGGAGATATGCCTATAATTATCTGACCGATAATGAAAAAGAGGCCTATGAAAGACTGTTGATGGGCATTTGTTCCTTTGCATCAAGAATAGATATAAAAAGCTGCAACATAACCATGGATGAGCTGAGGGTAATTTACAGCTGTATGCGTAATGACTATCCGGAGCTTTTCTGGATATATAACAATTGCGAGGTTTACAGTAGCGGAGACATAGCCACGGACTGTATTCCTTACTATGTTTACGATAAAGAAAGCGTTTTAGACATGGCACAGGGAATAGAAACCGTAAAAGCAGCTATTGTTAAGAAGGTAGACGGCAAAACCGATTATGAAAAAGTAATGTATGTATTTGATTATATAATCGACAATACGGATTATGATATTAACAGCTACAACGATTACCGGGACGGAAATCTGACTGAAAATCTGGAATTGTCCTGTAGCATTTATGGCACACTTTTAAAACAGAAGGCTTTGTGCGAAGGTTACAGCAAAACAGTTCAGTATCTGCTTAACAGTATGGGGATTGATTGTCTTTATATTACCGGTAAAGCTGAGGGTGAGGGACATGCATGGAATTATGTAAAGCTGGATGGCTCTTACTATGCTTTGGACCTTACCTGGTGCGACCCGAAAAGCGAAAATGAAACCAAAAGCTATGCATATTGCCTTGTGGACTATAACACGATTTCCAGAAATCACTCAGAAGATGTGACGTATCCGCTTCCGGAGTGCACCGGTGGAAAATATAACTATTATATCTACAATGGATATGAGCTTAGTGCATTTCGTATTGATGACCTGGATAAAATGTTTTTAAAAGCATACAGAGAGGGCAGGGATTTCGTGGAAATCCATTGCACAACTCAGGCCGTTTATGACAGTTTTATGCAGGCAATCCAGTCTCAGGAAATTTTTGGTTGCTTTGAAAGCATTGAAAGATACTACGGAAAAACTTATGACACTTTGGTTTACGGTGTAATGGAAGAAGTGTGGTCCATAAGGGTGAACCTGTAAACCGTACATGTGACAGATGATTTCACTGAAATATATCAGAAAGAACATTTATTTCCACATTGCTCTCCGAGAGGACCAGAACTCTGTCGTCCGCACAGATTATATCATTTCCGCCCGGAATAATGGTGGTTCCGTTTCTCTCGATTGCTCCGATAATAATGCCCTTTTTTAGCTTCATGTTTTCACTCTTAAGCTGTATACCGGCCATGGAAAAGTCGGAAGAAACGTGAAATTCACTGATTTTTAGCATGGCGGAGCCAAGGGAGTAATACCGGCACATTTCAAGACTCTGATGTGCGTTTTGCAGAGATGAAAGTCGGGCTAAAAGCTTTTCGGAAACCATTCGGGCAGGAGAGACGGTAATATTAATGGTAACCTTGCGGAGAACCTTTTCATAAGAAGAGGTTTTGATTTTTGTAATTATGTTATTGACTCCGTTAGTCCATGCAATAAGGGATGATAACAGGTTGGTTTCATCACTTCCGGTAGTGCAGATGCAGGCATTACATTTACCGATACCCTCCTTGTCTAAAAGAGTAACATCAGTTCCGTTTCCATAGATAACTTTGGCCTTTGGCAGCTCCTCAAGAAGTTCTTCACAGCGGTTGCGATTATTATCAACAAGTTTGACCGTAATTTTATGCTCCAGAAGCTGTTTTGCAAGTGTGGCACCAAGCTCTCCGCCGCCGATTAACATAACCGAGCGAACCGGGCTTCTGACCAGATCTACCCTTGAAAACAGGCCTGTCATTTCGTCTTTGTTGGCAATTATACCGATAGCATCTCCGGCCTTCAGTAAAAATTCGCCCTTTGGAACCATTAACTTGTCATTACGCAAAACTCCGAAAATAAGAAAATCTGCGTTTAACAGCTGTTTGATATCCTTTAACTTAGCGTCGGCAAGAATACTGTCTTTATCCACTGTTATTTCTGCCAACAGCACTCTGGAATCAAAAAATGTTTCAACACGGTTGGCAGCATTGAAATATATCTGGTCGGCAATGTCTGACGCTATAATCTTCTTTGGAGTCAGAATGTGGTCAATATTAAAACTTTCTTTTAAATAGGCTTCATCACAAATCAATTCACTGCGTTCAATTTCAGCAACAGCATAACGAGTTCCAAGACTCTTTGCCATTGAGCAGGCAAGGAGATTGATTTCGTCAACAGGTGTCAGGCTGATAATAACGTCAGCAGTATCCGCATTTGCAGAAAGCAGAACTTCTCTGGAAGCTCCACTGCCGCATACACCATTTACACTGTAATGGTTTGTAATGGCCTCTACCTTTTTTTTATCTTTATCAACAATAATTACATCGTGGCTGCTTTTTTCAAGATGCTGAATAAGAGCCTCGGTGGTTCTGCCCGCCCCTACAATTATGATTCGCATATACTGCTCTCCTTTCTTATTCTCCTGGATTTATGTCGCTCGATAGCATGGTAAATATTTTTTGTTGTCATTCCCTGAACAATAACGCTGAATAAAATGATGATATATGCTGCATTCAGCAGAATGGTATAGGTTGTATCCGGCAGTATTTCCTGTGTGCTGAATACCAGTGCAAGAGATAAGCCGCCTTTGAGGGCACTCCATGTCATGAGTGCGGTATATTCCATAAGGCAGTATCCACCGGGTATGGTTTTTTTCTTGCTGAAGGTCATTGGAAGAGCCACACCAACTGCTCTTGAAACTAATACTGCCATTACGGCTGCAATACCGGTCTGCAGCATAATAAAGGATGGGGTCAGTTTCAGTACGGAAAGACCGATTAATACAAACAATACACTGTTAAGAAGGCTGTCAATTTCTTCCCAGAAATGGGAATATAAATCCTCCGGGTCTACAATCTGGCGGAAACGTGACATTTTGTCCATTCCATAGGAAAAGCTCATACCGCAGAGAACAGCGGCGATGACTCCTGAAAATTCCCAGAGCTCGCATATAACATAGGAAGAAGACACGGCCAGAAGGCTGATTAATATATGATTAAAAGGCTTGCGTGACTGTTTTATCATGAAAAGCAGACATTGTGATATTATCAGGGATACAATGGCTGCGCCCAATACTTCACGTAACATAAGTATAATGAAGTTTTCCTGTCCCATATTGGTGACAATACTTTTTATGAAGGCAAACAGGGCAACGCCCATTCCATCGTTAAAAAGAGATTCACTTTCGATTACAGTAGTAACGTTTTTGGAAAGTCCAAGTTTATTCATGATTCCGGTTGCTGCAATGGGGTCTGTAGGAGAAACAATACATCCCAAAAGAATACAAATCCATATACTAAGCTCCCAGTCAAAAATGCAGGATGCAAGATAGAACAGTGCTCCGTACAGTGCTGCGGAAATGGCAGTGGTCAGGAAGGACAGCAGTGTGATACTTTTCAGGTTCAGAGTGAATTTGTTAAAATGTACCTCTCCGGCTCCGGCAAAAAGCATGAAGCAAAGAACTCCGTCAAGCAGATAGGATTCAAAGCGAAAGGAATCCAGTGAGCCTGATGCATAATCGAGAATTTCCGGGTAAAATAATGTGCCGGTTGCTTTAATGACAACACAAAACAGAAACGTAAAAAGAAGCAGTGCGATATCATTGGGCATTTTAAAGAACCGTTCATTTAAAAGACTGATAGCTGCCGCAA
>JBJEJI010000044.1:0-3502 GCA_051877895.1 Lachnospiraceae bacterium | reverse complement strand
ATGAAGGAAATTGACATTTTTGAATTGAGGAAAAAGGAAAACGTTTTCCCGGTTTATAAAATGATTGATACCTGTGCCTCTGAGTTTGAAAGCTACATTCCTTATTTCTACTCTACCTATGAAGATGAAAACGAGTCAGTAATTAAAGACCAGAAAAAGGTTATTGTTCTTGGCTCCGGACCAATTCGTATAGGTCAGGGTGTAGAATTTGACTATTCCACCGTACATGCGGTAAAAACAATTAAAGAAGCCGGCTATGAAGCAATTATTATCAATAATAACCCGGAGACTGTTTCTACTGATTATACAACCTCAGATAAGCTTTATTTCGAGCCGTTGTGTGTAGAAGATGTTATGAACATCATTGAAATGGAGAAACCGGATGGTGTAATTGCTTCTCTGGGTGGTCAGACGGCAGTCAATCTTGCAGAACCTCTTAGGGACAGAGGCGTTAAAATTATAGGAACCGACTGTGATGCTATTGAAAAGGCTGAAAACAGGGATGCATTTGAAAAGCTTTTAATTGATTTGAAAATTCCTCAGCCTGAAGGCAAGGCGGTAACTAAAATTGAAGAGGGTATTGAAGCCGCGAACAATATCGGTTATCCGGTACTTGTAAGACCAAGCTTTGTTCTTGGCGGACGGGCAATGCAGATTGTATCTGATGAAGCTCAGCTGCGGCATTATCTGAAAACAGCTGTTGAGATTGATGAAGACAAGGCAGTACTTGTAGATAAGTATATCCGGGGAAAAGAAGTTGAAGTAGATGCCATTTGTGATGGAACAGATGTATTTGTTCCCGGAATTATGGAACTGGTAGAAAGAACAGGCGTACATTCCGGTGACTCTATCAGTGTATATCCTTCTTTCAGCATTTCGGATGAGGTGAAAAAGGTTATTCTTGATTATACCAAAAAGCTGGGACTTGGAATTGGTATTATAGGTCTGTATAACATTCAGTTTATAGTTGATAAGAATGACAGGGTTTATATCATTGAGGTTAATCCACGTTCTTCAAGAACCGTACCTTTCCTTTCAAAGGCAACCGGATATAAGCTGGCAGATATTGCAACACTGGTTATTCTTGGAAAGAGCCTTAAAGAACAGGGTTATACAACTATATATCCTGAGGAAAAGAAACGCTGGTATGTAAAAGCACCTGTATTCTCATTCTCCAAGCTTCACGGACTGGATGCATATCTTTCTCCTGAAATGAAATCAACCGGTGAAGCAATAGGTTATGATGATAAACTGAAACGTGCCCTTTATAAGGCTTTACAGGCATCCGGTGTTAAGATTCAGAATTATGGTACTGTATTTGCAACAATAGCAGACGGCGATAAAGAAGAAGCACTTCCGCTTATCCGCAGATTCTACAATCTGGGCTTTAATATTGAAGCATCCGAAGGAACGGCTAATTTCCTGAAAGAAAATGGAGTCAGAACCAGAAAAATGCGCAGAATCAGCGATGGCTACAGCGATATCACAGATTCCATACGACAGGGTTATGTAACCTATGTTATTAATACAAGAGATGTACGTTCACAGGGAAGAGATTCTGAGGGGTATCTGATTCGTCAGTGTGCAGTAGAAAACAACCTGACCATTCTTACAGCACTGGATACAGTAAGCGTTCTGCTGGACGTGTTGGAAGAAATTACATTCGGAGTATCTACCATTGATGCGTAAACAGATGTAAAAGGATAAAATAAAAAGGTGGCTTTGGGCCACCTTTTTATACTTTAATGTTTGATTGACAATTTTATGAATACTAATACTGTTTAAAAATCATAATTGTCCTGATTGTTATTAAGCCTGTTGTTAGGTCTTTTACTATTTTGCTTTCTGCGTTTAAGCTTTCTAAGCCGGGCAGTGTATATTAAAATGCCTGCCACCAGAAGAATAAGAACGATAATCAGTACAATAATAACAGTTTTCCAGATTGCATGTCCGGAATTTTCTTTGGCATCAGCCTTCTGTGTATCAGGACTGGTGGTAGGACTAGGAGTCGGCTGGTTTGCAGCCTGGGTAAGTGCAGGAATTGCATCTTCATATTCTTTTGCAGCTTCTTCTTCCTCTGCCAGACGGTTCTGCTCTTTATGGGTTGTAAGATGTTCAAACATATCATTTATTCCGGTATCTGCTCCCACGGTGGTTCTGTACAGACCGAATTCGGCACAACTGTATTTATAGTCATCCGAAACGTAGAACCAGCACCACTGCTGTGATACATGCTTTAAATAGGCATCGGAGGCAACCTCAAGTGCAGTACGGTCTCCCATGTTTGAAAGAGGCTGTCGCAGGTTCATCGTCAGTGTGTTTTCAGGATAAAGATGGAAATAGGCTTTCGGAACATCCCATGTTCCATAGTTTTGTACAGATTCCGGTTGGAAGGATGAATCACTACTGTTTTCCACGGCCTCTGCAACGGCTTTTGCAAGAATCATATGTCCGCCATGACCATATTCTCCGTTAAAGTCCTGAGTAACAACCACCATTGGATGAAAGCTTCGAATCTGCTTAGTTACTTCTGTTAAAAGATCGTCATAGCTGTACACTCTTTCGGCCTCTTCCAGCGATTCTGCATAAAGATCGTCAAAAGGCATGTTGACCGGATAATACCTGATTCCGCATTCCCATAATCCGTCCAGTTTTTCGTGTTCCCGGATTCTGGTTCCGTTCCAGTAGTTTGTCATATAAACCACCTGAACATTCATTCCCTGCTGGCCGCCATATTGGGCAAGCACTCCCCCAAGAAACAGTACTTCATCGTCTGCATGGGTGGAGAAAACAAGAAAATCCGCCATGTTGTAGCATGGAGCCTGCCAAACCTGAACATCCTCCGGAAGCTCACCTTTGGAATAAACGTAAATATCGCATATTATTGCGCTGTCATTAAATGTAACGGTTACGGATTTGGTATCTTCCGAAACTGCAATATATTCATGAAGATATCCGGCTTTACCGCATTCTTTTTGGGTATCGCCATAGCTTAATGTCCAGGAGACGGGTTTGTATCCCCAGATAAGATAAACACCGCCTATGTCTTCTTTTGCAGTAATGGATATGCTGTCACCTGCCGCATATTCCAGTTTTGTATCATAGCTTTTATCCCGGATGTTTGAGGTTGAATTGCCGTTGCTGTTTGAAATGTCTAAATCCAGGGAAACAGCAGTTTCGTTTTCTGCATCGGCAGTTGCAATGGTTGCAGAAATAAAAAGAAATATACAAAAAGGAATAACAAATAGTTTTTTTATTATAATTGATTTCGAAAATACTTTATTCAAAAGTCTCCTCCTGTTATTTTGGAAATAATATATGTTATCATATCATATTTTTTTGAAATTTGCCATTATAATCGGAAAGATGACATACATTGTTACTGTCAAGTAATCGTTGGCAACTTTTATGCCAATGAAGAATATACTCTGAAACATACATTCTCCGTATATAAAAAACTAAAGATAACCCACTGCCTTTAGGCGGTGGGATTAGATTTAAA
>JBJEJI010000043.1:0-3544 GCA_051877895.1 Lachnospiraceae bacterium | reverse complement strand
ATGCAGGGCTTAGAAGATATGCCCTTGAGGTGGAAGCTAAGCTTCGTGAACTGAAGATTGATTTTGATTTTACCAATGTGGTGTATGTTGGTGGCGGAGCCGGAGTTATGCGGCGTTTTGGAAGCTGTACCGGGGAAAATGTGCGATATGTAACAGATGTCCGTGCCAATGCTCTCGGGTATCAGTATTTAGCACAGAATCTGGAGGTGTAGCCTATGGCAACAAGGTCGATTGCGTTCCGGTTGAATGATAAAAACCGGGAGGATAAGGAAATCATGGACTGGCTGGATAAAGCGGTCTATGAGGGTGAGTATTATGATTCTCTGACGGAGGCTGTGAAATGGGCAATTCTGTGTTTTGTCCGTGGAGAAATCCGATTTCGGGAAGAGATAAACACTGTGGAGCTTATGCAGGAGTTCGTCAGGGATTTTGCCAAGCAGAGCAAGGCAGACAGTGAGCGGATTATGCAGGATGCGGTTACAAGGATTCTGACAACCATTATTAGTGCAATGGGTCAGCAGGCAGGCGGCTATGTGGCTGTTCCTGCCATGATGCAGATGCAGGGAATGAATATGATGCCTTTGCAGTCTGAGATACCATCAGAGCCAACAGAACCGGTGAAAGAAGCTGTGGAGAATTCTACTGAAAATAATCTGGAGCTGTCTGATAAGCCGCTGGATGATGGGGCATTGGCTTCTTTGTCTGCCATGTTTTCGGATGATGAGGAAGATTAGGAAGTGACAGACGACAAGTTTTGTCAAACAAACCGTAAAACAGAATAAGAAAATAAGCAAAAATTGTGAAACAAAATGGTTCAAATGAGCCTCATGTGTTTGACAGTTTTTTTATTGCTCTTTAATCCGTATAACGGTTTGTATAACAAAAGGCGGGATATTGGCAGAAAGTGTATTACATTTTCGCCGGTTGTCCTGCCTTTTGTTTTACAGAAATACATCTGCAAGGGTGGATTTCTGTAATAAATAGGTATTTATATTGGGGTTTTAGGGGCATTTGCCCCTAGCAAGATTGGAAACGCATTGCGATTTCCGTATCTTGCAGTTTTTGTCTGAAAGAAATTCTGTTCACAGCGTTAAAGGAGATTTCTGTGAGCAGAAGGAGTGTAGCAATTAATTGAATGATTGGAGGATTTTACTATGGAGAAACAGATAACTAAAAAGAGAACGGCAAGGCAGAACCGGACCTTCCGACTGTCGGAATATGAGCTTCGTAAGCTGTCGGAGGATGCCAAGGCTGCCGGAATGAATGAGAGTAAGTATTTGCGTGAGCTGATTGTGCATGGTGGAGTGGATGTAACCCACGCAGAGGACAGAAGGAATCTTATTCGCCAGATTAGCGGAATTGCCACAAACATCAACCAGATGGCAAAGCACTGTAATGAGTCCAAGTGGTTTGGAAATGTGGATGTGCTTAGGATGACACAGGCGTTGGAAGAGGTGCTTAAACTGTTAAAACAGTTAGTGGAAAGGTGGCGATGATTATGGCGATAACAAAGATTATGTGTATGAAGTCAGCAGAGTATGGAAATGTGGCGTCACATCTGAAGCATTCCATAGCTTATATCTGTAATGAGGAAAAGACCGAAAATGGAAGTCTGGTAGGCAGCATTAACTGCCTGCCGGATTTTGCTTATGAGCAGATGATAGGCACAAAGGAAATGTTCGGGCAGATCGGAGGAAGGCAGGGGTATCATTTTATCATATCCCTAAAGCCGGGAGAAGGAACCAAGGAGCAGATGTATGAGGTTACCAGACGATTTGCAGAGGAGTTTTTGGGTGGTGAATATGAGGGTGTATTCAGTGTTCATACGGATAAGGATCACCTGCACGGCCATCTTGTTTTCAACAGTGTAAATATGATTACGGGCAGGAAGTATGCTTACAAAAAAGGTGACTGGAAGAATGTGATACAGCCCATAACCAACAGACTGTGTGAGGAATATGGTTTGTCTATTGTTGCGGCTGAATACAGCAAAGAACCTGTGAATATGAATCGTAAACAGTGGGGAAAGGAGCAGAGCTGGGGCGATTTTATCATGGGAGATATGCAGTATTGCAGGAATAAGGCAGAAAGCTTTGAGCAATTTGTTTTTCTTATGGAAAAGCTTGGCTACGAGATTAAAGTCGGTGCCCATATTTCTGTAAAGGCAGAAGGCATGAGACGTAGCAGGAGACTGGATACTCTGGATGAAGAATTTTCGGTGCAGAATTTGCAGACCTATTATGAGCAAGAGCGTCCCTATAAGTATGTGGAACCGCCTGTATTTCATCCGGGTTATGCATTACACAAGAAACCTTCTAATGCATTTCAGCAGCGGTATTATGGGAAGCTGTATCGTATGTGTGTGGTGCAGAGATGCCGATTTCAGTACAAATACACAAGGTATCAGCAGGACCTTATCCGTATGAAGGAGTTGCAGGAGGAGTATCTTTTCTTAAACTGTGAAGGTATAAACGGCTGGGAAGATGTATTCCGTGCAAAGCAAGTGGCGGAACAGAGAATTGCAAATATAGATGCAAAAAAGAAGGAACTTTACAAGGAGCATGCCCGTCATAAGTATCAGTATGAAAAGAATGGGGATGTGACTGTTTATCTGTATCACGAAGCGCATTATCGGGAACAGCTGGCAGAGCTTAAGGAGAGGCGAAAGGAAGCAAAAAATGAATGTGCAACCATTAATCGCTGTATTAGTGAAAGTACCTTTGCTCATATGGAAATACCCCTTGATGTTGATGTGGAAAATCTTTATATGGTGGATGTACCGGAGTTTGAAGAAAGTGATATTTCGCATGCGGAGAGTAAGGGTTATGACGAGGTTGAAGTATATAAAGCGGTAGAGTCAAATGCAGATATAGAAGTTTATGAGGCTGCGCAGATAGAGGTTGCTGATGTGTTGCCTGAACTCGACGAGGCTGAACCAGAGCCGGTTACAATGCCTTTTGAACCGATAAATGAATCTGTTGAGTTCTTGGATGAAGCATATGCAGATTTACAGGATTTTGGTACGCCTGATATGACAAAGGAACGCTACGAAGCACTTACAGATAAAGAGAAGGTGGAATGGCTTGAAATAGCAGATTGTAGTGTGCAGGATGCTATTCAGAGATTTATAAGTAAGCTTGACTCCATCGGTGTTGTTTATCGGTATAGTGATGAGATGTTGGATGAATTTATGAGGCTGGAGTCGGTGGTGGCACAGATGAAGAGGAAAGAGAGAGAAGCAGAAAAGGAACAGGGCAAGAATATAGAATTGAAGTCCAGAAGTTTATAGTTAACAAGAATTATATATGATGGCACATACTGTTTGGAAAAAAGTCATAATTTTGGCGTGTGCTATCATATAAATTGCAAATAATAATTTTAATATTAATTTCACAAAAATTCGGTTGCAAAACCTGATGTTTGGTAATAAAATAAAGTTAGCAAAGTATGAAAAAATCAATACGAGCCATACTGAAAAAGGAGGTGTTAATATGGCAACTTCAAGTATCACTAAGAATTTTATCATATCCGGTCAGAAACAGGT
>JBJEJI010000042.1:0-14779 GCA_051877895.1 Lachnospiraceae bacterium | reverse complement strand
TAGAAATCTCGGTTGTATTGCGTAAATCCTTAATAGGCATAATAAGTGGCATAATGTTTCGCTCCTTTCTTTTGCACAATTATAGCACAATTATGCTCATAAAACAATCTATAACTAAAGCCGTATTTATAGTCGTTGCTGTCAAGTAATCGTTGGCAACTTTTTTCCACACAGATTTATTTGACATCACAAGGCAGTATCTTCGCCAGATGATTCCCACCATTTTATCTAAGTATTGTTTTCTTTTAATCAGCTTCATAGAAAAACGCCTCGTAAATTTGTTATACTACACTCATTTCCCAAAATCAACATATTTTCATTTTTGGGAAACTGATTTAGAGGAGCTTGGAATTAACGATAAAGATTAAAAGATTAAAATCCGATTGCACCTATTTTCCAGCTTCCACCCAGTTTAACAAACCAAACAGGGTGTGTAATAACTGTATCCACATAAGTTCCGGTAACAGAAGAAAGAATTGTCTGTTTCATGGATATTTCAATATATACCAGGCTGTCACTGTAGCCTACATAATCAAGAACAGTTTCCTCTGTATAGGTTGGAAGTCCGCTGTGTTTCATATACCAGGAGTTATCCATTGAACTGATAACTTTTAAATATTCCGAGTTGTCCGGGAAGTATGGACTAAGTTCTGAAGCCGCACCATCATTAGTACAAAACAGTGCATATTTCTTCATGGCTTCAAAAGCAAGTTCACTAATTGTATCATACTGTGAAGTATCACTAAGGAAATCACAACTGTACCTTGTATTTCCATTTTCATCAGTATCTGCAGTAAGTTCAATTGCCTGTCCGTTTTCATCTGCCGCTGTTACGGAGGAACCTGCAGGTACTTGGATTTCATATTTTTTAATTACAGGTATTTCAACTTTTTCTTCTAAATCGGCATATTCACTGTACTCATCTGAAAAGGTATACAGAATATCAAAGCAGCTGCTTTGTACTTCCGAAAACTCATATGCTGAAAAATCCTGTTCTTTTCCGTCTATACTGATTTTAACACCGTCCGGTATCTGAATAACCAGTTTCTCCGGTACAGGAGTTGGTGTAGGTGCTGTAGTTGCAGTAGGTTCCGGGGTTGGTGATGTTTCTGCAGAAGCCAAAGGAGTATTTGTAGGCACAGATGCAGTTCCTGTCACATCTGTATTTCCATTTGCTGCTGTCATGGTCTTTTCATAGTCACTTAATTTTGACCATACATAAATATCAACTGCCGCAATACATATCAGAAGCACTGCAATGTAAATCAGCAGACCTTTTTTAAACCAGTTATTTTTTTTCATAAGTTCTCTCACCTTACATCACAAGAATTGCCGTCGGCAGATCTCTGTTATTAATCAGATTTGCCGGATTGGAAATCTGTTCTCCCTCATATATCATAAGAGAGGAACTTCCTCCGTCCAGATTGGCTGCATTAACCGCCCCGAAGTCAAGCATAATATCAATTAAATCTCCATAGCTTGCACCCAGGGAGTTTGCCTGTCTGCCATCAATTACCAGAAGCAGCACAGCTCCATCGCTTCTCTGTCCGATGGCTGTTCTTGGATTCAATCCGCTGCCTGCTCCGTTTATTGCTGCAGCCTCTCCGTTAATAATAAGTGCCGGTCCAAAGGTTACCGCATCTCTAATGCCCTTTGACTTTGCTGTATCCGCACTAATATTTCCCACATTTAATATGTTGTTTTCATCAAATCCAATTAGCAGACTGCTTTCTCCGCTGTCATATAAAAATTTGCCTTCAGAGAATACATATCCATATGGAATTGCACCGGAGCCTCTGCCGTTTACATCCGCAAAGCCACCTGCATTAATTCCCGCAACCGCTCCGTATTTATCAATAATGGTCTCCAGTTTCTGTCCACTGGCATCTGCACTTCCCAGATTATTACATACTCCAACCTTTACTCTGGAAGGGTCTTCCACTATCATCATATGGCCTTTGTAAGTAGTTCCGGAAACCTCACAGATTATTATTCCGTCCTTGTCAGAAATCACATCTGCAGAAGTATAACCCTGTCCGCCGGACGGACCGCTTCCACTGCCGGAACCACTTCCATCGCCGGAACCATTTCCGGTTCCGCTGCTTCCGCTACTGTCCCCGTTTCCATCACCACTGCCGGTTTCATGGGTTCCGCTACCCTCGTTGCCGCCATTTTCATCACCGGTATTTCCGGTTCCGCTTCCATTGCCGGTACTATTTCCGGTTCCGCTGTTTCCGCTGCTGTCTCCATTTCCGTCGGCATCATCCTTGTTTCCGATATGTATCAGACTGGTGTCCGTTACAGTGTCCAGTTCTTCAATAGTATTTTCAGTGAGAATCTGTTGCAGCTCCTCATCGGTTGTAAACCAGTCCCCAAGGAAACCAATTGCACTTGTTTCCCGCACGGATTTAACAAAAACCTTATGGGCATGTTCGCTTGGTCCATAATTTACAATGAGAAGCACACTTAAAACTCCTGCCAAAAGCATACCAACGGTAATCCCCAGAACTGCAAGACTGCGAAGCACATATTTTTTTATTTTCCGCCTTCCGGCTGTCTTCATTGTTTCTTCAATGCTCATGTTATTATTATCATTCATAAATACTGATTTTCCCTCCCGACCGCAAAATTTTATTTTCCGGCCGATTTAAACACATTCATCATTTCTCCTGTAAGGCTGATGCCCTCTGTATATTCTTCAAGCTCATCCCTATTCATCCATCTTGCCACGGAAAGTTCTTTTTCATCCATAATAATAGGAGAATCATCCTCAACCTCACAGAAATATCCAAGTAAAAGTGTTCCGCTAAATCCCCAGGGCTGACTCTTGTAATAGGTAATGTTTTTCACTTTAAGTCCAACCTCTTCCATTACCTCTCTGGCAACGGTTTCTTCTGCAGTTTCACCAATTTCCGTAAAACCTGCCACAAGAGCATATTTTTTGTACTCTCTTCCTGCATATTTTGTAACCAGTATTTCATCTTTTCTGGTTACACCAACAATAACCGCCGGTGAAATCCGTGGAAAAATCTGGTTTCCACAGCTGCACTTAAGCATTCTGAGTTTCTTGTCATGCGTCAGTTCTTTTCCGCATCTGCCACAGAAACGGTTATCAGCATACCAGTTATAAAGATGCCATGCCGTAGCTGCCGCAAGAACCCTGTATTTTGGTTCCATGCCTCTGATTTCAGAAAGCTTTCTGTATTCAAAACCACTGTACTGTACATGTGCTTCCTGCACATTCAGAACATAGTGTTCATCATCAATGGAAAACAGATAGTGAGACTCTGTCCCTGCAGTAAATAGCTCTCCTGCTTTGGGGAAATACAGCTGACCTGCCGCATCCGTACCTGTCAAAAATTTTCCTTCACAGATAAGAATAACCGTGTCCTGTTCACTTTCCCTGTATTCATGGTATTCACATACCAGATGTTTTGGAGAAATATCCTGTATCATTCCTTCACACTTTCCAACACCCATTTAATCCAAGGCTCAAAACCTTCTCCGGTTTTTGCACTTACAGGAAAAATTTTCAGTTTCGGATTTCTGAGCAGGGCGTACTCTATTACTTTTTCCATATCGAAATCAAAATATTCAGCTACATCAATCTTGTTAATGATTAACACATCACATACTGTAAACATTAACGGATATTTCAAAGGCTTATCATGTCCCTCCGGCACAGACAGAATGCACACATTATAATTTGCGCCGGTATCAAATTCAGCCGGACATACCAGATTTCCTACATTTTCAAGGAAACACAAATCATACTTTGAAGATTCAAATTCATCCAACCCCTGTTCTGTCATACCCGCATCCAAATGACACATTCCACCTGTATGAAGCTGAATGGAATCCACCCCTGTTGCTGCAATTTTCTTTGCATCCACATCGGAATCAATGTCAGCTTCCATAACACCAACCCTGATTTTGTCCTTAATTGCTTCAAGGGTTCTGATAAGTACTGAAGTCTTTCCTGCTCCCGGACCTGCCATTACATTAATGAGACAGGTTTTTTCATCAGCAAGTCTTTCTCTTATTCTGTCCGCTTCCGCATCATTGTCAGCAAAAATACTTTCTTTAATATCCACAATTTTCACATTGTCCAAATCCATTTCTTCCTCCTGAATCTGCTTAGTTCCCGACATATATATTCCGGCAACATAAATGAAAATAATTACAAATTAACGGAAACATATTCCAGATTTAACTGGTTTAATATGGTTTCCTCTCTACTCTGACAGGTAAATATGATAATCTGCTCGGTTTTTTTACTGATTTCCATCAGCGTGCCTGCCAGACGTGCATCATCATAATAAACAAACGCATCATCAAATACCAATGGCAGGTCATAATCTGCAAGAAGCAAATCTCCGATTGAAAGTCTTAATACAAGATTCATCTGTGCCTCTGCTCCGCTGCTTAAGTTTTCTACGGAAACATATTTATCGTAATAATCTACCCTGCAGTTCAGTTTGTCATCGGTAATAAAGGATGTGTACTGATTACCTGTAAAGGACGCCGCATAGCCGCTGGCTTTCTGATTAATAATCTTGCCGAAACTGTCATAGTCCTCTCCTGCCAGTTCCTCTATCATGTGCATTGCAAGTTCAATGGCCTTTATTTTTCCCATGCTCTCCTTACGTTTTTCCAAAAGAGCGCTTCGTTCATCTCTGTGCTTAAGAAGATTTGCTTCATTCTCTTCGCCCGCTTCCACCTGCATATGCATTTTTATCATGGACTCATTTAATTCGGATATTCCGGCCTTGGCCTCTTCTACTTCCCGCAGTCTGTTCTCCTTGGCATTGCGAAGATTTTCTTCCTGCAGAACCAGTTCATCCTCCTTCAAATCCTCTACCATCCCAAACTGGGCAAAGAACTGAAGCAGTTCTTCTTCTCTTATTGCCAGATCCTTATCCAGTTTTTCCAGCTGATTAGACAGATCCTTTTCTTTCTCAATGATTTCCGGAATTCTTCCGTCCTCTTTAAGACATTCCTCATAGCGTCCTACCAACTCTTCCTCTGATGAATGGGCACGGAAAAACAGCTCATATTCATTCTGATAATCTTTTAAATTCTCTCTGAGCTTCTGTATTTCTTCCTTTTCCGTGTTTTTATTAATTTTCCATTTTAAAGTCCAAACCACAAACATGGCTGTTGCTGCTATGGCACCCAGAAATACCAGTAACGGATAAAACACTGTCACATTTTCCAGTTCCAGAACAATTCCGGCAATAATAAGAATAATGGCACAAACAAGAAATACCGTCTGAATATAAATATTATTTTTACTCTCAGTAAGAAGTAGTCTTCCGGCACTCTCAATTTCCTGCCTTGTTCTTGTAGTGTTTTCCTGATTTTTCTTTTTAAAGATACGAACAGTATTCAGTTCCTCCTTGCATCTTTCAAGCTTTGAGGAATTACTTTCCAAATCTTCCCTTACACGGATTACTTTATCAAGCTGCTCGGAAAGCTCTCTGGAAAAATCCAAGTCTTTTTTATAAACCTGGTATCTTTCTTTATGCTGATAATACTCTTTTTCCTTTTCTTCAAAAACAGAAGGAAGCAGGTTTCCCTCAAGGCGGGCATTAAGGGCTTTGATTTCATCCTGTCCTGCCTGCTCCATGGATGCGATTTCATCCAGTCTTCGCTCTGTTTTTTCCTCTTTTTCAATTATATCTTCCAGTTCTTTTATTCTGCTTTCAAGTGCAGTATCGGAAAGACTTCTCCTTCTGTCATCAAGTATGCGCAGCGCATAATCAGTATCTACAACTCCCTTTTCCTTTTCCTTGCCAGGCACAGCATGCTTTTTCAACTCAGCAGCCATGGTCTCATCCGGTTTTGATGAGCCTTCCATGCAAAAATAGGAATTCATGTAATCTTTCCTGCTAAGTCCCGGGAAAAGTTCGCTAAGCCCACGCTCTGCGGGAATCATTTCCCTGCCACTGTCCAGATTAACAAGCTTTACAGTCTTATTCTGGCCATAAAAAGTTCTGGTCAGTCTGTAGTTCACGCCGTTATGTACAAAATCCATGGAACCGCCAAAATCTTTTTCATTAGTCCACGGGTAAAACCTTATATATTCTCCATTTTTATCTTTCTCGTCGTCCAGCCCGAACAGCATGGCAAAAATGAAGAAAGATATGGTAGACTTTCCCGATTCATTGAATCCGTAAATAACGTTTATGCCGTCATCCAGTTTAATTGTTTTCTCGGTAAACCTTCCGAATCTTTTTAAATAAAGCGTCTTAATTTTCATCGATTTCTGTCACTTGCTTTCAACAATGCATCCACACCATAGTATAAAGCACTGTCCTTTAAGGAAGCCTCTTCTTCCAGATCATTAATATTATTTATAAAAGCTCCGATTATATTATCTGCATTGGCAGCTCTCAATTCTGCATAGTTGTAATCCAGTACCGTAGAATCAATAACTTCTGTAATCATGCCCTTCATGGCAATTGCTTTTTTATCAAAGGTTATTTCCTTGCCACGTATGCCCTCCAGATAAATCCTGTACATGTTTCCGGCACCATGCTTCAACATCTCTTCTGTAATATATTTAGATACTGCCGCATTGGTATCCTCTGCCAGAACTCTGACATGAATATCCAGATATATGCGCTGTGCAAAGGGCACAAACTCTGTAATAAGGTCATAGCCGGTTCCGGTTTTATTAAATTCTCCCTTTACAAAACCATGATCTCCGGTATCAGAGGATACAAGAGGTTCCGGAGAACCTGAATAATACATATTCTTACCAAAACATTTTGGAGTTGTACTGTGGCCCAGTGCAATATAGTCAAAACCCGACTCTGCCAATCTGTCAAAATCAATAGGAACATGCTTTGCCTCGCCACCATGGGCTAAAAGAATATGTATGCCTGAAGACTGTTTAGGCTTTACATCCCGGTAAAGAGGTGCCGTGATTTCATTTTCCACGTAGGAAAATCCGTATACAGTTGTGTCCAGACCGTAAAGATAAATCTCCTGCATGTCTCTTCCGGATAACATTGTTACATTTTCTGCCCAATTAAAATTCCGGTATTTGGAGCGGGGACTTATATAATCATGATTTCCCGCAATAAAAATAACCTTGGTTTTCTTTAATGTGGCAAACATATCGTTTAACTGTCTGACCTCATACAAAAGAGGCTGTTTGTGAAACAGATTTCCGGAAATCAACAATAAATCTGTTTCTTCCCTGTTGCAAACCTCCAATATTCCCCCAAAGGTTTTCCAGAGCTCGTTTTTCCGTGCTTCTGCCCATGGTGTTCCCGCTTCAGGCTCTGCACCAAGATGTAAATCCGAACAATGAATAAATTTCATATCTCTTCTCCGTTACTTTATGTACTGTACACTGTAAGGAGGCAGGTACAGCTTTCCATTATCAAGACTGACTTCTTCTCCGGTCAAAATATCCTTTCCGGTTACTGCACCTGTCTTAAAACATGCTTCATAACCGTTTTCTTCTGCATTAATTGCAATTAAAATTCTTTCCCCATCACATTTTCTTTCCAATACACATTGTTTATTGGTAAGCACCGGAGCAGAAAAATCTCCATACTGCAGTGCTTTTTCCATTCTGTGTGCATGGGCAAATTTACTGACAGCATCTGTTAGTTGGTTCCACTCCGGCTTTTCAAAGCAGGGTCTTAAGGCAGGGTCTCCCTGGGACTTTAAGGCCTTTGTCCCCCATTCACTGCCATAATAAATACAAGGCACACCCGGCATTGAAAACAATAATCCGTAAATCAACGGAAGATGCTCAGGATTGGTAAGAATACTTGCAACTCTGGTAACATCATGATTATCCACAAAGGCAAGCAGATGCTTATTCTTATAGAGAGTCCAGTTTTCAGGACCAAACTGTCTTTTCAGCGAATGAACAATTTCAAACATGTTTAGGGAATTAAAACTGGAATACAGTCCCTTGTAACACTCGTAATTGGTACATGAATGAAGCATTTCTTCATTAACAAAACGATTATAATCTCCGTGAAGCAGCTCCCCGATTAAAACAAACTCCGGTTTAATGTTGTTTGCCAGATTTCTTAATCTGCGAAGAAAATCCATATCAAGACAATATGCCACATCAAGTCTGAGACCATCTACATCAAAAGTATCAACCCAGTACCTGACCACATCCAGAATATAACAAACCACTTCTTCGTTTCTCAGATTCAGTTTAACCAGATCATAGCAGCCTTCCCAGCCTTCATACCAAAGTCCGTCATTATAATTACTGTTTCCATCAAAATTAATATTAAACCAGTCCTTATATCTTGAATTCCAACGATTTACAAGTACATCCTGAAAAGCCCAGAATCCTCTTCCCACATGATTGAAAACACCGTCCAGCACTACTTTTATGCCCGCACTGTGAAGCTTATCCACCAGGATTTTAAAATCTTCATTGGTTCCAAGCCTTTTATCAATAAGCTTATAATCTCTTGTATTATATCCATGTGTATCAGATTCAAACACCGGTGAAAAATAAACCGCATTTACACCCAGCTTTTCAAGATGCTCACTCCAATCAGCAAATTCTGCAATGTTTCTTTTGCATATTCCGTCATTTTCAAAGGACGCATTACAAAACCCCATTGGATATATCTGATAAAATACACTTTCATCTAACCACATTTTTATGTTACTCCATTCCTATTATTGTGAACTGCCCCACCTGTAGAAGTCGGGACATCCGGCTTCATCCACTACCTATAGAGGAAGGATAATTCTTACTGTTTTATTGTTAAAATATGCTCCGCCCGGACACAGTCTGAGCGGAGCATCCTGTTATTTTTCAGCAAGAACTCTTACTACGTATTCAAACACTCTTTCAGAAGAGGATATTCCAAGTCTTTCCTTTGTCGTGTGTATGTCAGCCATGTCCGGTCCGAAGGATACGCAGTCCAGTCCCGGAAGCTTTTCCGCAAAAATGCCGCACTCAACCCCTGCATGTACTGCTTCTATTAAGGCATCTTTTCCTGTCATGTCTTTGTAAACCGCAACCATCCTGTCACGCAAAGGAGAATCCTTTTTAAACGCCCATCCCGGATAATCACCTGATTGCACCGCAGTTCCGCCTGCCAGTATAGCAATTGCAATAATTTTATCGCACAGAGCCTGTTTTGCAGAGGCAAACGCACTTCTTACCGAAAGAGTTACATTAAAATCATTTTCCCCAAGTTTTACAATCCCAATATTGTCAGAGGTCTCCACAAGTCCCGGTATATCTGCACTCATGGCCTCAACCCCCTGAGGCAGTGCAAGGAAGAAATCCATTATTCTGTCGGAATCCGCTTTATGCAGTGCATTGACCGGAATCCCCTGTCCGACACAATTAAACTCTACATGAAAATCCGGTTCTTTAGAGGCAAGCTCTTCCTTTAGAACATCAGTATAGAACTGTACGGTTTCACAGACATCAGGCATAGGAGCAGAACATATGAACTTCATATATCCGCTGTCTGCTATGGCATTGTCCTTGGTTCCGCACTGAATGTCAATAATTCTGGTACGTACTGTTTTTAACTCACAAAGATATCTTGCCAGAACAACCGCAGCACTCATTCTGTGGTCATGTATCATGATACCTGAATGACCGCCTTTTAATCCGCTGACAGACAATTCATATACATTTGCCACTCTCTCTTTTCTTTCCACTGGAATTGTACACTCTATTTTTGCACCACCGGCACAACTTGTAAGCAGTGTACCTTCGCCTTCATTGTCAATATTTAACATTCTTCTTGCTTTCAGAAGACTTCCGTCAAGAGCAATGGCACCATCCATGCCTACTTCCTCATCAACTGTAATAACTACTTCAAGATAAGGATGCTTTGCATCAGGGTCAGCCAGTATAGCAAGAGCATATGCCACAGCAATGCCATCATCTCCCCCAAGACTGGTTCCCTTTGCCTTAAGCCAGTCTCCGTCCACAACAAGTTCAAGTGCGTCCTTTGAAAGATCAAGGGTACAGTCCTCATCCTTAACAGCAACCATATCCATATGACCCTGAATAATCACACCCGGCTCATTTTCATAGCCTTCGGATGCATCCTTATAAATCACCACATTGCCCGGTTCATCCTGAACATATTTTAATCCGTGACTGACAGCAAAATCCGCAAGATACTTACTAACGGCAGCAGTGTTACCTGAGCCCCTCGGAATTGAAGTCAGCTCCTCAAAATATTTCCAGAATACAGCCTTACCCGGCTGATAAATAACACCCATGACAAACCTCCAAATTTACATAAACCTAGATGCGGGAATATGTTCCCGCTGAAAATTATACTTTGAAGCGGTAACCCACACCCCAGATTGTTTCAATATACTGAGGTTTCTGTGTGTTTACTTCAATTTTTTCTCTTATTTTCTTAATATGCACAGTTACGGTGGCAATATCCCCAACTGATTCCATTTCCCAAACCTGTCTGAAAAGTTCGTCCTTTGAAAACACCTTATTAGGATGCTTTGCAAGGAAAGTCAGTAAATCAAATTCCTTGGTAGTAAATATTTTTTCTTCTCCATTAACGTACACGCGCCTTGCGGCAATGTCGATTTTGAGACCTCTGATTTCAATAATCTCATTTTCCGCCTGACTGTTGCCAATGAGTCTTTCATATCTGGCAATGTGTGCCTTAACTCTTGCCACAAGCTCGTTGGGAGAGAAAGGCTTGGTAATATAATCATCAGCACCCAGTCCCAGACCTCTGACCTTGTCTATATCATCTTTCCTGGCTGAAACCATAATAATAGGAAGATTATTAACCTCGCGGATTTTTCTTACGATTTCATAGCCATCCGTTCCCGGAAGCATAATGTCAACGATCAGCATACTGTAAGCTTCCGTTAAGGCTTTTCTGAGACCTTCAGTACCGTCAGAACAGATTTCAACTCCGTATCCCGCCATCTCCAGATAATCTTTTTCCAGTTCTGCAATTTCAATTTCATCTTCAATTATTAGTATGTTATTCATAGGTATCCTCCTTTGTCTTTTCACACGGAAGTGAAAATCTAATTGACGTACCCACACCCTTAACACTGTTAGCGGTTATTGTGCCGCCATGTGCTTCGATAATAGATTTTGCAATTGCAAGTCCAAGTCCTGTGCCGCCGGTTTTTGTACCTCTGCTGGTATCGGCACGATAAAAACGTTCAAATACATGAGGAGTGTCCTTTGCGTCTATACCACGTCCGTTATCCTGTATGGTAATCCATGCAAAATCCTCATCATTAAGCACCCGGATACAGATTTCCCCCTCCTGCTTGTCCATGTACTTAATAGAATTTCCTATAATGTTAAGCAATACTCTCTTGATTTCATCCGGGTCTATTATTACCCTGATATCATCACTGCATGTATAGCTTTCCTTCAAAGTGATATGGCGGACCTCCATATCCATTTCCATATCCTCCACGCAGTCCCTGATAAACTCTTTCAGATTAACCCTGGTGAAGTTGTAAGCAACCATTTTATTATCCAGCTTGGAAAAGTATGCCAGATCTTCTACCAGTTCTTCCATAATACATGCCTTGGAATATATGGTTTTTATGTACCTCTCCTGCTTTTCCGGGGTGTCGGCCACTCCGTCCAGCAGACCTTCTGCATAGCCTTTAATGGCGGTAAGCGGGGTTTTCAAATCATGGGAAATGTTGCTCATCATTTCCTTAGAAGTTTCAGCATTCCGAAGTTGCTGCTCGGTGCTCTCCTTAAGGTGAAGTCTCATGTCTTCGAAGTCATTCTGAAGCTGTCCTATTTCATCTATTCTCTCTGTTTTCAGGGAAAAGTCAAGGTTTCCCTCTCTAATTTCACGGGTAGCATTACTAAGTCTGGTAATAGGAACCAGAAACAGCTTATATAACCATACAAGAGTAAGCGTTCCGACAAAAATCAGAAGAATTATCACTGCCAGAACAATCTGAGTGGCACCACTGATAACTTCAGGCAGAAATTTGTCTACCTCGAGTGCCAGATAAACAGAATAAACATTGCCGTTTTCGACCTCAAAACTTATCTGTTCCAACAATACCGACAGGTTTTCACTGTTAATATAAACACTTCCAAAGTTTTCAACCTGTTTTTCATATTCGGACAAATAACCTCTGATGTCATTCAGCAGTTCATCATTTCCACAGTAAATTAAATTATCATTTTCCCGGACATACACCGTTGTGCAGTATTTTGAAAGATTATCATTCAACTCATCAAAGAATTCCGTGTCCGTCAGCCTGTCGGGATTTTCTTCAATACTCTGTTTGATTTTCTCCACATTATGCCTGACAACTGAATTATAGGCAATCATAGGGTTCTGAATAATGTTAAATCCACCGTCTCCGACTCCGTATGCCTCTGATATCTTGTTAAACTGCTTCAGGATAATAATACCGCATATGCAGATGCTGAGAATCAGCGGAATCAGTATAATCAGTACGCATGTTGCAATGAGTTTCTTTTTTAACTTCATAATTTTCTCATACTTAGCTTGTCAGCCGCAGTATAAAACTGCTTTCATGGCTTCTTATAAATACTTCTTTAAATCTTCAACCTTGTCAAGACGTTCCCAAGGAAGGTCAATGTCAGTTCTTCCAAAATGACCGTAAGCTGCAGTCTGTTTGTAAATCGGTCTGCGAAGATCAAGCATTTTAATGATGCCTGCAGGACGTAAATCAAAGTTTGCGCGAACAATCTTTACAAGCTCTTCATCACTTAATTTTCCTGTTCCAAAGGTATCAACCATAACGGAAGTAGGCTCAGCCACACCAATGGCGTAAGACAGCTGAATTTCACATTTATGGCAGAGACCGGCTGCAACAAGATTCTTTGCGGCATATCTTGCAGCATAAGCTGCGGAACGGTCAACCTTTGTACAATCCTTTCCGGAGAAAGCACCGCCGCCATGTCTTGCATAGCCACCGTAGGTATCAACAATAATCTTTCTTCCTGTAAGACCGCTGTCGCCGTTAGGTCCGCCGATTACAAAACGTCCGGTAGGATTAATGAAAATTTTGGTTTTTTCATTCATCATATTCTGAGGAATGATTGGTTTAATAACGTAGTTAAGCACATCCTCATGAATCTGCTCCTGTGTAACCTCCGGATCATGCTGGGTGGAAATAACCACTGCATTTACATGAACAGGCTTACCGTTTTCATCATATTCTACAGTCACCTGACTCTTACCGTCCGGGCGAAGGTAGGAAAGAGTACCCTCCTTACGAACCTTGGAAAGCTGTCTGGTAAGCTTATGTGCAAGACTGATTGGATAAGGCATATATTCCTCTGTTTCATTGCTTGCATAGCCGAACATCATACCCTGATCTCCTGCACCAATAGCAGCAATCCGGCTGTCATCCATTTCGCCTGTCTTTGCTTCAAGTGCCTTGTCAACACCCATTGCAATATCAGCACTCTGTTCATCAAGTGCAACAATTACACCACAGGTATCACAGTCAAAGCCATACTTTGCTCTGTCATATCCGATTTCACGTATTGTTTCACGAACCACCTTCTGAATGTCAACATAACCCTTGGTAGTGACCTCACCCATTACAAGCACAAGTCCTGTTGTAATGGCAGTTTCACATGCAACCCTGCTCATAGGGTCCTGTGCCATCATAGCATCAAGTATAGCGTCCGAAATCTGATCGCAGATTTTATCCGGATGCCCTTCTGTAACTGATTCTGATGTAAATAAACGTTTCTCCATTTTTTCCTCCATTTAACCCATCAGGTGTGAAGCCGGGTCAACCTGATTATCCCAAATCGCTAGATTACTTCTAATCTGAACTTCTGTATTGCTTTCTGATCCTCTGAGTCTACTTTTTCAATGCAGGCACCCAGAGCTTTAAGTTTCTTGTCAAAATCTTCATATCCTCTCTCAATATAGTGGATATCGTTAATAACACTTACCCCTTCAGCCTGAAGAGCAGCAATTGTAAGGGCGGCACCGGCTCTTAAATCAGGTGCCTCCATGATTGCAGGCTTTAAGTTTTCCTGACCTTCAATGAAAGCAGTATTGCCTTCCACCGTAATAGCTGCACCCATTTTGCGAAGCTCGGCAACATATTTAAAACGTGCCTCCCAGATGTTTTCATTGATTGTAGACACGCCCTTGGCTGTTGTCAGAACCACTGCCATCTGTGGCTGCATATCGGTAGGAAATCCCGGATATACCCGTGTTTTTACTACCGTTGATTTTACTCTTTTATTGCAGGAAATTCTCATAGAATCATCAAATTCTTCAATTTCCGCACCGATTTCCGATAACTTTGCGCTGATTGCCTCAAGATGCTTTGGAATGATGTTTTTAAGAGTAATGTCACCCTTGGTAGCAACAGCAAGGCACATAAATGTTCCGGCTTCAATCTGGTCCGGAATGCAGGAATATGTGCTTCCGTGAAGCTTTTCTACTCCACGTATTCTTATAACATCAGTACCTGCCCCTCTGATATTGGCACCCATACTGTTCAAAAAGTTTGCTACGTCAACGATGTGTGGTTCCTTTGCAACATTTTCAATAATGGTCTGTCCCGTTGCAAGAGAAGCAGCCAGCATAATATTGATGGTTGCACCTACACTAACCACATCAAGGAAAATATGACTACCCTTAAGATTTTCTGCTTCGGCATTAATCATGCTGTTTTCAGAAACAACAGTGGCACCAAGAGCTTCAAAGCCCTTAATGTGCTGGTCAATAGGTCTGCTTCCTATTTTACATCCTCCCGGCATTGCTACACTGGCCTTTCCTATTTTGCCCAGCAATGC
>JBJEJI010000041.1:0-15116 GCA_051877895.1 Lachnospiraceae bacterium | reverse complement strand
GCTTTGAGACCGTATTTCTTTCTTTCCTTCATACGAGGGTCTCTTGTTAAGTAGCCTGCCTTCTTCAAAGCCGGACGATAGCTTTCAGCGTCAGCAACACACAATGCACGGCTGATACCGTGACGAATTGCACCTGCCTGTCCTGTAAAACCGCCGCCACGTACTGTTACAAGTACATCAAACTTGTCAGCTGTCTGTGTGAGAACGAGAGGCTGGCGAACAACCACCTTTAATGTTTCAAGACCGAAATAATCATCAATGTCTCTCTTGTTAATTGTAATCTTACCTGTTCCCGGTACTAAATAAACTCTTGCAACACTGCTCTTACGTCTGCCTGTACCGTAAAATTTTGTCACTTTAGCCATTGTAATATCCTCCTTTCAGTCTAGAACTCTAATACTTCAGGCTTCTGAGCTGCATGTGGATGCTCAGGACCTGCGTATACATGTAATTTGTCAATCATGCTTCTTCCAAGTGGTCCCTTTGGAAGCATGCCTTTAACTGCAAGTTCAATTACCTTCTCAGGCTTCTTAGCGAGTAACTCTGCAAGAGTTGTTTCTCTCATTCCGCCCGGATAATCTGAATGATTATAATAAATCTTCTGTTCTAACTTCTTACCTGTAACCTTAATCTTTTCAGCATTAATTACGATAACGTAATCACCTGTATCGATATGAGGTGTAAAAACAGGCTTATTTTTTCCTCTGAGTACAGCTGCAATCTGGGATGTAAGACGACCTAAAGTCTTGCCTTCTGCGTCAACTACATACCATTTTCTCTCAACATTAGCTGTTGATGCCATATAAGTCTTCATTGTTTTACCTCCGTTTTTTATCATTCCGTCAACCATTTTGACAGTCACCTTTCGCATTATACCAAAACGCAAAAATATGTCAATAGGTATTTCATAAAAAAATTGTTTTTTTTCAAAAGTTTTTTAATATATCTTTAGTTTTCTAATTTATTAAATTATTTTTTTGAATTTAACTCTTTTTTTGTTATTTTTCACCAGGCAATATAGCCTTATATGTCACATGGGAAAACTAATCTTTTCTATTATATCTTTTCTGTCAGGCAATACTTTTTATGGCATATCAGCTTAATTAAATATTGGTTTTGTAATTAATTTCCGTCAGACACAGCCCTCTTGCCGGAGCTGTAGGTCCTGCCAGACTCCTGTTATCTCCCTCAATAGCCTGCCTGCATGCCTCCACAGTCATTTTCCCGCATCCAACATTCAGTAGCGTTCCTGCAATAATCCGCACCATATTGTAAAGAAAACCGTTTCCGTTAATCCGGAGAATTAAATCGGCACCGTCTTCATCAATTTCAAACCAGTAAACAGTCCGCACAGTATCTTCCACAGAAGATCCTGCTGAACAAAAAGAAGCAAAATCGTGTTCACCTATAAAGAAAGCCGCCGCCTGTTTCATCTTCTCCACATCCAGTTTACAGTAGACATGGTGTGAGTACAGCCTTTTGGTTGGGAGCATAAATTCACTTCTGGTAATTCGGTATTCATAGGTTTTATTATGGCAGTCAAATCTAGGATGGAAATCAGGGTCGGTTTCACATGAGGAAAGTATACGTATGTCCTCGGGAAGTCTTGCATTAAGTGCATAAGAAAACTTTTCTCCGGGAATACGGCTTTCAGTATCAAAAACCGCCACATTTCCCAAGGCATGGACCCCAGCATCTGTACGGCTTGCGCCAATTATCCGGATATCAGCCTGCAGCATTGCACTAAGGGCTTTATTGATTTCTCCCTCAACCGTTACCGCATTTGGCTGTAGCTGCCAGCCGTGATAATTCGTTCCGTCATAAGCAACAACCAGTTTAATACGACGCATACAAGCCTCCCTAAAAACAAATACTAAAAACCTGCTGTCTTAAAAGTAAGTCTTTTTACATTACTCAAAAACTTACCCTAAAAATAAGTCTTTTACATATACTCCAAAAAACCAACTCTAAAAATAAGTTTTTTACATATACCCCAAAAAACTTACTCTAAAAAACAAGTCTTTTACATATACTCCAAAAAACTTACTCTAAAAATAAGTCTTTTACACATACCCCAATACTTACCTATAGATGAAAAGTATTCCCCATGTACCGTAAAGCCGATTTCGTAATATTGACTTCCAATACTCAGAACACTATGCCGGCAAAAACAAGTTTCAAGGGAGAAATCTGGTGACAACAAGTGCAACAAAGAAAAGCAATGCCACAGTATATGCCACATAATCTCCTCTTCCATACTTCATGGGATTCATACGGGTTCTTCCTTCCCCACCATGATAGCATCTTGCTTCCATTGCCATGGCAAGGTCAAATGCTCTCCTGAAGGCCGAGATAATCAGTGGAATAAAAATCGGGACCATTGCCTTTGCCCTGCGCAGTACGTTACCGGATTCAAAATCCGCTCCTCTCGCCATCTGCGCCTTCATAATTTTATCCGTTTCTTCCAACAGAATTGGGATAAAACGCAGGGCAATAGACATCATCATGGCAATTTCATGGATGGGAACCTTAATATATTTTAATGGTTTAAACACACTCTCAATACCGTCCGTCAACTGATTGGTGGTAGTTGTAAAGGTCATCATTGAAGTGCCGAACATCAAAAGAATCAGCCTGATTGCAAAGAAAATACCTCTCCGGATACCATCAACGGTAATGGAAAAAATCCACCACGATACAAGCACCTCTCCGGTCCCAAAAAGAAAATTAATGGCCACCGTTAAAAATATAATAAACAGAATCGGTTTCAGCCCTTTAAAAATATATGACACAGGTATTCTTGACAAAAACAGCACCATCAAAAAGAAAATGGCAGCAATACCAAAGCCTATAAACCGATTTACCAGAAACAAACCGATGATATACAGAAAGGTTACAATCAGCTTGGTACGGGGGTCAAGCCTGTGTATACAGCTGTCAGCCGGATAATATTGTCCAATTGTAATATCTCTTATCATGAAATCCGTTCTCCGTTTACATTCAAATAAGACGCAAGTTCTTGTTCGCAATCCTTTGTTTTTATAATATCATCACGAACCGAAAAACCTTTTGTTTTGAGTGTGTTAAGCAGTCCGGTTACCTGCGGAACCGCAAGACCCATTTCTTCCAGCTCTGCCCGGTGCCGGAAAACCTCTGTAGGAATCCCGTCATAACGAATCTGCCCTTCATTCATAACAACAATTCTTTCAGCATATTTTGCCACATCTTCCATGCTGTGAGACACCAAAATAACCGTTATTCCGGTTTCTTCATATATTTTCTGAATCTGGCCCAGAATTTCATCCCGGCCTGCCGGATCCAGTCCTGCCGTCGGCTCATCCAGTATCAAAACTTCCGGTTTCATGGCAAGAACGCCCGCAATGGCGACACGACGTTTTTGTCCTCCTGATAAATCAAGAGGAGATTCCTTCCAGCGGCTTTCGTCCACTCCCACCAGTGTCAGTGCCTGTATGACCCTCTCGTCGACGGTTTTTTCATCCAGGCCAAGATTAATCGGTCCATATGCCACATCCTTATAAATGGACACCTCAAAAAGCTGATGCTCAGGATATTGGAAAACCATACCGACCCTGCCTCGCAAAGTCTTACGGTTATAGCTTTCTGTATTAATATCCTCTCCTTTAAATAAAACCTGTCCCGAAGTAGGCTTTTCCAGACCGTTCAGATGACGGATAAGGGTGGATTTTCCGGAACCGGTATGTCCGATTAAAGCAATAAATTCCCCTTTACGGACAGTAAGGTTTATATTTCTCAGAGCATTCTGTGCAAAAACCGTGTCCGGCGAATAGGTATAGTTGACATCTTTTAGTATAAGAACAGGCTCCGGCAAAGAACTTTCTGATGAAGAAATCTCCAATGCAGAACTTTTCGATACAGAACTTTCTGATAAGGGAGTATCCAATGCAGAACTTTTCAATACGGAATTTTCTGAAATCTCATCCTCGGAATGATTATTTTCCTCTTTGCCGGCCGGAGTAACTGTTCCGTCATTTTTTCCCTTTAATTTTAAAGTACGCATTGCAAGTTTTGAGAAAGCCTCTGTAAATTCTTCTTCAGTCAAAACTATGGGCATATCATAACCTAACCGGCCAAGTTCATATGACACTTCAGTTACCTGCGGAACGTCAAGTCCCAGTTTTTTTATGGCTGCAACATTGCTGAAAACCTCAAAAGGGGTTCCTGAAAGTGCAATATGACCACTATCCATAACATATACCTTGTCAGAGGAAATAACCTCATCCATATGATGGGTGACCAGAATAACAGTCATGCTCTCTTCTCTGTTAAGCTTCTGGACAATGTCCAGCACTTCTTTCCTGCCAACCGGGTCCAACATTGCAGTCGGTTCATCAAGTATAATACAGGCAGGCTTCATTGCAAGAACTCCTGCAATTGCAACCCTCTGTTTCTGGCCGCCTGAGAGCTTATTCGGAGAATGATTACGATAGGAATACATTCCTGTGGCTTTTAGACTTTCATCCACCCTGAGGCGAATCTGGGGCGGTTGAATGCCGATATTCTCCGGTCCGAATGCTACATCCTCTTCTACAACCGTTGCGATAATCTGATTGTCAGGATTCTGAAAGACCATTCCGCCGGATTTTCTGATATCCAGCATTAGTTCTTCATCTTCTGTATCGAAACCATTAACATAAACTTTACCTGAAGTGGGAAACAATAATGCATTGATATGCTTTGCCAGGGTTGATTTACCGGAACCGTTTCTTCCGAGAATAGAAATAAAATCTCCCTTTTCCACTTCAAGATTAATTCCGTCAACTGCCGTAACCGTTCCGATTTTCTCACCGTAATCATCACGTTTGGCAAATTGATGCACTAGGTTTTTAATACTGATAATGCTCATGAACGTCCTTTCAATCCTGTCCTGTCTTGTTGCAGATATTGGAAAAAATTATCAAGAAAAAAAGGGAGGGTCATCAGCCCTCCCTGAAAATCAAATTAAACTAATTCGATCAATACTTCCATAGCAGCATCGCCTTTACGCTGACCGATCTTTACGATTCTTGTATAGCCACCGTTGCGGTTTGCATACTTAGGTGCAATTTCATCGAAAAGCTTGGTTGCTACGTCAACTTCCTTTGTAGCCTTCTTCTTACCCTGCACATCCTTATCAACAGTTTTTGCAGTGTAAACATAGGAGTTAATCTTTCTTCTTGCATGAAGTCTGGAAGGTTTGTCTTTCTTGATAGTCTTTTCAACTTCATCAAAAACATCTACCTTTTTACCATCAACAACTTCCTTAACTCTCTTTCCGTCTTTATCCTTACGTGCAACCTTTGCGGTTACGGTAACAGTATCATAATTATCCTTTTCTCTTACTGCAAGAGCAATCATACTCTCAGCAATTCTACGGATTTCTTTTGCCTTAGCTTCAGTAGTAACCATCTTGCCATTTACCAGAAGGGCTGTTACCTGTCCTCTGAGTAATGCTTTTCTCTGGCTTGCAGTTCTACTAAGTTTTCTATAGCCTGCCATTTTTTATCCTCCATTACTATCCTTAATCATCACCGACATTTAATGATAAACCAAGCTCTTTCAGCTTAGCAAGTACTTCTTCCAATGACTTGCGTCCAAGATTTCTGACTTTCATCATATCTTCAGATGTACGATTTGTTAATTCTTCAACAGTATTGATTCCTGCTCTCTTGAGGCAGTTGTAGGAACGAACGGAAAGTTCAAGTTCATCGATGCTCATCTCGAGAACCTTTTCCTTTTCGTTGTTAACCGGCTCAACCATAACCTCAGCGGATCTAGCACTTTCAGACAAATCAATAAAGGAATTCAAATGCTCGCTTAATACCTTAGCTGCAAGGCTTACTGCTTCATCAGGAGCAAGTGTGCCGTTTGTAAATACATCCAAGGTAAGCTTGTCAAAATCAGTAATCTGACCAACACGGGTGTTGTTAACTGTTAAATTAACACGTTCAACCGGTGTATAGATAGAATCAACAGAAATTACTCCGATTGGGAGATCATCTCTCTTGTTCTTATCAGCACTGACATATCCTCTACCCTTTGTAATCGTGAGTTCCATGTAGAGCTTGCTGTCTGCACCGCCGTTTAATGTGGCAATAACCTGCTCCGGATTAAGGATTTCAATATCCGGGTCAACATGAATATCACCAGCCGTAACTACGCCTTCACCTGCAAACTCAATATATGCAAGCTTAGCTTCATTTGAGTCGCTGTTATTCTTTATAGCTAAACTCTTGATATTCATGATAATCTCTGTCACATCTTCCCTTACTCCGGGAATAGTGGAAAACTCATGAACAACACCGTCAATCTTAACCTGGCTCACTGCTGCGCCCGGTAAGGATGAAAGCATGATTCTTCTCAAAGAGTTTCCGAGAGTAGTACCATAGCCTCTTTCAAGGGGTTCTACAACAAAGCGACCATACTTTTTATCTTCTGAAATTTCTGCAATTTCAATTCTTGGCTTTTCAAAATCAAACATATGCGACCCTCCTTGTGGGCGAAAAACATGTATTCTTTATTATTTGGAATACAACTCGACAATAAGCACTTCATTTACAGGAACATCGATCATTTCTCTTGTCGGATATTCCTTAACAGTACCTGTAAGGTTTTCCTTATCAGACTCTAACCATGCAGGAACAACTCTGCCTTCTGTCACCTCAAGGACATCCTTAAATCTCTGTCCGGCCTTATTCTTAGCTTTTTCACAAACAGTGATTACATCACCTGCTTTAACTGAATAAGAAGGAATATTAACGGTCTTTCCGTTTACAAGAATATGCTTGTGATCAACAATCTGTCTGGCTTCTTTTCTTGTTCTGGCAAAACCAAGACGGAAAACTACGTTATCAAGTCTGGTTTCAAGGATAATCATAAGATTTTCACCTGTTGTACCGAACTTTAATTTCTTAGCTTTTTCAAAATCATTACGGAATGGCTTTTCAAGAACTCCGTAAATGAACTTAGCCTTCTGCTTTTCTCTTAACTGTAAGCCATACTCGCTTACTTTTTTGCCTGCTCTGGCGGAAGTTCTGTTAGACTTCTTATCAATTCCTAAATAAGAAGGATCTACGCCGAGAGATCTACATTTCTTTAATACAGGACCCATGTCTCTTGCCATATCAATATACCTCCTTAATCAGACTCTTCTACGCTTCGGTGGACGACATCCGTTATGAGGAACCGGTGTTACGTCTCTGATGCTTGTTACATTAATGCCACATGCCTGAAGCGCACGGATAGCTGCTTCTCTACCTGAACCAGGTCCCTTAACAAAAACGTCAACGGACTTCAGACCCTGAAGAGCTGCTGCCTTTGCTGCTGTTTCTGCTGCCATCTGAGCTGCATAAGGGGTAGATTTTCTGGAACCTCTGAATCCCAGTCCACCTGCACTTGCCCATGAAATTGCGTTACCTTCTGCGTCTGTCAAGGTAACAATAGTATTATTAAAGGAAGACTGAATATGTGCCTGTCCGCGGTCAATATTCTTCTTAACACGCTTCTTAGCTGCTGTCTTCTTAGATGCTACGACTTTCTTAGCCATCACTTAACCTCCTAATAGATTAAACCTTGGTATTATTTCTTCTTATTAGCAACTGTACGCTTTGGACCTTTACGGGTTCTAGCGTTAGTCTTAGTCTTCTGTCCGCGAACAGGAAGACCCTTTCTGTGACGGATACCTCTGTAGCATCCCATTTCCTGAAGTTTCTTGATGTTTAAAGCCACTTCACGCTTTAAATCACCTTCTACTACGTAGTTCTCATCGATTACGTCACGAATACGACCTACTTCTTCGTCTGTTAAATCACGACATCTTGTGTCCGGATTAACATTTGCCTGCTGTAAAATACGATTTGCACTTACTCTACCGATTCCATATACATAAGTAAGTCCAATCTCTACACGTTTCTCTCTTGGTAAGTCAACACCACTGATACGAGCCATGTAATTTACACCTCCGTAAATTTAAAATGATTCGGGTTTTCACCCACTGTTGTTTTTGTCGGATATACCGACCAGCCGCTTTAAACCATGACAATGCAGTAAAATCTGCATTGAAAGGATTGGTGATAATGACACCAGTCCTAAAGCAGTAGATACTCTGCCCACGGTATCACAATGTTTTTTCCGTTCCGGGTTAGTGAACGGATAAATTGTAACACAAAAAGCAAGAACTATATATAATAACAACACGCATTAGCGGTTGACATTAGCCCTGTCTTTGTTTGTGTCTTGGGTTCTCACAGATAACCATGATGTTACCCTTTCTCTTAATGATTTTGCACTTCTCGCAAATTGGCTTTACTGAAGACCTAACCTTCATAATTAAGTCACTCCTTTCAAAAAAAGTCCACTTGGCATTCTAGCACAATAATTACCAGAATGCAAGTGGTTTTTTTAAGAATTTCATTATTTTTTTGTGATTATTTATCTCTCCAAACAATTCTTCCCTTTGTAAGGTCATATGGAGACATTTCAAGGGTAACTGTGTCGCCCGGAACTATTTTAATATAGTTCATACGAAGCTTACCGCTGATGTGAGCAAGTACGATATGGCCATTCTCAAGTTCAACTCTGAACATTGCGTTTGGCAGCTTTTCAACAACCTTGCCTTCTATTTCTAAGACATCGCTTTTAGACATTACTACCTCCGGTTAATTTCAAACACTTTAATGTGCTATCACAAATTATATGGTATTTCTTCCTATTATATACTTTTCTTAAGCAAGTATGGAAAGGATATCTTCAAATACCTTATCTACATCCTGAGTTCCATCTACTGTCTTCAGGATTCCTTCATTTGTATAATATTCAATGAGTGGCTGTGTCTGTGTATGATATACATTCAGTCTCTTCTGTACCGTTTCAGGCATATCATCAT
Organism: Lachnospiraceae bacterium; assembly: GCA_051877895.1. Taxonomy (GTDB): domain Bacteria; phylum Bacillota; class Clostridia; order Lachnospirales; family Lachnospiraceae; genus UBA3775. The sequence goes on along the minus strand of JBJEJI010000041.1, from coordinate 6,214 downwards.
CACGAATAGTAAGCTTGCCACCACAAAGATCGCATACTCCTTCTTCTTTCGGTGGATTATACTTAACATGGAAGGTTCCTCCGCATGCTACGCAGGCTCTACGTCCGCCCATTCTGGTAACAATTTTTTCATCCGGAACATTAACATCAATTGCATAATCCATTTTTTCACCCTTAGCAGCAAGACTAGCTGTTAAAGCTTCTGCCTGAGCAATTGTTCTTGGAAATCCATCAAGCACATAACCGTTTACACAGTCATCATTTGTAAATCTGTCCATGATCAGTTCAAGTGTAAGTTCATCCGGTACAAGAAGTCCCTGATCCATAAAGCTTTTAGCCTTTTTTCCAAGTTCGGTTCCGTTCTTAATATTAGCTCTGAAAATATCTCCGGTGGAAATATGAGGAATGCCATACTTTGCGGCAATCATTTTTGCCTGAGTACCTTTACCGGCACCCGGTGCACCTAACATAACAATTTTCATCATTTACCTCCATGTCAAAGCGGTTATCCGCACAGACACGCAGTGGGCTTTATTTTACCCGGCTGCGATTGTATTTTTTACGGAAAAATATCCGTATTTTAAGTTAGGGCGGAACAAAACTGCTCCGCCCTATAATAAATTATGAATTTAAAAATCCTTTATAGTGACGTTCAACCATCTGAGATTCAATCTGCTTCAATGTTTCAAGTACAACGCCGACTACGATTATCAACGAAGTGCCTCCGAATGACACGTGGGCATTAAAAGCACCTGAGAAGAAAATCGGGATTAAAGCAACTACTGTCAGCATAGCAGCACCGATTAATACGATCTTGTTAAGTACTGAAGTAAGATACTCTGTTGTCGGACGACCAGGACGAATACCAGGAATAAATCCACCCTGTTTCTTCATATTGTTCGCAACTTCCATAGGATTAAATGTTATACTTGTATAGAAGTATGCAAAGAAAATAATAAGTACAATGTAAAGAATTGCACCCAGTGTATACTTGAATTCTGCAAAAGATTCAAAATTGAACCAATTGCCCTGTGAAAACAGATAGAGAATCTTCTGCCATACACTTGCATCAGGACCTGTTGCTGCATTTACACCGAAGAATGATGAAATGATTACAGGAAACTGTAATAATGACATTGCAAAAATTACCGGAATAACACCGGAGGTATTTACACGAAGCGGAATAAATGTACTGCTTCCGCCTGTCATTTTACGACCAACTACTTTCTTGCTGTACTGTACAGGAATTCTTCTCTGTGCATCCTGAAGTAATATAATAAGTACTACTGTTACAAGTACAATAAGAACAATAACCAGTGCTGCAATTATTCCCTTAACAACAGATGTTGCATTGAAAACAAATACTCTGAAAAGGTTTATAAAATCACTAGGCATGGTTGCAACAATATTGATGGTAAGGATAATGGAAATACCATTTCCAACACCCTTCTCAGTAATGTTTTCACCAAGCCACATAAGAAATGCGGAACCGGCTGTAAAACATACAATAATAACAAGAATTGTAAGTATAGACTTGTCATTTGTATAGCCGTTTCTGCTGAAACCGATTGCCATAGCGCCGGATTCTATAAGAGCAAGAGCTACAGTAAGGTACCTGGACCAACTGGCAATCTTCTTTCGACCTGTCTCTCCATCCTTCTGTAATTCTGCCAGCTTAGGAATAGCAATAGTCATAAGCTGCATAATAATTGAGGATGTGATATATGGCGAAATGCTCAATGCAAGAATTGACATCTGCGTGAAAGAACCACCTGTCATTGCATCGAAAAATCCAAGGTTCATATTGGAGAGCCAGTTCTGAATCAGCGACTGGTTAATACCAGGCGCCGGAATCTGGCTGCCCAAACGAACAACTACAAGACATAAAAAAGTATATAAGAGCTTTTTACGAAGATCCTTAACTTTAAAAGCATTGATAAGAGTTTTAAACATCTTAGATCACCTCTGCTTTTCCACCAAGAGCCTGAATTTTTTCAGTTGCACTTGCACTGAACGCATTTGCCTGAACGTTAAGTTTCTTAGTTAATTCTCCATTTCCAAGTATTTTTACGCCATCTTTTGGATTTCTTACAACACCCTTAGCCATCATGGTTTCAATTGTAACGTCATCTCCGTCATTGAAAACCTTTTCAAGAGTGCTTAAATTAACAGAAATAATTTCTTTTGTATTTCTGTTCTTGAATCCACGCTTAGGAAGACGACGATACAGAGGCATCTGACCACCTTCAAAACCAATACGTGGAGCTCCGGAACGTGCTTTCTGTCCCTTATGTCCTTTACCTGCTGTCTTACCGTTGCCCGAGCCATGACCACGACCTCTTCTAAAACTGTCGCTGTGCTTGGAACCTTCAGCCGGATTTAACTCTGATAAATTCATAGTGCACCTCCTTTAAATTTAGATTTCCTCTACCTTTACTAAATGTTTAACCTGTGCAACCATTCCCTTGGTTGCTGCGTTATCAGGAAGAACCTTGGAAGAACCTGTCTTATGAAGTCCAAGTGCTTCAATTGTCTTCTTGTGCTTAGGAATTGCACCTATGGTAGACTTTACAAGTGTTATTTTTAACTCTGCCATAATACTCCTTTCCTTCACAGTTTTCTGTGAACCAAATCCCTATGTGGATTTGCCAATCTTATAAATCACTAACGGAGATGCCACGAAGTGCAGCAACTTCCTCAGGAGTCTTAAGATTCTTTAAGCCTTCAATTGTAGCAAGTACAACATTCTGCTTATTGTTAGAACCAAGTGATTTTGTACGAATGTTCTTAAATCCTGCAAGTTCAAGTACAACACGAGCAGGACCACCGGCGATGATACCTGTACCTTCAGGAGCCTTCTTTAAAAGTACAGAAGCGCTACCAAACTGACCGATGAAGTCATGAGGTACACTGCCATTATTATCAAGTGGTAAAGAAATTAAATTCTTAATAGCGTCTTCCTTGCCCTTACGAATAGCTTCCGGAACTTCAGTAGCTTTTCCTAAACCGGCACCAACGTGTCCATTTTTGTCGCCAACAACTACCAATGCTGCAAAACGCATATGGCGTCCACCTTTAACAACCTTTGTAACACGCTTAATTGAAACTACCTTGTCAACTAATTCTAACTGACTGGCATCAATAATATCACGTTTCATGCGATTACCTCCTACTAAAATACCAGACCAGCCTCACGGGCTGCTTCTGCTAAAGCCTTAATCTTACCGGCATATATAAATCCGCCTCTGTCAAAGACAACTTCTGTTACACCTGCTGCAAGAGCTTTTTTTGCAATTGCTGTACCAAGTGCTGTAGCTGCTTCTACATTGTTTGTTTTCTCAACACTGGCTTTAATGTCCTTGTCTAATGTTGATGCAGCAACAAGTGTCTTACCTACTGTATCATCAATAATCTGACAATACATATGGTTATTGCTTCTGAACACTGCCAGACGAGGTCTCTCAGGAGTACCGGAGAAACGATTACGAACTCTGAGATGTTTCTTAACACGAATCTTAGATCTACATTCTTTGCTAACCATAACTTATTCTCCTTTCTACTTCTTACCTGTCTTGCCGACCTTACGTCTGATAACTTCATCAGCATACTTGATACCTTTGCCCTTGTATGGCTCAGGTCTTCTCTTGTCTCTGATTTCAGCAGCGTACTGTCCAACTTTTTCTTTGTCAATACCCTTAACGGTAATCTTATTTGTTCCTTCAAGAACTGTTTCAACACCTTCAGGGTCAACCATTACTACCGGATGAGAATAACCTAAGATAAGTGTTAACTCTTTTCCGGCTTTCTGTGCTCTGTAACCAACACCGTTAATTTCAAGAACCTTTTCATAACCGGAAGTAACACCTGTTACCATGTTAGCAATTAAAGTTCTTGTGAGACCATGTAAAGACTTATTCTTCTTTAAGTCATTTGGTCTTGTTACAACTACAGAATCTCCATCTTTCTTGATTTCCATCTCTGCAGGGAGTACTCTTTCAAGAGTTCCCTTAGGACCTTTTACAGTCACTTTATTATTTTCTGCAATCTCAACAGTTACGCCTGCCGGAATTGCGATTGGCATTTTACCTATACGTGACATGCCCGTACCTCCTATTATAGTTAATAGTGAAGATGATTTCCGCTAACGCTTTCTCCTCACTGTCATTTTACAATCAGGTTACAATATGTCTGATTACCAAACATATGCAAGAACTTCGCCGCCGACATTAAGCTTTCTTGCTTCTTTGTCGGTAACAATGCCCTTATTTGTTGAAATAATAGCAATACCTAAACCACCAAGTACATATGGTAACTCTTCCTTGCTTGCGTAAACACGAAGACCAGGCTTAGAAATTCTCTTAAGGCCGGAAATTGTCTTAACGGACTTATCTTTACCATACTTTAAAGTGATGTGAATGTTTTTAAAGCTTCCGACTTCTTCGATTTCAAAGCTCTTGATATAGCCTTCCTTAAGAAGGATTTCAGCTATAGCAATCTTCATCTTAGAAGCAGGTACATCTACAGTATCATGCTTTGCAGTATTTGCATTACGGATTCTTGTAAGCATATCTGCAATTGGATCGCTCATTGTCATTGATAATTACCTCCATCATCATTTAGGCTGTGCATAAGCACATCTTAATCCTACCAGCTTGCTTTCTTAACACCCGGAATCTGACCTTTATAAGCCAATTCACGGAAGCATACTCTGCAAATTCCGTATTTTCTTAAGTAAGCATGAGGACGACCACAAATCTTGCAACGTGTATACTCACGAACCTTATACTTCTGTGGGCGCTGCTGTTTAATCTTCATTGATGTTTTTGCCATCGAAATTTTCCTCCTATTTCTTAAAAGGCATACCAAACAAAGTTAATAACTCACGTGCTTCTTCGTCAGTCTTTGCTGTTGTAACAAAGATAACGTCCATACCACGAACCTTGTCTACCTTGTCATACTCGATTTCAGGGAAGATAAGCTGTTCCTTGATACCAAGTGCATAATCACCTCTGCCATCAAAAGCATCAGGGTTTACACCTCTAAAGTCACGTACTCGTGGAAGTGCAAGATTAACAAGACGATCAAGGAAATCATACATCTTATCACCTCTGAGTGTAACCTTACATCCAAGGTTCATACCCTCTCTGATTTTGAAGTTAGCGATTGATTTCTTAGCTTTTGTAATAACAGGCTTCTGACCGGAGATAATTTCCATATCCTTAAGAGCACCCTCTAAAGCTTTAGCATTATCTCTTGCTTCGCCAACGCCCATATTGATAACAATCTTATCGAGCTTAGGAATCTGCATTACATTCTTGTACCCGAATTTTTTCTGCATAGCATCAGCAATTTCATTCTGATACTTTTCTTTTAATCTATTCAACTTAAGAGACCTCCTCAATTAGAATTAGTCAATAACGTCACCGGTAGATTTTGCATAACGAACTTTCTTGCCGTCAACTACCTTGAAACCGACTCTTGTTGGCTCTCCCTTGTGAACATACATAACATTGGACGCATCAATCGGTGCTTCCTGATGAGAAATGCCACCCTTAGGATTTGCCTGTGTTGGTTTGGAATGCTTTGTTACCATGTTAGCGCCCTCAACAAGAACTTTACCGTCCTTAACGCTGATAACCTTGCCTTCTTTTCCTTTATCTTTTCCAACGATAACTTTTACTGTATCGTTTTTCTTGATTTTAGAAGTTGCCATATTACCCCTCCTTATAATACTTCAGGAGCGAGAGAAACGATTTTCATGAATTTCTTATCACGAAGTTCTCTTGCTACAGGTCCAAAGATACGAGTTCCTCTTGGGTTCAGGTCATCTTTGATAATAACGGCAGCATTTTCATCGAAACGGATGTAAGAACCGTCCTTACGACGAACACCCTTTACTGTACGAACTACTACTGCCTTAACAACGTCGCCCTTCTTAACGTCGCCGCCCGGATTGGCGTCTTTTACAGAAGCAACGATGATATCACCTATTCCGGCATACTTTCTTACAGAACCACCAAGCACTCTGATGCAAAGTAATTCTTTAGCACCGGTATTGTCAGCAACCTTTAATCTGGTTTCTGTCTGAATCATAGTGAATACTCCTTTCAGTTGATTCATTTTCGGGAAAATGTTTTTCCCGAAAATTACTTAGCCTTTTCAACAATTTCAACAAGTCTCCATCTCTTATCCTTGGAGAGTGGTCTTGTTTCCAT
>JBJEJI010000040.1:0-15150 GCA_051877895.1 Lachnospiraceae bacterium | reverse complement strand
AAATTCTAGATAGTATTGAGAGGTAACATGAACAGAAGTTTTATTTATGAAGAAAGAAATAAGGAGTATCAGGAAAGATATAATCTTTGTGTTAAAAGAATAGAAGCTATAAAAGAGGAATCTCTGCTTTCGGTTGAGTTACAGGATTATTTTAACTATATCAGCGATTTTACAGCTCTACTTGATAAATCCCTGCAGTTGGTTCTTAGCGGTGAATTGTATTCTTTAAGTTTAGAACAGCTTAAAGCCCTGAATCATGAGCTTTATGCTAATATATTATATGAAAACTATTCTGTAAGCTTCCTAAATCCTGATTTTATCTGCAAGAAGCTTGGTAAAAGACTTGGAAAAGTCCTTGGTGCCATTGCTTCCCAACTTCAGGACATGATTTATGAGGCTTATTCAGGAAATCTTGCAAGAATAACCGTTGAACTTGAACTAATACTGGAGATTTACGGAATTATATCCCTTGAAGGTAAGGATGGCGTTTCAGCAGTTAAAAAAGCATTATATTATCATCATCATGATTATTGTATGATGTTTACTGATTTAAGACAACGCAGAATGAAAACACCTGAGTATAATGATATAATCTGTATACTTGATGAGTGTGATTTGTATAGTCCTGAATATCTTTACTATTATGGTGTTTATGTAGGAGATAATGAACTGAAGACTGTAGAATTTCTTACAGGTCTTGAGCAGGATGAGATTAATAAAATTGCTGATGTTTATGTGGGCGGCTATGTAAGAGGCTTTGAGGCTGCGGGCATTGATTTTTCTGAAAGAATGAATGTGGAAATCCGTTATCCTGTAGGCTTTGAACTGATTATAAAGGCTAGCGTGAAGCGTTTCCGTGACATGGGCAAAAATATTGTAATGTATATGGATGATTCCAGACGAATCGGAGTTTCCGGATCTTTGCCAAACAGACAATACGTTTATGATCACAGAAACGATTTCGTGCTCTGGTACAGCAAACGTTATGTGGAAACTGCCAAGGAGTGTCTTGATAAGGTTTATCGTGATATAAGTGACACCATGAGCAAAATGGCAGGACCAGCCTGCATGGAAACCTATGGAGAGTCAGATTTTGTTCCGGTAAACAAAGATACTGCAATTTCACCGGATAATAAAATGAATGAGCTGTTAACCTCATACAAGAGAGATTGTGCATTGCTTCTTCGTAAATATGTGGACATGGAAAAGACTTCCTTTACCATTATTGCATATCCGCTGCCTGAAATCGGAGAGCAGTACAGTGAAATTTTCCATGCTACAAATATGGTTAACATGCTGGACAATAAACAATACTGTCAGATACAGCAGAATATAATTGATACACTGGATAAAGGTCAGTATGTTTGCGTAAAGGGAAGTGGAGACAACAGAACAGATTTAAAAATATGTCTTCATGCTCTTGAAAATCCAGAGAAGGAAACCAACTTTGAAAACTGCACTGCAGATGTAAATATTCCTGTTGGTGAAGTTTTTACTTCCCCTGTTCTTAAAGGAACAGAGGGCGTTCTTAATGTCAGCAGAGCATTCCTTGAGGGTCTTGAATTTAAGAATCTTACAATTATTTTCAAAGACGGCTTCATTTCTGATTATTCCTGTGAGAATTTTAATTCGGAAGAGGAAAACAGAAAGTATATTGAAGAAAATATTCTTTTCAGACATGAAACTCTGCCAATTGGTGAATTTGCCATTGGAACCAACACAACAGCCTATAAAATGGCAAATGATTTTCATATCTGGCATAAAATGCCTATTCTTATTGCTGAAAAAACAGGTCCACATTTTGCAGTGGGTGATACCTGCTATTCAGATATGGAGGATTTCATGACCTATAATCCTGATGGAAAGGCAATAGTAGCCAGGGATAATGAGGCCAGCATCCTTCGCAAAACTGACAGAAGTAAGGCATATTTTAACTGCCACACCGATATTACCATTCCTTATGACGAACTGGATTATATCAGGGTTTATTTAAGCGACGGAAATGTTCTTTCAGTAATTGAAGAGGGAAAATTTGTGGTTCCGGGCACTGAAGTGTTGAATGAAGCACTGAATTAATTTGAAATAAATGATTTTTTATATTTTTTGTTTAAGTGATATGTTTTTAAGTAAAATTTACTGAAAAAATTTTATTTGACGGGGAAAGTATTGTCATGAACATACTTTACTAAATTGCAAAGTATGTTGTATAATAAAGCAGATTGAAGTCTTTTGGAACTTCCGGGAGGAAGTGAAAGGCATTTGTATTTTTTATTTTAACGGTACGGAGGTTACAATGGCACAGGTTGGTATTGTTATGGGCAGTGATTCGGATCTGCCGGTTATGAAGAAAGCAGCAGAAATGCTTGATAAGTTCGGCATTTCTTATGATATGACTATTATTTCGGCACATCGTATGCCTGATGTGTTTTATGATTATGCGGCTACAGCCGAGGAAAAAGGCTACAAGGTTATTATTGCAGGTGCCGGTGGTGCCGCTCATCTGCCGGGCATGACAGCAGCTATTTTCCCATTGCCTGTAATCGGTGTTCCAATCCATACAAAAACATTAAGTGGCGTTGATTCACTTTATTCAATTGTTCAGATGCCATCCGGAATTCCAGTGGCAACTGTCGCTATTGACGGAGCTGCCAACGCAGGTATTCTTGCGGCAAAAATCATTGCTGCAGGTGATGCTGAGCTTCTTGAAAAGATTAAAAGTTATAAGGATGAACTTAAGAGCGGCGTTATGGTTAAAAAAGAGAAAATAGAAGCAGTAGGTTACAAAGCTTACATGGAAGATAAATAAAATTTAAAAAATACCGAAAACGGAGGATGATTATGGATTATAAAAAAGCCGGGGTAGACATCGAAGCAGGATACAAATCTGTTGAATTAATGAAGGAGCATGTTAAGGGTACAATGAGACCTGAAGTTTTAGGCGGTCTTGGTGGATTTTCCGGTGCTTTTTCATTGGCAAAGATTAAAGAAATGGAAGAGCCTGTATTACTTTCAGGTACTGACGGTTGCGGAACAAAGGTTAAGCTTGCTTTTGTAATGGACAAGCATGACACAATCGGTATCGACGCTGTTGCAATGTGTGTAAATGACGTTGTATGTGCAGGTGGCGAGCCTTTATTTTTCCTTGACTATATTGCATGCGGAAAGAATATTCCTGAGAAGATTGCAACTATCGTAAGTGGTGTTGCTGAAGGCTGCAAGCAGTCTGAATGTGCACTTATCGGTGGTGAAACTGCAGAGCATCCGGGGTTAATGCCTGAAGATGAATATGACCTTGCAGGTTTCGCAGTTGGAGTTGTTGACAAAAAGGACATTATTACGGGGGATGATATTAAGGCCGGAAATGTTGTAATCGGTATTACATCTTCCGGTATCCACAGCAATGGTTTTTCACTTGTAAGAAAAGTATTTGAGAATGAACTTACAAAAGAAGGCTTAAATACATACTATGATGAGCTTGGCAAAACTCTTGGGGAGGCTTTAATTGCTCCAACCAAGATTTATGTTAAGGCATTGAAATCTGTAAAAGCAGCAGGAGTACGCATCCTTGGTTGCAGCCACATTACAGGTGGTGGATTCTATGAAAATATTCCAAGAATGCTCCCGGAAGGAAAGCATGCTGTAATTAGGAAGGAAAGCTATCCGCTTCCTCCTGTATTTACACTTCTCCGGAAGAAGGGTGACATTGAAGAAACTATGATGTATAACACCTTTAACATGGGTATTGGTATGATGCTTTGTGTTGATGCAGCAGATATTGACAGCACTCTTGCAGCAATTAAAGCAGCCGGTGAAGAGGCTTATGTTATCGGTGAAATTACAGATGGTGAGAAAGGAATTACCATATGCTAAAAGTAGTTGTACTTGTAAGCGGTGGGGGAACCAATCTTCAGGCGATTATTGATGCAATTAAATCAGGTAAGATTACAGATGCGGAAATCGCAGGTGTTATTGCAAGTAAGCCGGGAGTATATGCCCTTAAGCGTTGTGAGGAAAACGAAATTCCTTCCAAAATTGTTTGCAGAAAAGATTATAACAGTACAGAAGCGAGAGATGAAGCTCTCATTGAAGCAATTGAAAGCTTTAATCCTGATTTAATCGTACTTGCAGGATTTCTTACAATTTTACCGGCAAAGCTTATTCGCCTTTATCCAAATAAAATTGTTAACATTCATCCTTCCCTGATTCCTTCTTTTTGTGGAGACGGTTTCTATGGTCTTAAGGTACATGAAAAGGCGCTTGAGCGTGGTGTAAAGGTAACAGGTGCAACAGTTCATTTTGTTGATGAAGGAACTGATACAGGACCTATCATTATGCAGAAGGCAGTTTATGTTAAACCCGGTGACACTCCGGAGGATTTACAGCTCCGTGTCATGGAGGAGGCAGAATGGAATATTCTTCCTGCTGTTATTGATGCCATTGCCCATGACAAGGTAAAATGCATAGATGGAATCTGTTTTGTTGAAGAATAACAGTCAGACTCAAAGCGAGGTATAATTATGAAAGTATTAATCGTTGGTAGCGGTGGCAGAGAACATGCCATTGCATATAAAGTTTCACAGAGTTCTCAGGTAGATAAAATCTACTGTGCACCGGGCAATGCAGGTATTGCGGAGCTTGCAGAGTGTGTTGATATTAAGGCAATGGAATTTGACAAACTGGTGGCTTTTGCTAAAGACAAACAGATTGATTTAACTATCATCGGTATGGATGATCCACTTGTAGGCGGTATTGTTGATGTATTTGAGGCAGAAGGCTTAAGAGTTTTCGGACCAAGAAAGAATGCAGCTATTATCGAAGGAAGTAAAGCTTTTTCAAAGAATTTGATGAAGAAATATAACATTCCTTCTGCTGCTTATGAAACATTTGATGATCCTGAAAAGGCCATCAGATATCTTGAAACTGCTGACATGCCTATCGTATTAAAGGCAGATGGTCTTGCTCTTGGAAAGGGTGTTTTAATTTGCAATACTCTTGAGGAAGCTAAAGAAGGCGTAAAAACCATTATGATGGATAAGCAGTTTGGTTCTGCCGGTAACAGAATGGTTGTTGAAGAGTTTATGACCGGACGTGAAGTAAGTGTACTTCTTTTCTGCGATGGAACAAACATTAAGGCAATGACCAGTGCACAGGATCATAAGCGTGCAAAGGACGGAGATCAGGGACTTAATACAGGCGGTATGGGTAATTTCTCTCCAAGTCCATTCTATACAGATGAAATTAAAGCTTTCTGTGAAGAAAAGATTTATAAGCCAACCATGGATGCCATGAAAGCAGAGGGCAGAGATTTTGTTGGCGTACTCTTTGTTGGTCTTATGCTTACAGAAAAAGGACCTAAGGTTCTGGAATATAATGCAAGATTTGGTGATCCTGAGGCACAGGTTGTTCTTCCAAGAATGAAAAATGACATTATTGATGTTGTAAATGCCTGTATTGATGGCAGGCTTGATAAAATTGATCTTCAGTTTGAAGACAATGCCTGTGTTTGTGTCATTCTTGCATCAGACGGCTATCCTGTATCCTATGAAAAAGGCTTTATGATTAACGGCCTTGAAAATTTCAAGGATAAAGACGGCTATTATGTATTCCATGCCGGTTCCAAATTTGATACTGAGGGCAATATTGTAACTAATGGCGGAAGAGTTTTGGGCGTAACAGCTAAGGGCAGCACTCTGAAGGAAGCAAGGGCTAATGCTTACCGTGCCGTTGACTGGGTTGATTTTGATAACAAATATTACAGACATGATATTGGAAAAGCTATTGACGAAGCTTGATTTTATTAATCGGAGGGAAAATGTATAAAAATACCAAAGCTGTTTTAATTGGTATGTGTATGTTTCTTCTTGTCGGCTGTGGTCAAAAGGATAGTAAGTGGGAGCAGGTTACACCTACACCTACAACTGCCGTTTCTTCTGAAAATGTTCAGACTACCATAACGGCAGTCGTGACCGACGTTCCTACAATGACACCGGAGCTTACTTTAACCATCACTCCGGAGCCGACGGTTACTTCCACTGAAGAAGCACCGACTATTACCCCTGTGGTAACAGAAGCTCCTTCAGACGATATTCTGGAAGTCTCAAGAACAATGTACGCAGTTACTCGTTTATACATAAGAGAAAAGGATACCAGTTCTTCTCAGGCACTGGGAATTCTGGAAATAAATGTGCCTGTAAAGGTTACAGGCATTACAAATGGCGGATGGGCAAGAATTGAATACGAAGACGGAGAAGCCTATGTGTTTTATGAGTATCTTACAGATACTCCTACAATCGATAACACACCAACTCCCACATCTACAGCAACCCCTACACCAAAGCCGGTTGTTACCAAGGTTCCGGAGCCGGAGAATACTCCGTTGCCGTCAATAACCATGGGAACAGGTTTTACACCGGTTAATAATTTTCATGGTATACATGGTTTTAGTAATAACCTTCATGCTTCGGGACAACAGATGCTGGCTGCAAATTCTGATGTTGTAAGTGCACATCTGGCTTGTGTGAATGAACTGAGGGCGTCAGTGGGACTTCCTGCCCTTGTTCTTGATGATACTGCCAGCAATATTGCGGCATACAGAACAGCCGAAATGATTTTTCTGGATTATTTTGATCATTATCATCCAACATATCCAAAGGAAATCGACTATGCCTGTGCATTTGATGTGGTGTATTTTTATCAGGACGGTTATACCCGACTGGCTGAAAATATAGCCGAAATTGGTGGAAAATGGGGATATTTTTACGATAATGACAAAGCAAAACTTGGAGAGGCATTGTATGAACAGTTTGCCGGCTCCCAAGGTCATTATGAAAATATGGTCAATCCTAATTTTACAAAAATAGGAATTTGTGCGTATGTTTCAGATGATTATGTTCTCATTACACAGATATTTGAATAAGTCTTCCCCCTGCAAGCCTGATTTATTTGCAGGGGATTTTCTTTTAGTATACATTAGTATACTTATCATTTGCTAAAATAAAGGGAATAGACCGAAATCTCCTTCCGATTAAACAGCGAACTTGCACAAGGCGGTTTCATATGTTATATTTACTATGTAATGTAACATGTGTTTTGTATTAAGTGAGTAACAGAAAGGAATATCGGTTGATAGGTAAAAATCAGCCGGTTAGTAATTATGGATTATTTTACAACTAACGCTAAAAAAGCAATTAATATGGCGGCAGATATTGCCATTTCATATAATCACAGATATGTAGGTACTGAGCACATTCTTATGGCACTCTTTAAAGCAAAGGGTGTTGGTGGTCGTGTACTTAATAAATTCACTTCTGAGAATGAATATGTTGAAGTGATGAAAGATATTTCAGGAAAAAATCCTGTGAATTCTGACAATGATGAATTCTTTGGCTTTACCGAACGTGCCCGTGATGTTTTGAACATTGCCAGACAGAAAGCAGCAGAGCATAATTTGGAAAAGGTTGGAACAGGTCATCTTCTTATTGGAATTCTTTTTGTAAGGGATTGTATTGCAGTCAGAGTATTAAATACTCTGGCAATTAATATACAGCAAATGTACTATGATGTACTTAGTGAGTACGGATACAGTGATAATGAAGCAAAAAAAAAGGTATCGCTTTTTAAAAAGACAGGTGGAAAAGTTACTTCTTACCTTGATCAGTATACAAGGGATTTAACTGCTCTTGCAGAAGAAGGCAGACTGGACCCTGTTATTGGCAGGAATGAAGAAATTACAAGAGTGATTCAGGTTCTTTGCAGAAGAATGAAAAACAATCCGTGTCTTGTCGGAGAGCCGGGTGTAGGTAAGACAGCCATTGTAGAAGGCCTTGCGGGACTGGTTGCCGAGGGTGCGGTTCCTGATTATATCAAAAACATAAGAATCCATTCACTAGATCTTTCGGGAATGATAGCAGGTTCAAAATACCGTGGTGAGTTTGAAGAACGTATAAAGCGCCTGATGGATGAAATCAAAGCTGATAAAAACATTATATTGTTTGTAGACGAACTTCATACAATTATCGGCGCGGGAAGTGCGGAAGGAACCATGGATGCGGCTAATATATTAAAGCCTGCCCTTTCAAGAGGAGAAATCCGAATTATCGGTGCCACTACCAGGGAAGAATACAGAAAATATATTGAAAAGGATGCTGCATTGGAACGCAGATTCCAGCCCGTAAATGTTGATGAACCTGATGAAAGTGAAGCTATTGAAATATTGTCCGGTATCAGCAAACGTTACGAGCAGTTCCATGGTCTGACTGTTTCAGAAGATGCAGTTAACGCAGCCGTAAAATTATCTAAACGCTATGTAAATGACAGATTTCTTCCTGACAAGGCAATAGACTGTCTTGATGAAGCCTGTAGTAAAGCTAAATTAAAAGGCTATAAGATTAATCCACAGGTTCTGGCTTTGGAAAACAGACTTGAAGAACTTACCTTAATGAAAGAAGATGCTCTTGTCAAAAAGAATTATGAGCAGATGGAAATGATTAAGGATGAAGAAGCTGAGTGCAGAAAAAAAATCAGTAAATTAAAGGGTAACGTTAAATCAAAAAGAAAAATTAAAGTTACCGCTGAAGATGTGGCAGATATTATCTGTAGCTGGACAGGTATTCCAGTTTCAAAGCTTAGCGAAAATGAAAATGAAAAACTCTTAAATCTGGAAAAAAATCTTCATAAAAGAGTTATTGGGCAGAATGAAGCTATTTCTTCCGTTGCAAAGGCAATCAGACGCGGAAGAACAGGCCTTAAGGATCCAAACAGACCGATTGGTTCGTTCCTTTTTCTTGGACCAACCGGTGTAGGTAAAACAGAGCTGTCAAAAGCATTGGCAGAAGCTGTTTTTGGCAGAGAAAGTGCAATTATCCGAGTTGATATGTCAGAATATATGGAAAAGCACAGTGTAGCCAAAATGGTTGGTTCTCCTCCGGGATATGTTGGACATGAAGATGGTGGTCAGCTTTCTGAACAGGTAAGGCAGAAACCATATTCCATCGTTCTTTTCGATGAAATTGAAAAGGCACATCCTGATGTGTTTAACATTTTACTTCAGGTGCTTGATGAAGGTCATATAACAGACAGTCATGGCAGACGTGTCAGCTTTAAAGACACTATTATTATTATGACAAGTAATGCCGGTGCGCAGTCTATTATTAGTCCTAAAAAGCTGGGATTTAAAAAGGATGATGATAAGGCTGCTGATTATGAACAGATGAAATCCGGTGTTATGGAGGAAGTTAAGAAAATATTTAAACCGGAATTTATAAACAGAATTGATGATATTATTGTATTCCATGAACTTTCCGGAGAAGAGCTTGAAAATATTGTTAAGCTGTTGCTTAATTCCCTGAAAAGGCGTCTGGAAGATACAAATGGCATGAAACTCAGCTTCTCTAAAGAAGTAATTACATTCATTGCTGAAAAAGGAAATAATCCTAAATATGGTGCAAGACCTATAAAACGTGCCATTCAGGATTATATTGAAGATGTATTGGCAGATGAAATGTTGTCGGGAAACATCCATCCGGGTGACACAGTTAAGTTAAAACTTAAAGATAACAAAATTTCTGTTTCGTTGTAGTTGACGGAGGTTACTTTTGAAAAATAAGCTTGTATTTTTCTGTAGCGAATGTGGTAACGAGTTTTCCAAATGGGTAGGGCAGTGCCCTGCCTGTAAACAGTGGAATACCATCGTTGAGGCTCCTGCTGAAAGAAAAAATAATTCATCCGGGTTACCCGGAAAAGACAAATCATTACGCCTTACCATATCACAGGTCAGTACTGAGGAAGAAAAAAGACTGAATACCGGTATATCTGAGTTGAATCGTGTTCTTGGTGGCGGAATTGTACCGGGCTCTCTGGTACTGGTTGGCGGTGATCCGGGTATTGGCAAGTCCACACTGCTTCTTCAAATGTGCAGGGAGCTGGCAGAACGTAATACTTCGGTTCTTTATGTGTCCGGTGAAGAAAGTCTCAGACAGATTAAGCTTCGTGCAAATCGTATCGGAAAGTTTAATGACAATCTTTTACTGATTTCCGAAACGGATCTTGATAATATTTTAGAGCATGTTTATGAGTTGAAGCCGTCGGTTGTGGTTATTGACTCAATTCAGACTATGTGTAAATCCGGTATTGGAACTGCTGCAGGATCCATTACACAGGTCAGGGAAACGACCCAGACGCTGTTAAGGCTTGCAAAAGAAGAAAATATATCGATTTTTATTATCGGTCATGTTACAAAAGAAGGAACTGTAGCCGGACCTAAAATGCTTGAACACATGGTTGACACGGTTTTGTACTTTGAAGGTGACAATACTTCGCTTTTTCGTATTCTACGGGGGGTAAAAAACAGGTTTGGTTCTACAAATGAAATTGGTGTATTCGAAATGCACCAAAGTGGTTTAAAAGAGGTTTCCAATCCAAGTGAGCAGTTCTTATGTGGTATGCCCGAAAATGAACCTGGTTCGGTAGTAACTGCTGTTATGGAGGGTACAAGACCTATACTTGCTGAGGTTCAGGCACTTGTATCAAAGTCTAACTTAAATATGCCGCGCAGAACAACAGCCGGGACCGATTATAACAGAGTAAGTCTTTTAATGGCTGTTATGGAAAAACGTTTGGGAGTAGAACTTTCAAGATGTGATGCGTATATTAACCTGGCAGGTGGCATGAAAATTATTGATCCGTCCCTTGACCTGGCTCTTATTACGGCTTTGCTTACGAGTTATATTAATATACCATTGCCTGAAAAGACAATTACATTCGGAGAGGTGGGTCTTACCGGAGAAGTAAGAGCTGTTTCACAGGCGGATGCAAGATTAAATGAGGCACAGAAACTTGGCTATAAAAACTGTATCATTCCATTTGCTTCTTATGAATTGCTGAAGTCGGAAGGTAAGCAGTACAACTTAAATGTTAAAGCGATAAAAAATATTAAGGAGCTGAGTTTTCTGGTTCAAAAAACACAGTAGCTGTATATTTATGGAGTGCGTATGATGAGAAAGATGGGTAAAAAATCAGCAAAAACTATTAGTATTCTTTTAGCGGCGGTTTTGTGCGCCTGCGTTTTATGTTCATGCGGAAAAAAAAATAAAAATTTGCTTTCTGATGAAGAAATAGCATCTTTCGAGCATACTTTTTCTAACATAGTTGTGCAAGGCGGAGATGACGGGAATGAACTGGTGATAGATGAAGAAGGGTTTATTGTATCAGATGATTTTGTATACGTGAAGAATGATCAGGTTAATATTAAGTCTGAGCCTTCCTCTGATGCACAGACCCTTGCAACTGTAAACTACGGATTGAAATTGTATCGTACAGGCTACAAGGAAGACGGATGGAACAGAATTTATTATGAGGGTGAAGCTGCATATGTCTATTCAAATTCCGTTACTAAAATGTCTATAGACACAGAAACAGCATTTTCATATTCCCTTGCTGCACTTAATATAGTTGAAACTCAGAGACAGTTTTATTCCTATGAAGATATGTGTGCGGATTTAAATGATATTAAAGAGCAGTATCCTGATGCTGTACAGTTAAATGCCATAGGTCTTACGGAAGATAACAGAACAGTATTTGAGATTGTACTTGGCAATCCTGAAGCAGAACATTGTATTCTGGTCACAGCCGGTATGGAAGCCTGTGAATATATGACCAGTCTTTTTACCATGAAACTTGTGGAGTATTATGCCCACTACGCGGGTGAGGGTCTTTATCAGGGGTATTCTTATAAAGAGTTGTTCGAAAACTGCTCAATTCATATTATCCCTATGTTAAATCCTGATGGGGTTACTATCAGTCAGTATTTTCCGGAAGCGGTTAACAACAGTATTGTTGTTGATAATATTAATTCTTGGTTTGAGAGAGATCAGAGTAATGGAGGAACCAGTCTGTCTCTTGATAATTATGTTTTGTTCTATTATGCAAATGCGGAAGGTGTGGATATCACCCGTAATTTCCCTTATCACTGGGATGAGGTGGTAGGTTCATCTGCTCCTTCAAGTGTGGGCTATAAAGGAATTTCTGCCGGATGTGCAAGTGAAACCGAAAATGTTATTTGGCTAATTGACAGAATTAACCCTGATGTTGTTATTAATTTCAGAACTTCGGGTGACGAAATAACCTATGATTATGGTTTGACCGATGAGGTTTATTCAAAATCTTATCGCTATGCCGATTTGATGAGTAAAATATTTGTTTATACCAGAGATGATTCCTGCTTTGGAAAGTCCTATTATGGTTCTCTGGAAGGATATGCTGCCTGTATAAAAGAAATTCCCGCCATGAGAATTAAAATCGGCAGTGGGGATGCTCCTTTATCTTTAAATGAGTACAGTTCTATCTGGAATTCGGGAAGAGAGTCCCTGGCAGCATTGATGGTTGAAATAATCAACAACCAATAACCGGAGGTTTTATGCATATTGTTTTGATTATAGTGCTGGTCATTGTCTTTGTTAAAGGGCAGTCAGTGGTATATGGCAGACTTTGGGACAGAAAACTAAGTGTCAAAGTTGATTTTTCCAAGAAAATGGCAGAAGAAAGAGAAGATTTTTATGTGGTTGAAACTGTCGAAAACAGGAAAAAGATTCCGCTTCCTGCACTTTCCGTAAAATTTTCAACTTCACCTAATCTGGTTGTTTCCGGTCTTGTAAAAGACGATAATGCCAGTGTTTCCGATAAATTTTATTACAGCGATATCGTACCGGCAATGGGGCAAAAGCAGATTGTCAGAAAAATACCATGTCATGCCGGCAAAAGAGGCATTTACAATATTGATTCTGTATATCTATCCGTAAACAATCTGCTTCTTTCTTCGGACATGCATGATTTTATTGATAATTCTGCGTCCATTAAAATTTATCCTAAGCATTATAATTATCCTTCAATAGATACAGCATTCTATTCTCTTATGGGCGATATTGTTACAAAACTTAATCTGGTTGAGGATCCTTTTGAATTCCGTGGAATGAGGGATTATGATACTTCTGATTCAATGAATCGCATTAACTGGAAGGCATCTGCAAGAACAGATGATTATGTTGTAAATCAGTTTAATCAGACAATAACCGGTTCAGTGGTTCTGGCAGTAAATTTTTCACAAGCTACGGGAAGATTTGAAGATATTTTACTGGAGGAAAGTTTGAGACTGCTTGTTAGTATTGCAGAGGAATTATTAAAGTCTGGATTTTCAGTTCAGTTCATTTCTAATGCAAAAAGCTTTCTCTCGGATAATGAAACTTTGGGAGAGATGGGCAATGGCTATCGTCAAATGGAAATAATTCACGAAACCACTGCTTCCATTGATGCCGATTGTGTTGTAAAAGCTTATGATCAGACTGAGGTGTCAGAAAAGACCTTTGGTACTGAAGACTATCTGATTTTTATTTCCTTTAATCAGGATGAAAAACTTGTAAATTTATTTGAGGAAAGACTTGAAAAAGGATTTCCTTCTTATTGGCTTGTTCCAACAAATTATTATATCGACTACAGACTTCCTGAAAGTCTTAAAAATTTTTCGGGAGAATGGAGGGTTGATGGAAACAGGTAAATATATCAGACTGGCCAGATGCTCTAAGATTTTGCTTTCATGGTTTACCATATACAGTGCAATAATTGCATATTTGAATTTTTCTGACGTTTCCATTGAAAATAAGATAGTAATAACTGCTATTTATTTTTTGTGCTGCGGTATTTATATTTTAATCAGATGGAAGCAGTTTACTAAACAGCTAATGTCATATATAATGCATCCTATGTTTTATTTTGCGGTTGCACTTGGTTTTTTTATTACTCTGATTGAAAACAACGGAAGTAATAGTGACATTCAGGGAGTTTTGCTCATTTTAGTCCTTACAGGGGCACTTATTAATTATTATTTGTCTTCATTTGCAATAAATGTTTCTAATGCATCTCCGGGTAAAGCAGATGTTATGATAAAGCATTCCGGAAGACAGCATGCTATTTTTGCCATTTGGCTTTTATTTTTCCTTCTTGCGGCATTTTTGATTTTGTTTGTTCCTGCAAGCGGTATAGGTAAATCCTTATTTACTTTTTCAACAAAACAGGCAACCCAGACCACGGAGGACTTTAGTCCTTTAGAAATTGATGAAGAGGAAATCGGTCAGGGAATGGCAGATGAACGAAATACAGGTGGCATGTTTGCAGTAGTCCTTGGCATTTGTATTGTTCTTTTTGTTGTATTAATTGTTATTATTGCCAGAAAGATTTTCTATGCAAACGCAAAAAAGCCAAAGTATGAGCCTGAGGGTACTGATGAAATCAAAGAAGAGGTTTTCTCTTTGAAAAATGAAAAAGACAAGAAGAAACCTAAGGAAAAGATGCCATCCGGTGCCACAGCTAAAATCAGAAGATATTTCTATAAAACCGTAAAGTTTTACTATCCGGGAAAAGTTGACAGTGCAAAAACGCCCAAGCAGCTTCTTTGCACCGGTCGAAATGAAGAAAAAGAATTAAACGAGCTTTACGAGACGGTAAGATATTCAACAAAGGAAGGAACCGGAGAGAATGCAAGCCGTGCAGGAGAACTCTATAAAAATATTACGAAGAGATAATAGCAAATAATGGAACTTTATAAGAAAATTATTTCATTTATAAGTTGACATTTTCCACGGTTTATAGTATTATATTCATCGGTTGTTGCGGTTCCCGCAAACACAGGCAATAGGGGTATAGTTCAGCTGGTAGAATATCGGTCTCCAAAACCGCAGGTCGTGGGTTCGAATCCTACTGCCCCTGTTATTGAGGGATGTACTTATGTACGTCCCTTTATTTATATAATCAGACTTTTGAAACTTAACAAGCAAAAAGCGTAGCGTTTTGCAAGTTTGACTCAGGCTGATTTTAAATGACGGTTGGCTTAAATTTTTACAAAAAAGTCTGAAAGAATGCACTAATAGTTTATAAATGGGGAGTAAATATGGCTGCTTACGATGGTTTGATAGAACTTCTTAAAGGGAAGAATGTTATTATCCAGACACATAATTTTCCCGATCCGGATGCAATTGCAACAGCCTTTGGGCTTCAATGCTTTTTGATAAAATTTGAAATTCCATCAGATATTGTTTACAGTGGTAAAATAGATAATAATAATACCCGCAGACAAGTCCTACACAAAGGACCACAGAAATTGTA
>JBJEJI010000039.1:0-15532 GCA_051877895.1 Lachnospiraceae bacterium | reverse complement strand
AAAAATGCCGTATTTATGCGGCTTTTGGCGTTTCGCAAACGCCTAATAAATACATAAGAAAAAGGAGAGCCGGGAAAATGGCAAAGAAAGCTTAAATATGAAAACCATAATAAAAAAATTGAATTTTGAACAAATTGCAGAAATATATAACGGAGTACTTGGAAAGCATTTTCCTCCGGAAGAAGTAAAGCCTTTGAAGAATATTCAGAAAATGTTACTTGAAGGCTGCTATCAGGTTCTTGGTATGTATGAAGCGGACAAGGTTGATGAAGAAAATGTTTTTGCCGGATTGATTGGATATGCCTTTTTTGTGATTTCAACTGATAGAGATTTTGTACTCCTTGATTATTATGCAATGATGGATGAGTACAGGGGACAAGGCTTTGGCTCAAAATTTTTAGCGCAGATTAAGAGAGAATATATAGACTGCAGGGGCGTGCTTCTGGAGACGGAGGATGTGAGTAAGGCCTCCGATGAAGAACAGAGAAGTTTGCGAGAGAGAAGAAACAGATTTTACCGGGGCAACGGAGTAAAGGAAACAGGAATCAGGAGCAGTGTATATGGTGTACCTTATGAGATATGGATTATGTCAATAAATGGGGAAACCATTGAAAGCTCTCAATGCAGAAGTGCATTGGAGAAAATTTACTCCGTTATGTTCCCTGCAGAAAAAATGGGCAAGGAAATTGTGATATTGTAAATTGTTTGTGAACAGGTATGGGTTATGATAAAAAAACCGTGAAATTCTTTGGTGAATTGTTGACAAATTTGCTTGAGAGAAATAAACTTACCTTCAGAAAGAACTAAGAAAGGATAGTGAAATGGTTAAAATAATTTCTGACAGTACCTGCGATCTTGGTCAGGCATTAATTGAAAAATATGATATTGAAATTGTTCCTCTTCATATATTATTAGGTGATGATGAATATGAGGATGGTGTAAGTATTACACCGGATGAAATTTATTTATGGTCTGATAAAAACAAAACAACACCGAAAACCTCAGCAATTTCCATGGATGGAATGCAGAAGGTATTCCGTAAATATGCTAATACTGATACAGAGCTTGTTTGTTTCTGTATATCAGAGGATATGTCTGTAACAGGAAATGTTATGCGTATGGCAGCAGAAGAGGAGGGAATGAGTGACAGGGTTTTTGTTATTAATTCCCAAAATCTGTCAACAGGCATCGGCCTTTCTGTTATTGAAGCAGCATGTATGGCAAAAGAAGGAAAATCAGCGAAAGAAATAGTAGCAAAAATTAATGAAATAATACCAAAGGTCAGAGCAAGCTTTGTGGTAGATATCCTTACCTATTTACACAGAGGCGGAAGATGTAGCGGTCTTGCTGCACTTGCAGGCGGTGTTTTGAAGCTTCATCCTAAAATTGTGGTAGAAAATGGTAAAATGCGTCCTGACAAGAAATACAGAGGCAAGCTTGATAATGCTATTATGGCATATGTAAAGGACATGGAAAATGATCTTAAAAGTGCTAAAAAGGACAGAGTGTTTATAACCCATTCGGGATGTATGGAAGAAACAATTCAGATGGTACGCAGCTATTTGGAAGAACTGAACGTGTTCTCCGAAATTCTGGTTACAAGGGCAGGCGGCGTTATTTCCAGTCATTGCGGACCGGGCACGTTAGGCGTACTTTTCATTGAAGGATAAATAAGGGGGTGTTTTCATGGGAGCCGGAATTTCAACGGAAAACTATGAAAAGAATTATCTTGAAAAAATAAGCAGTGATGTAAAAGAGGTTCTTTCGGAGCTTCTTTCAGTAGCAGAGCTTCAGCCGGGAGATGCACTGATAGTCGGATGCTCCTCCAGTGAGGTGGCAAGTCACAAAATTGGTTCCTATTCCAGCGAGGGAATCGGAAAAACAATTTTTGAAACCCTAAAAAAGGAACTTGAAGGAACCGGCATATACCTTGCTGCACAGTGTTGTGAACATTTAAACAGAGCAGTAATCGTTGAAAAACAATATGCCATTGAAAACCGTATTCCTATGGTTAATGTAAGACCGGTACTTAAAGCAGGTGGCTCATTTGCTACTGCGGCATATAACGGATTTGATGCTCCGGCAGCCATTGAGGCAATTCAGGCCCGGGCGGGAATTGACATTGGTGACACACTTATCGGAATGCATTTGTGTCCCGTGGCAGTTCCTGTCAGAACGAAAAAAAATACCATTGGTAATGCCCATGTAGTTACTGCCAGAACAAGGATGAAATATATTGGAGGTGAGAGGGCAAATTATCAATAGAAATATCTTTAAATTAATTGTCGTACGGAAGGTCATAAAAGGAACATATTATATACTGTCTGGATTTTGAAGAGTTCAGACAGTTTTTTTATTATAAAAAATTAACTATTGCATAAGGAAAACAAATTTTATATAATAAAAAAGTGTGTAAATTTCTACCAAAATGCTGTGCTTTTGTGAAATGCAGATTGGTTAAATTGTAAAAACGACCTTGAAAAATAAGTGGAGGGATATACATAAATGAAACAGCTTATGTTGGGGAATGCCGCAATTGCCCGTGGATTATATGAAGCAGGATGCGGAGTGGTTTCCAGTTATCCGGGAACTCCAAGTACGGAGATTACCGAAGCAATAGCAAAATATGATGAGGTGTATTGTGAATGGGCACCTAATGAAAAGGTTGCCCTGGAAGTGGCTTTTGGTGCAAGTCTTGCAGGCAAAAGGAGCTTTTGCGGCATGAAGCATGTAGGACTTAATGTGGCAGCAGACCCACTGTTTACTATTTCCTACACAGGCGTTAATGCAGGAATGATTATCTGTGTTGCTGATGACCCCGGAATGCATTCTTCACAGAATGAACAGGATTCCCGTCATTATGCAAAGGCTTCAAAGATTCCTATGCTTGAGCCATCAGATTCTGCAGAGTGTCTTGAATTTTCTAAACTTGCATATGAACTTTCTGAGCGTTTTGATACACCGGTGTTTTTAAAAACCTGTACAAGAATCGCTCACAGTCAGAGTGTGGTTGAAACCGGTGAAAGAGTGGAAATTCCGGTTAAACCATATGAAAAGAATATTGCAAAATATGTTATGATGCCGGCAAATGCAAAGAAGAAACATCCTGTTGTTGAACAGAGAACAAAGGATCTTATTGCATATGCAGAAACAGCTTCCATAAACCGTGTGGAAAAGGGAAGCTCCAATATTGGTATTATTACTTCTTCAACCTGTTACCAGTATGCAAAAGAGGTTTTCGGTGAAGAAGTCAGTATTCTTAAACTGGGAATGATCTGGCCAATGCCTGAAAAGTTAATTCGTGATTTTGCAGCAGGCGTTGACAAGGTAATTGTCATTGAAGAGCTGGATCCGTTTATTGAAGATTACTGCAAGAGTCTGGGAATTGAAGTTCACGGAAAAGATATGCTTCCAATGGTAGATGAATTCTCCCAGAATCTTATTTCTGAATGTCTTGGAAGAAAAGTACCGGAGGGTATCAAACTTGATGCATCTGTTCCTGTACGTCCTCCTGTAATGTGTGCAGGCTGTCCTCACAGAGGCCTGTTCTATACACTTGCGAAAAACAAGTGCACAGTTCTTGGTGATATCGGCTGTTATACACTTGGGGCAGTTGCTCCTTTAAATGCAATGGAAACCACGGCATGTATGGGTGCTTCCGTAAGTTCCCTTCATGGCTTTAATAAGGTTGGCGGAGCAGAAACTGAATCAAAGACTGTTGCTGTAATTGGAGATTCCACCTTTGTTCATTCCGGTATGACAGGACTGGCAAACATTGCTTATAACCAGAGTAATTCAACTGTAATTATTCTTGATAACTCTATTACAGGCATGACCGGTCATCAGCAGAATCCAACAACAGGTTATAATATCAAAGGTGACCCTGCCGGAAAGATTGATCTTGAATCTCTTTGCCGTGCAATGGGTATTGAAAATATAAAAGTGGTTGACCCATATAATCTTGAGGAAACAGACCGTGTTCTGAAAGAAGAACTGGCAAAATCAGCTCCTTCTGTTATTATCAGCCGCCGTCCTTGTGCATTGCTGAAATATGTTAAGGCAAAGCCTGCTTTATCTTGTGACACCAATAAGTGCAAAGGATGTACAAAATGTATGAAGCTTGGATGTCCTGCAATCAGCATGAAGAACAAAAAAGCAGTTATTGATGTAACTCTTTGCGTGGGATGTGGGGTATGCAGTCAGCTCTGTGCTTTTGACGCACTTAAACAGGAATAATGTATAAAAACCAAAAAGCGGATCGTTTGCGAGTTTGATAACAGAAAAAATTTTGTTACATATGGAAGGGAATATAAAAATGACTAAAAATATCATGATAGTAGGTGTTGGCGGACAGGGCTCACTGCTGGCCAGTAAAATGTTGGGAAGGCTCCTACTCTCCCAGAACTATGATGTTAAAGTTTCTGAGGTTCACGGAATGAGCCAGAGAGGCGGAAGCGTTGTAACTTATGTCAGATATGGTGACAAGGTTTATTCGCCGGTTATAGATAAGGGCACTGCGGATTTTATTATTTCTTTTGAAAAGCTTGAAGCAGCAAGATGGATTTCCTATTTGAAGAAAAATGGAAAAATTATTGTTTCCACTCAGGAAATTGATCCTATGCCGGTTATTACCGGAGCATCAGAATATCCTACAGACATTATTGAAAAAATGAAGGAATCCGGTGCGGATGTAGATGCTATTGATGCTTTAGACATGGCACTGGAAGCAGGCTCTGCAAAAGCAGTTAATCTTGTTCTGATGGGACGACTTTCAAAGTATTTTGATGCATCTTTAGAAGACTGGATGAATGCACTGGAGGCTTGTGTGCCACCTAAGTTCATCGAACTTAACAAGAAAGCCTTTATGCTTGGAAGGGAAGCATAATTGAAATAAAACAGTTGATGCGTAAGCACAACAAAAAAATTATCAGAATGGAGAAAACAAAATGACAAAGCGTTACTATCAGCCTGAGATTGAGACAATGCCTGTTGACCAGATTAAGGCATTGCAGAGTGAAAGGCTTGTGGCACAGGTAAAAAACGTATGGGATAATGTTCCATATTACAGAAAGAAAATGGAAGAAAAGGGAGTTACTCCTGATGACATCAAGGGGATTGAAGATTTACATAAACTTCCGTTTCTTACAAAGGATGACCTTAGGGATGCATATCCATACGGTCTCATGGCAAAACCTCTTAAGGATTGTGTAAGAATTCAGTCTACAAGTGGTACTACAGGAAGACGTGTTGTAGCATTTTATACACAGCATGATATCGATTTATGGGAGGATTGCTGTGCAAGAGCCATTGTTGCAGCCGGCGGAAGCGATGAAGATGTAGTTCAGGTTGCTTACGGTTACGGATTATTTACAGGTGGACCGGGATTAAATGGAGGTTCTCATAAAGTAGGATCTTTAACAATTCCTATGTCTTCCGGTAACACAGAAAGACAGATTCAGTTTATGACAGATCTGGAATCCACCATTCTTTGTTGTACCCCTTCTTATGCAGCATATCTGGGTGAAGCTATTGAAGAAAAAGGTCTTAAAGACCTGATTAAATTAAAAGCAGGAATCTTCGGTGCGGAAGCATGGACTGAGGAAATGCGTCGTGATATCGAAGCGAAGCTCGGCATCAAGGCATATGATATTTATGGTCTTACAGAAATCAGCGGACCTGGTGTGTCTTTCGAATGTGAAGAACAGGCCGGAATGCATATTAATGAAGACCACTTTATTGCAGAGATTATTAATCCTGAAACAGGTGAAGTACTCCCTGAAGGTGAAAAGGGAGAACTTGTTTTCACAAGCATCACTAAGGAAGCATTCCCGCTTCTTCGTTACAGAACAAAGGATTTATGTGTACTTACAAGAAAGCCTTGCTCCTGCGGAAGAACACACATCAGAATGTGCAAGCCAATGGGAAGAAGCGATGATATGCTTATCATTCGTGGCGTAAATGTTTTCCCTTCACAGATTGAAACAGTACTTTTAAATGAAGGTATGACTCCTAACTATCAGATTATCGTTGACCGTGTAAACAACAATGATACATTTGATATCAACGTTGAAATGACACAGGAAATGATGGATGAAGGTCCTGCAGCTGTAGCTGCAAAGCAGAAACAGCTTATTGCCTCCCTTAAATCCATGCTTGGAATTAAGGCAAACGTAAATCTTGTTGAGCCTAAGACAATTGCAAGAAGTGAAGGTAAGGCAGTTCGTGTTATTGATAAACGTAAGCTGTATGGCTGATAATTATTGGAAGGGAGTACGAAAGCAAAATGATATTAAAAATTTTAATTTTAGTTCTTTATTTTGCTGTATTAATCGGAATCGGTTTATACTGCAGAAAACATGCTACTGATGTAAACGGCTTTGTGCTTGGAGGCCGTTCGGTTGGACCTTGGCTTACGGCATTTGCTTATGGAACTTCTTACTTTTCCGCAGTAGTATTCGTAGGATATGCGGGACAGTTCGGATGGAAATATGGTGTCGCAGCTACATGGGCCGGTATCGGTAATGCAATTATTGGTTCCCTGCTTGCATGGGTAATTCTTGGAAGAAGAACAAGAGTCATGACCCAGCATCTTGATTCTGCTACAATGCCTCAGTTCTTTGGAGAGCGTTTTAACAGTAGGGCATTAAAGGTTTTTGCTTCTGCAATTATCTTTATTTTCCTGATTCCTTACACAGCATCTCTTTACAATGGCCTTTCCCGTTTGTTTGGTATGGCCTTTGATATTGATTATTCTGTATGTATTGTAATCATGGCAATTCTTACAGCTATTTATGTAATTGCCGGCGGATACATGGCAACAGCCATTAACGATTTCATTCAGGGTATCATTATGCTGGTAGGCATTTCGGCAGTCATTGTTGCGGTACTGAAAAGCAAAGGTGGTCTTATGGCTGCCATGGATGGACTTGCAAGGGTAACGGATGAAACCGTAAGCACAACACCGGGAATCTTTTCGTCCTTTCTGGGACCGGATCCTGTAAATCTTATGTTTGTGGTACTGCTTACTTCTCTTGGTACCTGGGGTCTGCCACAGATGGTTCAGAAGTTCTATGCTATTAAGAATGAAGAATCAATTAAGAAAGGAACCATTATTTCTACAATCTTTGCTTTAGTTGTTGCCGGTGGATGTTATTTCCTTGGTGGCTTCGGAAGACTGTTTTCAGATGAAATTGATGTTGCAGCAAACGGCTATGACTCAATCATTCCTACAATGCTCAGCCATCTGAGTCCGGCTCTGATTGCTCTGGTTGTAATTCTGGTGCTTTCTGCATCAATGTCAACTCTTTCTTCTCTGGTTATTGCGTCAAGTTCTACTTTGACCATTGATTTCCTCAAGGAAACCTTTATGAAGAATATGAGTGAGAAAAAACAGTTGATTTCCATTAGAATCCAGATAGTGATTTTCATTGCAATCTCAGCTGTAATTGCCCTTGTTCAGTATAAGAGCTCTGTTACTTTTATTGCACAGCTCATGGGTATTTCCTGGGGTGCTCTGGCAGGTGCATTCCTTGCACCATTCCTTTACTCACTGTACTGGAAAGGTACGACAAAGATTGCATGTTTCGTATCCTTTATTTTTGGTACGGTGCTTATGATTGTTGATATGCTGGTTCCTACATGCCTGCCTGAAATCATGCGTTCCCCGATTAACTGCGGTGTTATTGCAATGGTTGTAGGACTTGTTATTGTTCCTGTTGTCAGCCTCCTTACTCCGAAGCCTTCTAAGGAAAGAGTGGAGGAAATTTTCTCCTGTTATGATAAAACAACAGTAGTTGCAAAAAAGGATTCCCTGGGACGTGACTAATACGAAAATTTAAAAAGTTTAAAAAGCTAAGCGTTTGCTGGTTAGACAAGAACCCCGGTCATGGTTAATGACCGGGGTTCTTATTTTGATATTAGTTTTTTACAGGGTTCTTATTGATAGGATTTATCTTGTTAATAAATTAATTTACACGTTCTTTACCCCAGAAGAACAGAGCAACTGTTCCCGGACCGGTATGACTTCCGATGGTTGCACCAATAGGAAGAATTTCAACCTTCCCGTTAAGCTTAGGGAACTTGCTTTCTACTAAATCAGCAACTGCTTTTGCATCATCATAGCAGCAGGAGTGGCAGATGTAACATTTCCCTGAATAATCAAGACCGTCTTCGGCATTTTCAACCATTTTTTCAACAATTCTTTTTATGACCTTTCTTTTTGAAGGAACTTTTTCACGCGGAATCAGCTTCCCGTTTAAGTCAACATTTAAAAGAGGACAGATATTTAAGAGGTTTCCTACAAATCCTGCAACTTTTGAAACTCTTCCTCCGCGTACATAGAAAGTAAGATCAGTTGAAAAGAACCAGTGATGAAGTTTTAACTTGTTTTCAATAATCCATTGATGTAATTCGTCAATTGTTTTACCGCTGTCACGCATTTCAGCCAGGGTATCCATAAGAAGACCATAGCCACTGGATGCTGCAAGAGAATCAACTACATAGATTTTTCTGTCCGGAAATTCCTCTGAAAGGTCATTGGCTGCCAGTACTGCAGAATTATAAGAACCTGAAATACCGGAAGAAAGTGTGAGATGAAGAATGTCTTTTCCTTCCTTTAATATAGGCTCGAAAAAGTCCTTGTATTCTCCCACACTGACCTGGGAGGTCTTGGTCATGGCACCATCTATCATTTGTTTATAAAGATCATCAGGAGTCATGGACTGCCAGAGATCATCAAGGTGGTCTTTTCCGTCGAGTTCATAATGAAAGCAGACATATTTAATATCTCTTTTTTCAAACATCTCTTGTGTGAGATCAGCAGTGGAACAACAGGTAATACAATAATCCGACATGTTATATTCTCCTTATTAATTAGTTTTTTAAATCGCCAGTAGTAGTTTTTAATACTATTAAATACAGTATAGCAGAACAATGTGTCATTAACAATAGAAAAATTTTTATTTTATTCAAATTTTATTCAAAAAGTATTTAAATTACAAAAAAATCATGTTGAAAATATCATTCTACTGGTGTATACTATAGACACTATAAGGGAGAAGTGTACCCTTTTGGGGTCGGATTTATGATGAAATGGATGATAAGGAATTAAAAAAGCTGAAAAAAAGTGAGCTTCTTGAAATACTTCTGTACATGCGGAAGGAAATTGATTCCCTAAAAGAGGAAAATCGTCAGCTGACCGAAAAAATTGAAAAAATGGATACTTCAAGTCTTAATGATGAAATACTCAGCCTTGCAAAGAGTAATTCCGAAAAGTTGGATATGTTTTGTGCCTGGCTGATGGCAGATGATAAAAATAACAGATAGATTAAATAATTTATCAGCAGACATAAACAACAGACAATTAAGTTGGAGAAGTCAGTAAAATGAATTTATCTTCAGAGAACCTGCCTACATGCGAGCAGTTAGAAAAAGAAGTAAAAAGAAGAAAACGCAGAAAAAATTATTTTCGTCTGTTAAGGAGCACGGTTTCTTCTTTGATTGTTGTGGCAGCCGTGGCTGTTCTGGTGGCAACTCTGATGCTTCCGGTTTTAAGAGTAACCGGCTCCAGCATGACACCGACCATGCAGAATGACGAGCTTGTTATCTGCCGCAAAACAGGAAATTTTAAGCAGGGCGATATAATTGCATTTTATCACAACAATAAAATTCTTTTAAAACGTGTTATAGCTGTTTCGGGAGATGTTGTAAACATTGATGAAGATGGAACAGTGTATGTAAACGGGACAGAATTGGATGAACCGTATATCGCAGAAAAGGCTTTTGGAGAATGTGATATCGAGTTTCCTTATCAGGTTCCCGAAGAGAGAATTTTTGTGCTGGGTGATCACAGGGCAACATCTGTTGACAGCCGTTCAAGCCAGGTAGGCTGCATTGCAGAAGAATCCGTTATCGGAAAAGTTTCTCTGCGAATCTGGCCATTCGACAGATTTGGTTTTTTATAATAGTTTATATAATTAATGCATACTAATGAAACAATTGTTGGGAGAGCAATATGCAGAGTTTTATTACTAAAATGAACGAGTTGCTCAGAACGAGAGAGCAGCATAGGATAGGAATGGCAGTGGCTACAGTGTTGTCACTGCTTGTTGTCGTGCTTGTCTGTACTGCTCTCATTATGCCGGCCATAAGTCAGGAGAGCGTGCATGAAAGTACACTGGATTATGTAGGCAGCACGGATGGAGCGTTTCTTTTCAAACCAAAGATTTCCACAATTGCAATTACCCAGACAGAGGGAACCGAAGTTGAAGAGAGTACCATGTCTGTAGACTTTAACCTTACCTACGACATTACAAATGACATGTTGAATAAGGGCTCCAACTGTATTTACTACAATCTGAATACCGATCGTAATGATGACTCGGGAGCTTCTTTCCTGATTCCTGAAGGCGGTCTTCCGGCAAGCGGATTGTATGGACAGGTAAAGAGCCAGGGTGAAGTTGTGGGTGCCTACAGAATTGAAGAAGACGGTACTGTATATATTTGGTTTGATGATGATTTTGTGGCAAAAGCAAACAGTCTTTCCGATGGTGAAAATCTGGACGGAACAATTGCCTTTACAGCGGAGCTGAAAGCTAAAGAGGGCAATACCTCGGACGACATTACACTTGATTTCGGCGGAAAAGACGGTTCAGAAGTAATAGTCACAGTTCCTGGTTTTACCTATTCAAAAATTTCAGTTGATAAGGCGACGCCGGTTTTAAGTGAAGATAATAAAACTTTAAGCTGGACTGTTACAATTGATAATCCGGATGGATCCGAACTGGAAAACATAATTCTCAGTGATACCCGTTTTGGTGAAGCTTCCGATATTAAAATCGTAGATTCAAATAGTAACACGGTTTCTGTAACGATAAATGAAAATAATCAGCTTGTGCTTGGAAGTACTACTGACAAAAAACTGACGGTTACATACACCACAGAGGTAGATCAGACCAGCGCAGATATGATTCTTAACGGTGGATGGGTTGGAAACACGGCTACATTGTTAAAGCCTGACGAAAGTGACGAGATTTCTAAAGATACTTCAGGAATTAATGTTCCTGCATTGGTTACGGTTGCAAAAACAGGCTCCGTTGAATATGGAAAAGACAGTGATGTTATCACGTGGACAGTTACCATCGATAATCCGGATGGCGTGGATCTCAGTAATTTTAAACTGGAAGATTTCAAGTTTAATTCGCTGGAACCTGATAACTTTACGGTAGTAGATGGTGATGGGAACCCGGTTGCTTTTACATATAATAAAGTAACTAATGGTTATGAGGCGTCGGAAATTATTCTGGGGGCTGATGTTACATCAAAAACTATTAAAGTAATATACTCTACTACAGTGGACAAGAGTACTGCGCAGGATAGTGATTATCAGAATTCGGTTTCATTGAAGGATTATGATGAAACCTCATATGTGAACACTCAGACCAGTGTTTCAAGATATATATTTGATGTTACCAAGGGGGGTTCGGAAATAGACCGTACCGGAAAAATCCAGTGGAATGTCAAGGTTGAAGATTACGATAAGACAGATTCCTATATGCTGTCTGACTTCGTGGTTTGTGATGATGTAATGATTGCATGGCTGAATTCACTTACTGAGGCTGAAAGAGCAGCTGCGTTAACCATTACTGCTCCTGCAGGAAATGACACTATTAATATTGGCTACATCGTTATTACCGACAGTGAAGGTAATGTTACCGGAATACAGCTTGATAAGAATTCCTATGATGAAAGCAGCATCCATCCATGGTCGGGTAACAATTATGTTACAATAAGTTATCAGACCGATGCCGATATGGGTGAGGAATTTTCCACTACTGACGAAGCCGGCAATATCACAACAACCAATACTGTAGAAATTCTGGGTGACAATATTTATGACAGCGCTTCTGCCACTGTGACTTATAACACGCAGACAGAAGTGACAAAGGCACACCAGACTCCGTTTCTTTCATCAGACTGGTCGACTCTCACTGTGCCTTGGACAATAACAATAAAAGGTGAGAAAGGTTCATTTGACACTGTTGTTATCAATGATACAATGATTGCATCCCAGACAAAGGATGATATAACCACAAATCTGACACATGAGTTCGGTCAGATTACGAAGGTTACATATAAAACCGAAGCCGGCGGAACGGCAGTTGACTTTACGGATTATACTTTGACGGATAACGGAAACGGCACCTTCACATTAAGTCTGGACAAGACAGAAAGCAATGCTGACACAATCGCTGAGATTGTAGAACTGACAGTTACATATGACAGTCTGGTTCACATTCCTGAGGGTGTTGATCTTTATGACGGAATATTCGTAAAGAACACTGCCGATGTTGGAGACAAGAAAGCAGAAGACAGCTTTTTATATGAACCTGTTACATCAGTGAACAAGTACAAGGGTAATGCTTCTCTTTCCGAAGACGGACAGAGCCTGATTCTTCCTTGGACAGTTCAAATATCAGGAGATGAAGGAACCTTTACTTCTCTTTATGTTATAGACTCCATGACTGCATCATCGGGAGACTGTGAAACGACGCATATATATGATTCCCTGACTAAAGTAACGGTCAGAATTGATGGTAACTGGAGAGATATTGAAACGGGTTATACACTGACCCCTACAGAAACCGGATTTAATTTTGAACTGGATGATACAGTGTATGATCTGGCAAAAATGACAGATTTAAAGATTGAGTACACCAGTAAAGTGGCTCTTGATTATACGGTTTTAAGTTCCGGAGATACAGTTACTTATAAAAATACTGTTGAAGCTTTTGGCAAGCAGTCTTCTGCTGATGGAAGCTACACGGTAATTAATCCTAATAATGCAATTGTAAAAACATCTCTTTATGAAAGCAGCACCATGAAACCGGAAGAACTGTCAACGGCAAACATTGACGGCATTGACTGTTATATTTTCAAGTGGCGCATTGCCATTAATGAAAACGGTAAGTACTCAGCATCCGGTCCGGTATATCTTACAGATACTCTTCCGGCAGGATTTAAACTTTATACCGGTGCAACCAGGGAAGAGGGATTTTACTGGCGAGAGGCAAAAAATGAATATATAAATGGTAATATAGGTGTATATGATTCCAATGCCGGCTGGCAGGATGTTTCCTATATCCTTTCTGAAAACGGCGGTAATCAAATTGTTACTTTCCGTGTTGACTATACATACTCAACAGCCGAATACTGGATTTATTATCTGACCTACATTCCAAAAACGGAACTTAAAGCAATGCTTGCTCAGGCAAAAGAGGATGGTAATTCTGCATATGACGTTACTAATACTGTTACAGAAGGAGATAACAGTTCTTCTTCTACAGTTCATGTTTCTGATAATAGTTCGGGAGAGGTTTCCGACAAGGAAGGATTACTGACCAAAACCTATGAGCAGAAAACAGGCGGATACATTACTTATACCGTTGATTTCAATCCGGATGCAATGGATTTGCTTCCGGGAAGCGATATAATTACCATTTTGGATGAGTTTAATTTCGGAACAACCTACACGGATATAGATGGCAACGTTGTTAATTCGGATCCATCCAATCTCTTAAATGTTTCTCTTGTGGATATTAATTTCTATGAGGTAGACAGTGAAGGAAACGAGACGCTGTTAGATCCTCAGCCTCATTACATTTTTGAGGATGCACCGAAGGTAATTACAACAACGGAACATTCCTTTGAACAGACAACATCGGAGGATCTGACATGGCCTGCATTTATAGATGCATATCTGATTAAGGATGTCAAGGATGGTTCAGTAGTTACTGTTACGCTTTCCGGAGAGCAGCTTAAGCAGCTTAGCAATATATCCATTTATACAAAGCCGGATACCGGTTGGGAATGGGTTCGTTTTGTAAGTGAAACCAGTCCTGTTAAAGTTGATGATAATACCTATGAGTGGACTTTTGAAGTATCATTACCTTCAACCTATGACGGTATCTGTAATATTCATATTGAGTACGGCTCTTATGATTCAGAAGGCAGTAATCTTCCGGTTGTTACTTCAGCAGTGTCTACGTTGACTGAGGAAACCTG
This sequence comes from Lachnospiraceae bacterium, assembly GCA_051877895.1. Classification (GTDB taxonomy): domain Bacteria; phylum Bacillota; class Clostridia; order Lachnospirales; family Lachnospiraceae; genus UBA3775. Next base: position 1,471 of record JBJEJI010000039.1, on the reverse strand, counting down.
TGACGCAAGACTGCAGATGAATGTACCGGATGGCAAACATATCCGTGCTGTATACAAATACCAGTGTCTTTCTGATACTGTTGCAACTGTGCCGGGCACTGTAAATACGGTTTCTACATCCAGTAAGTGGGGAAGTCATTCAGACAGCAGTACGGTGGATTATGAGGCACATGATGATTCATCCGCCACGGTTACTTCTGAACTTACCATAAAGAAAGTAGATGCTTCAAACAGTGCAACCCTTCTTGAAGCCGGATTTGCTCTTGCAAGATATAATTCCTCCACCGGTTCGTGGGAATATGCACAGGGCGTATCAAACAGAACGGTTACTTCCTGGGGTTCGGATGTTACCGAAGTAATTGTGACAAAGACAGGTCTTGCCCAGTTTATTATCTCTCTCGATTCCGGATACTTATATCAGATTATTGAGGTGAGATGGCCGGACGGTTATGATACCACATATTCAGATAATAAATATTTTGTATATAAGTGTCAGGTGTCTGATGTTACAATACCTTCTGCCGGACCTGATGGCGGATTCATCAGTACTTCTGATGTGTATACATACACCACAGACAGTACCCTTGTTGTTAAAAACCGTAAGAGTATAACGGTAACCGCAGAAAAACAATGGGCTGATTCATCTGACCACACACAGGAAAGCGTCGCATTCGAACTTTGGAGTTCCATTACAAAAACCAGCAGCGGAACAGACATACCTGCCGATGCCGTTAAGGTTTTTGATGCTGTAGAACTTAACGAAGCAAAGGGCTGGACTTGTCAGTGGGAGAATCTTCCTAGTACAGATGACAGCGGACGACTTTTATATTATTATGTAGTAGAATTAAAGGATGGATTGCCTTCCGGCTATTCACCTTGGTATAACGGTAACGGATTGAATGAATCCGGAACCATAACCGTAACAAACTCCAAGGGTATTACCGTCACCAAGGAATGGATTTATGATGATGGAACTGCAATAACGGATGACAGTAAACTGCCTGCATCCATATCCTTTAAATTATATCGTTCCAAAACCTTAAGCACAGAGCTTCCGGCTGATGCGGAAGTGATAACAGATGCTGAGGGTAATGAAGTGGTATATACAATTTATAAATCAAACGACTGGAAGCTGGATGTTACCGGATTGGCAGCCGGTGACACGGAAGGAAACACTTATTATTACTATGTACAGGAGATTGCGGTAGATGGCTATACTTCTAATTACAAAATAAACGGTGCACAGTATAACGGTATTATTACAGTCGAAAATGTGAAAGAATCGGAATCCGGAATTACTCTCCCGGGAACCGGTGGTAACGGAACAGCACGGTATATCGGCTATGGATTACTGATAATGGCACTTGCAGGAATTTTGCTTGTTGCTTTCAGATTCAGACCGATAGCTGTTAATAATAAAAACAAGAATAAATTATAAGGAGAAAATATTATGAAAAAAGATTTCCTGAAA
>JBJEJI010000038.1:0-59734 GCA_051877895.1 Lachnospiraceae bacterium | reverse complement strand
ACAAAGGCTTATAGCCGCAGAGCAAACCACCCGTTAGACGGGTGGTGCTGATTTTTGGGAATTTAAATTTGGAGGATAACATGAATAAAGTACCAAAATTGAGTGTTATTGTACCTGTTTATAATGTTGAAGAGTTTTTAGAGCGTTGTCTTGACTCCTTGACAAAACAGACATATAGTAATCTTGAGGTTTTGTTAATCGATGATGGTGCTACTGACAGTTCAGGTCAGATATGCGACAGATATGCCGCCAGTTATGAAAAAGTAAGAGTATTTCATGTGGAAAATGGTGGAGTAAGTGCTGCCCGTAATCTGGGTATTAAAGAAAGTACAGGAGAATATATAACATTTTGTGACTCAGATGACTGGTTGGAATTAGATGCTTATGAGCGTCTGATGAAACCAATAGCTGAAAAAAATGTAGATATTGCAGCTTTTGGATGGGTAGTTGATAATGCGTCAAACTATCAGTCTGACGAAACAGAAAATGCTTACTGTGGTTATGGTGGTGAAGCCGATTTCTTCAAATTAATTCTTAGTAAGTCAGGTAATTTTGGTGGTAAAACCGGCTACGGTAATTATATTTGGAACAAGATTTATAAACGCAGCATACTGAATGATAAAAATGGCAATCTTATTCCTTTTGACAAAGAAGTAAAGATTGCAGAGGATGGTCTGTGGCTGGTAAATATAGCACAGAATTGCAAGGTATCCTACTTTGATTCAAGTGCATTTTATCATTATTTTATCAACAGAAAAAGTGTCATGCGTGATAATACCCGTTTCATGGAAACAAGACTGGGTTCTGAAAAATCCCATATTGTTATGCTTGATATTTTAAAAGCGTATAATACAGAATATTATGAAATTCACAGACAAACCTGTCTTGATTATTTCTGGGCAATTACTAAGTCATCTCCAATGCTTATCAGTGCCGAATTTATAAGAGATTCAATTAATAATATCTTATATATTAACAACGGACAGCTTACTGATGAAATGGCTAAAGACATTCATTATTACATGAGAATGAATTTAAGGTATAAGCGACTATTAAATAAAAAGCCGGTTAGAATTTTAAGAAAATGTAGAAATTTTGTTTACAGTATAAAGCGAAGGGTGAAAAGTTTATGGACAAAAAAGACGGACGAGCCAATGATGGAGGAGTTTGCGGAGGAAATGGAAGAGGAAACAAGGTCGGAATAATAACCTTCCACAGAGCAATTAATTATGGCGCTTTATTACAGTGCTATGCTCTTCAGGAGGAGCTTAAAGAGCTTGGCAAAGAGGCTTCTGTTATTGATTATCGTTCCGAACAGATTGAAAATGCGTACAGACTGTTATGGGGATTAAATAAAAATAAATTAAAGAGCTGGATACTCTGTTTCCATAATTTGCCGGATGTAATCAGAAAGAAAAAGAAATTCAGAAATTTCTGTGCCGAATATCTAATGCTGACTCCTAAATGCGACCGCTCAGATATCGGTATAACATGTAGTGATATGGACGCAATTATTACCGGTAGCGACCAGGTATGGAATATGAAAATCTGTGATAATGATTATACCTACATGCTCGATTATGTTAACGACTCTGATAAAAAATGTTCCTATGCCGTAAGTCTTGGTAATTATCAGTTTACGGACAAAGATAAAGAGCTTATCGGTGACTTTAGAAAGATTTCTCTGAGAGAAAAATGTTCTGCTAAATATACTGAGAAAGAAGTTGGCAAGCAGGTTGGAAATCATGTTGACCCTACCCTGCTTCTTGATAAAGCACAATGGGAAAAGCTTGTTGAACCGGGGAAAACAGATAAAAAGTTTATTTTTATATATTCTGTTCATCCACAGGAGCACATGGTTGAAAAGGCACGTGAAATAGCTGCAAGAGAAAATTTGGAAATCATTCATCTTCACAACCGTGTAAAAAAAGACTTGAAAGAGGATGGAGTAAAAGTTATTTTCGATGCTTCTCCTACAGAATTTCTTACGTTGATTCATAATGCGGAATATGTTATTACCAATTCATTCCATGGTACAGTATTCTCCATTATTTATCATAAAAAATTTCTTTCAGAGCTTGAGACCAAGGGCGGCTTTAATAACCGTGTTTGGGAGCTTCTTACAGCTTTGAAGCTTAGACGCAGGGTTTTGGAGCCTATTGCATACTATAATAAAGATATTGATATCAGTGAAGATATTGATTGGGAAAAGGTAGACAAAGATTTAGAAGCATTAAGAGCAGATTCCGTTATATACTTACGTGACATTTGCTAATGATTAAGGAGGTAATTATGTATTCTAAAATTAAAAGTGTTCAGTATTTATTAGCTTTAATGAAAGCACATGATATTAAACATGTTGTTCTTTCACCGGGCGGTAGAAATATTCCTATCGCACACTCAATGGAACAGGATGAGTTCTTTGATTGTTATTCAGTAGTTGATGAACGTAGTGCAGCTTACTTTGCAATAGGTCTGGCACAGCAGTTCAATGAACCGGTTGCAATCTGCTGTACATCTTCTGTTGCTGCAAGTAATTACCTTCCTGGTATAACGGAAGCATTCTACTTAAAGGTGCCTATTCTTGTATTAACAGCAGACAGAAATCCGTATCTTCTTGATCAGATGGAAAACCAGATGATTGATCAGGTAGATATGTTTAAAAACTTCTGTAAGCTTTGTGTTCAGCTTCCAATCGTAACAACAGCTGATGATGAATGGTATTGCCAGAGAAAGATTAATGAAGCCATTCTTGAACTTAAGCACCATGGATGCGGACCTGTTCAGATTGATATTCCTATTGCCGGTGAAATTGGAATGTACACACAGGAAACATTACCACCTGTAAAAGTGATTCGTCGTCTTGAATACAAACGTAATGAAAATGAGTGGAAGGATAAAATCACTGAGCTGAAAAATGCCAATAAGATTCTTGTTGTATGTGGTGAACAGATTTATCCTTCAAAGCAGTTAAGCGAAGCAATTCTGAAATTTGCAAAGAAATATAACTGCGTTATAGCAACAGAAAAGGTTTCTAACATTGAAGGACCGGGCGTATTGGATATATTCGGTGCAGCACAGGTAATGCCTGTTGATGTTTTTGAAGAGTATGTTCCTGATATTGTAATTTCCTTTGGTGGAAACTTTGTATCCAGAATCAAAGACCTTCTCAGAGTACGTCATGCAAACTGCAGTCACTGGGTTATTGATGAAGGTGGAAGCATTTGCGATGTATTTAAGTGCCTTACAACTATTTATGAGTGTACACCGCTTGAATTTTTTGATTTCTTTGCAACAAATACAGGATTAACAATGTCCAATAATAAGAAGTATTATGACAAGTGGGCTGATTACGTTAAGAAGGCAGAATATCCTGACTTCCCATACAGCAACTCTTATGTAATTAAAGAGCTGTCCAAGAGAATTCCAAGTGATTCATTAATGCACTTAGGTATTTTGAATGCAACAAGAATTATGTCACATTGTAAGACCAGTGAGAATATTACTTCCTACAGTAATATCGGTGCATTTGGTATTGATGGTTCCATGTCAACATTTATCGGTCAGTCTGTGGCTGCTCCGGACAAGCTTGCATTCCTGGTAATCGGAGATTTGAGCTTCTTCTATGACATGAACGCTTTACAGATTCGTCATTTGGGCAAAAATGTACGTATTATGCTTGTAAACAACAGTGGTGCAGCAGAGTTCCACTTCTTTATGGGTGAAAAGTTAATTCCTACACTTAATCGTCATATTGCGGCTGAGCATTTTACCAGTGCCGAAGGCTGGGTTAAGACAAAAGGATTTACTTATTTAGCTGCTCATAATCAGGAAGAGTTTGACGCAAATATTGAGAAATTTGTGGTCGCTAAATCCGATGCACCAATTTTCTTAGAAGTATTTACAGATAAGAAGTCTGACGCAGAAATGCTGAAAGATTACTATGCAAAGTTTAAGACTCAGAAGAAAAATGATGTAGTAAAAGATACAATTAAGAAAATTTTTAAAAGCGGAGAATAAATAATGGACTCGGTAACATTGCATAACGGAATTCAGATGCCTTCGATTATGTTAGGATCGTTTCAGATGAAAACCCAGAAAGAAATGGATGCGGTTGTTTCAGCGGCAGTCAGTATTGGGGCTTTTGGTTTTGATACTTCTCCAAGTTATCAGACAGAAACGCTTCTGGCAAAGTCTATACTGAATCCGGAGAACGGAAGCTCCTCCTTATCCAGGAAAGATTTTTTCCTTACATCAAAAATTGATTCATGGCAGATGATTGCTAAAAATGGAGATATTCGTCCTTTTGTAAGCAGTGTTTTAAAAAAGACAAATTTAGAATACTGGGATCTCCTTTTAATTCACTGGCCTCAGCCTGAAAACTTTGTCAATACATGGAAATCCTTTGAGAAAGTTTATGAAGAAGGCATGGTAAAGAGTATCGGAATCTGTAATTGTCAGCTTCGTCACTTCAAAAAGCTTGAAGACGGAGGCGCCAATATTGCACCTATGGTTGCACAGAACGAAATTCATCCTATGAATCTTGAAAATGAACTTGTGGAATACTGCAAAAAAAATGGAATTGTTGTTCAGGCCTATAGTCCGCTTTGCAGAATGCTGCCAATGATTAAAAATAATGCTTTGTTAAATATACTTGCTGAAAAATATGGCGTATCGGTTGCACAGCTTATTTTGAAATGGCATGTCACCAGAGGTTTGGTACCTGTTGTAAAAACAAGTAATCCGAACAGAGTAGTTGAAAACACTTGTCTGGGAGATTATTCTTTGGAAGAAAAGGATATAGAGGCAATCAATCAGCTGGATAGACATTTTAAAATATTTCTGGAATCCAGATGCTGTCCCGGATTTTAAAAAACTGATTGAAGCCACATTTTGGAGGAAAACATGAAAAAGAAATTACTCGTTCTTGGCGGTGGTTTGGCAACTATTATTGCAGCAATCCTGCTTATTGTGTTTATACATTGGATTTTGGCAATTTTTCTAATTCTTTGTGCAGCAGCAGTCTTGATTTATGTTTGCATGGACGGTATTACTGAAAGAATAATGAATGCAGATAAGCCTACCAGTTACTTTTCCGATTTGTCCGGAAGAAACATGGATGGTATTGTAGTTGGTGCAAGCAAGGCATGGAAATACGTTAATAAAAAGCATAATAAAAATTTATATTATGCTTTGGCATATGGCTCCACAACTAATATGGAGTTTAATGTACTGAAAACCTATTTTAGTCATGTGAAAAACAATGGTACAGTATATTTTGTATATGATAATGCTGACGGTATTTCTAATAAACGAATCACTCCAATTGATAATAAGATGATTCATCAGCATGTATTTTTACAGCTGGGTATTAAATTGGAACCTGAAAAATGTAAAAGGCCGTTTTCTTCTTTCCGAAAATTTATGTCGAAATATGTAATCTGTTATTTTGCCAGAAAAGCAGGTTTCTATCGTTCTAAATCATGGAAGATTAGTCATCAGGTCGGAAGCAGTGCCTTTAACAGTGTAGATACTGCTCAGAAGTTATTATGTCAGGTGATTGATTTTTGTAAGGAAAGAGATTTACAGGTTAACGTCCTGTTATTAGATTCAAAATCAGATATCAACGCTGCAAACAGAAAGCTCTGTGAAAGCATTACCACCAAGTATGGTGATGGTGTAGCACGGATAGTGAAATCATCGAATGAATTGAATATGATTATTTCAAAGTAAAATGAGGGGATGATTCCGGTGGCAATTTGCTACCGGAATCATCTTTATTTTTCCATTAATTCAATAATATGTGCAGCAACCCTTTCGGCAGATTTTCCGTCCTGTTGTGAAAAGAAGAGACGTGAAAATTCTTCGGTTTTGCCTGATGAATATTTTTTATATTTTAAAGCATCGCACAATTCATCAAAATTCTCGCAAAGAGTTCCGGGAATAAAGCTTCTGTACGGAAAGTAAAAATCTCTGCCGGCAGTATATTTATCGCAATCGAAGGCGTAAAATACCATCGGAACCTGAAGTAGAGATGCTTCGAAGATTACAGAAGAGTAGTCTGTTATCAAAAGGTCACTGATGAAAAGCAGATCATTAATATTTTCATTAGGAAGTTCAAGAATACATGAATCAGAAATGGACAGCTTTTCGTGAACAAATGGATGCATTTTCACGATAATTCGTGCATTTGCCGGAAGAACTTCTAATAAACGGATAAAATTAATACTGTTTAGTGGGTAGTTGGCATCTGAAATGCCGTCTCCACGGAAGGTCGGTGCAAATAAAACAACAAATGGTTTCTCATTTGTTCCGTCAGCTTTAACAAATGGTGCAAGCTCCGGATAGCGCTCATACAGCTTTCTTTTTATGCTATCCTGATAATCTGTTGAAAAGAAGCGATCGGTTCTCGGAACTCCATATGGAAGAACATGTGATGAAGAAATTCCAAAAGCTTCAGCATAAAGCGGTACGATAGCTTCACTACTGACATAGGCATAGTCATAAGTCCTGTGACTATAATCAGAGAGAAGTACCCCACCTTTTCTCCCAAAATGTGAATAGCCAAAAAGTTTAAAGGCTCCACATGCGTGCCACAGTTGAACAAGATTAGTTTCCCTGCGAAGCAAAAAAGCATTTAGTTCCGGAACAAATTCATTCAGTACAATTACCTTTGCTGAAGCCAGATCCCTTGCATAGCTGGTCAGCTCAGGTTTTGTAAGGTCTTTTATTAAAGGCATTGGAATGCGCAGTATGATTCTGTAATTTGGCTTGAGAATCGGATAGATTTCATCAAAGTTGTCACCAAGAGAGCCGGCTCTTTCACTGATAAAAAGGATATTTTCGGCTTGCTGCTCTTTGCAGAATTTCCTGTATTCGCTTTCCAGAAAAAGTATATTTCGGTCTCTTTTGGAATAACCGGTTCCGCTAAAGGAACGAAGCAGGGCATTTACATGGTATGCCAGTTTTTTTATTCCGGATCTGTATTTGGCTTCGGGACGTAGCCTGCATATTCCGGCACAGGCTAAAACTCCATGCACAAAAAATGCAGGTAAAAGGAGAGTGCCAACAACCAGACGGAACTTCTTTCCAAACGTGGAAAGTGGTTTAACTTCAACAGGCATGGAAAAGCTGTCCGAAAAATCCAGAGGAACAGAAGGTATAACGGATGCATCTTTTATTTGTACGATAACATTTTCTCCCTTATGTGCAAAAAGAAAGATATCCTTAAGAGAAAAAATATAGGAATATTCCCCGGGTGCTGTCTGTGGAATGGGAAGAATACGCTCATATTCGGACGACGTAAAGACAATTACATAGCGATGTGGAGTATTAATTGTATTTACAGCGTTATATTTAACAGAGATATAATAGCTTTTTCCTCTTAATTCATGGTTAATTGTATATACATGGTTCATGCTATACCTCCGCATAGTATATAATATACTTCAAAATATTATAGTTATTATAGCAATATCAGTGCATAATAGCAACTTGGATTTGGATGATAATTGAATGATTGATATTTTTGAATAAATGTGGTATTATATGCAATGTATGTAATTTTTTGGAAGCTTGGCAAGTTTTATTCGGAGGATTTTTATGAAAACAATGCTTCATAATTTTAACAAGTATCGTTACTTGTTAATGGAATTAACAAAAAAGGGAATTAAATTAAAATATAGAAAATCTTATTTGGGAGTGTTCTGGTCTATGCTGGAACCCTTCCTTACAATGATAGTACTTTCTTATGTATTCGGAACTCTTTTAAATAACAAGGATCCTTTGTTTCCTGTATTCATCCTCTCCGGTCGTCTGATTTTTACTTTATATCAGAATGCAACACGTGAAGCAATGCGATCTATCAGAAACAATGCATCCATGATAAAGAAGGTTTATGTACCGAAATATATGTATCCAATATCTGCGGTACTGTTTAACTATTTCCTTTTTGCAGTATCACTTATTGTACTGTTGCTTGTAAGTATATATTTTAAAGTAAAGCCTACCTGGCATATTATTGAGGCACTTGTACCATTGGGAACACTGCTTATTTTCAGTGTGGGAACAGGACTTCTTTTGGCAACACTCAATGTCTTCTTCCGTGATATTGAATATTTATGGAATGTTTTTATGATGCTGGTTATGTACTGTTGTGCTATTTTCTATGATCCGGCCAGATTAATCGGTACAAAAGCGGAATGGGTATTAAAGTGGAATCCGCTTTATGCAATCATTAAAAATTTCAGACAGACGGTTGTATACGGTGAAGGATTATATTTCCGGTCTACAATGTATGCCCTTGGGTTTTCGGTTATTGTTCTGATAATCGGTCTGATTGTATTTTATAAAAAGCAGGATGAGTTTATACTGTATATCTGATTAAATCTGATTCACTTATGTGTACATTAATAATAAGCTGATTTGTTTATTATTTTATTCGATAATTCTGGAGGAAATAATGGCTAATAATGCAATAGAACTGGAGAATATCAGTGTCCGTTTTAATCTTAGCAAAGAAAAGGTGGACGATTTAAAAACTTTTGTAATAAAAAAGATAAAAGGTGAACTTAAATATAATGAGTTCTGGGCACTGAAAGATGTTAGCTTTAATGTTAAGAAAGGCGACAGAGTAGGTATTCTTGGCTTTAACGGCGCCGGAAAAAGTACATTAATGAAGGTAGTTGCCGGTGTTTTAAAACCTACAGAAGGAACCATTCACACTAAAGGTAAAATTGCTCCCTTAATTGAACTCGGAGCAGGTTTTGACATGCAGTATACCGGAAGTGAGAACATCTACCTTTATGGTGCGGTACTTGGATATCCAAGAAGCTTTATTGATGAAAAATACGATGAAATCGTGGAATTCTCTGAATTGGGAGAATTCATAAATGTTCCACTGAAAAATTACTCATCGGGTATGAGAGCCAGACTTGGTTTCTCCATTGCAACCATTGTTGCTCCGGACATTCTGATTCTCGATGAAGTACTTTCCGTAGGTGATGCAAAATTCAGAAAAAAATGTGAACAGAAAATTGCAGGAATGTTTGATACCGGTGTAACGGTGCTTTTTGTATCACATTCCATTGACCAGGTACTTCGTCTGTGCAACAAGGCCGTTCTCATGGAAAAAGGAAAGGTTCTTCAGTACGGAGATGTTGAAGAAGTAGCTGAAGTTTATCAGAAAATGGTAAACAACTGATAATATAAACAGATTAACAAACAGGCATTGAAGGGGAAATTATTCTTCAATGCCTGTTTTTTGCGTTATACAGACTTTGTTTATAAAAATTTTCCTATTTTCCCTAAAAATAAACAATAGGTTAATATATAAACTGTGATAAAATAAAATCAATATGAGAAAATATTTAAATGGAGAAATTGTATGAGACAAAGAATTAATTTTAATGATAACTGGTTTTTTTCTAAAAAATCAGGAGTTATACCACAGACATTACCGGAAAATTGGGATAAAATTAATCTTCCGCATACCTGGAATAATATTGATGGTCAGGACGGTGGTAATGATTATTACCGAGGAACCTGCACCTATGCAAAAAAATTTGACAAAGCAGAGCTTCCTGAAAATGAAGAATATTATCTGGAATTTTGCGGTGCCAATTCTTCAGCTGAGGTCTTTTTAAATGGAAAGAAGCTTGCATCACATGACGGTGGCTACTCAACCTGGAGAGTTAATGTTACGGAGGCACTTGAAGAACACAATTTTCTGGTGGTGACTGTTGATAATGGTATCAATGAGCATGTATATCCACAGCAGGCCGACTTCACATTTTATGGCGGTCTTTATCGTGATGTAAATATTATTTCCGTGTCTGAATCCCATTTTGATTTAGATTATTATGGCGGACCGGGTATTGTTGTTACACCTGAAATTAATGGCAAGGATGCGTCAGTAAAAATTAATGTTTATTTGACTAATGTATCAGCAGGACAGAAGCTTTCCTACAAAATCAAAGCAGCAGACGGAAACTTAGTGGCTGAAGCTGTTCAGGATGCAGATGAAACGGAAATTACAATTAATATTGCTGACGTTCATTTATGGAATGGAAAAAAGGATCCATATCTTTATACTGCAGAAGTTGCATTGATTCAGGAAGGCATGGAAGATGGCAGTGATGAAGGTGTTGAAAGTAAAAAAGCCGGTAATGGAAAAGTACTTGACATGGTTTCGGCAAGATTTGGCTGTCGAACCTTCAGCATTGATCCTGAAAAAGGATTTTTCTTAAATGGAGAAAGCTATCCTTTAAGAGGCGTTTCACGTCATCAGGACAGATGGAAAATCGGAAATGCACTGCTTCCGGAGCATCACAGAGAAGACATGGATTTGATTTGTGAAATGGGTGCAACCACCGTTCGACTTGCACATTATCAGCATGATGCTTATTTTTATGATTTGTGTGATGAGAGAGGTCTGATTGTATGGGCGGAAATACCATATATTTCCCGTCATATGCCGGGAGGAAGAGAAAATACTATATCTCAGATGAAGGAACTGGTAATTCAGAATTATAATCATCCGTCTATTGTTGTCTGGGGATTATCCAACGAGATTACAATGGGAGGAAAAAGTGACACTGACCTTCTGGAAAATCACAGGCTGCTCAATGACATGGTTCATGAACTGGATAAGACCAGACTGACCACCATTGCCGTAGTCAGTATGTGTGATATGGATGACCCATATATTCAGATTCCGGATGTGATTTCCTATAATCACTATTTTGGATGGTATGGTGGAGATACTTCCATGAACGGACCTTGGTTGGATAGCTTCCATGAGAAGTTTCCGAAAATCCCAATCGGCATGAGTGAATATGGTTGTGAAGCACTGAACTGGCACACATCAAATCCAAAACAGGGTGATTACACGGAAGAATATCAGGCATATTATCATGAAGAACTGATTAAACAGTTATATACAAGACCATATATCTGGGCTACACATGTCTGGAATATGTTTGACTTCGGTGCAGATGCAAGAGCAGAGGGAGGGGAAGACGGACAGAACCATAAGGGTCTTGTAACTTTCGACCGTAAGTATAAGAAGGATTCCTTCTATGCATATAAAGCCTGGCTTTCAGATGAGCCATTTGTTCACATCTGCGGTAAACGTTATGTGGACAGGGTAGAAGACGTAACAAAAGTTACGGTTTACTCTAACCTGCCTGAGGTTGAATTGTTTGTAAATGGAGAGAGCATTGGAAAACAGTTTTCACCTGAGCATTTCTTTTATTTTAATGTTCCAAACAAAGAAGAATCAGTGCTTGTTGCTGTTGCCGGAGACTGTAAAGATGAAAGTCACTTGAGAAAGGTTGATAAGCCAAATGAGGACTATATTTTAAAAGAAAAAGGTGCAGTGTTAAATTGGTTTGACATTACTGAAACAGAGGGTTATTATTCAATTAATGATACTATAGGAGATATAATGAAATCTGCCCAAGGGAAAGAGCTTTTCATGGGTCTCATGAAGGGCATGGGTGGACAGGGCATTATGGCCGGAATGGATATAGATATTACCTCAATGGAACCCTTGATGAAGATGATGAATGGATTTACCGTTATCAGACTGTTAAAGATGATTGGCTCCGGAGAAGGTGCTCTTACAAAAGAACAGATGCTTGAGCTTAATGCCCGTCTGAATAAAATCCCAAGGGTAGATTAAAAGCATGATAAAGTATTGAAGCCGGATGTTCTGAAGTTTATAAATATCAAAAACTTTGCTGGTTTAATCCAGGCTGTTAGAAGTTATGGAAAGGGAAAAAGAATGGAAATGACATTAAGATGGTACGGCTCAAAGTTTGATACCGTCACCTTAAAACAAATTCGTCAGATACCCGGTGTTACCGGTGTAATCACCACACTTTACGATACAGCTCCGGGAGAGGTTTGGAGCAGAGAAAGAATTCGTGCCATGAAGGCAGAGGTGGAGGAGGCAGGCCTGCGTGTTGCCGGAATAGAGAGTGTAAACATCCATGATGCCATAAAAACAGGTGCCCCTGACAAAGACATATATATAGATAACTATATTAAAACTCTGGAAAATCTGGGACTGGAAGATATTCATATGGTATGCTACAATTTTATGCCTGTGTTTGACTGGACACGTACTGAGCTTGCCAGAGTAAGACCTGACGGTTCTACAGTACTTGCTTATACACAGAAAGCAGTTGATGCCCTGAATCCGGAAAAAATGTTTGAATCCATTGCAGGAGACATGAACGGAAGCATTATGCCGGGCTGGGAACCTGAACGTATGTCAAAGGTAAAAGAACTGTTTTCAATGTATAAGGACATAGATGAAGAAGCATTGTTTGGCAACCTGAAATATTTCCTTGAAAGAATTATGCCGGTTTGCGATAAATACAATATAAACATGGCAATTCATCCTGATGATCCGGCATGGAGCGTGTTCGGCCTTCCAAGAATAATTATTAACAAAGAGAATATTCTGAGAATGATGAATATGGTGGACAACCCTCACAACGGAGTAACCTTCTGTTCAGGTTCTTATGGTACCAATTTAAATAATGACCTGCCGGATATGATTCGTTCACTGAAGGGTAGAATTCATTTTGCACATGTCCGCAATCTGAAATTTAATACTCCTACAGATTTTGAAGAGGCAGCACATCTGTCATCCGATGGAAGCTTTGATATGTATGAAATCGTGAAAGCTCTTTATGATATCGGCTTTGATGGACCTATACGCCCTGACCATGGTCGTATGATATGGGATGAGGTTGCAATGCCGGGCTATGGATTATATGACAGAGCACTTGGAGCAACCTATATTAACGGATTATGGGAAGCCATTGATAAGAATTATAAACGTGGATAATAAAAGGAATTAAAAAATGAAACTTTGCGAAGCAGATTTAAAAAACAAAGTAGTGTGGGAAGAAAAAGGTTATAAGCTTCCGGAATATGACAGAAAGTCCGTAATGAAAGCTACTAAAGATAATCCTTTCTGGATTCATTTCGGAGCAGGAAATATTTTCAGGGCATTTCAGGCAAATGTAGTCCAGAATATGCTTAACGAAGGTACACTTCACAAGGGAATTATTGTTGCAGAAGGCTTTGATTATGAAATTATTGAAAAAATGTACCGTCCTCATGATGATTATTCTCTTTTAGTAACACTGAAAGCAGACGGAAAGCTGGATAAAACCGTTGTTGGAAGCATTATGGAGTCATGCATTCTGGATTCGGAAAAACAGGATGAATTCGGAAGAATTCGTGAAATTTTTGAGAGTCCGTCTCTTCAGATGGCAAGTTTTACAATAACTGAAAAAGGTTATAGCCTTGTTGATGGAAAAGGAAAACTCCTGCCTGAAGTGGAACAGGATTTCCGTAACGGACCGGGAAAGCCTTCAAGCTACATGGGTAAGGTGGTTTCCCTCATTTATACCAGGTTTAAGGCAGGACGGCTGCCTGTTGCCATGGTCAGTATGGATAACTGCTCCCATAATGGAGATAAGCTTTACAATGCAGTAAACAGTATTGCAGAAAAATGGGTGGAGAATGGTCTTGTGGAAGAAGGCTTTATGCATTATATTAATTCCAAAGACAAGGTAAGTTTCCCATGGACCATGATAGATAAAATTACTCCACGACCTGACCCTTCCGTTGAGGAGGTGCTGATAAATGACGGTCTTGAGGATTTAGACCCGGTTATAACAGCTAAAAACACTTATGTGGCTCCCTTTGTAAATGCAGAAGAATGTGAATATCTTGTTATTGAAGATGCATTCCCTAACGGACGTCCTGAGCTTGAAAAAGGTGGGATTCTTTTTACGGACAGGGAAACAGTTGACAAGGTGGAGAAAATGAAGGTCTGTACCTGCTTAAATCCTCTTCATACTGCTCTGGCTGTGTTTGGCTGTCTGCTTGGTTATAAAAAAATATCAGAAGAGATGAAGGATGCTTCACTCGTAAAAATGGTAGAAATAATCGGTTACAAGGAAGGACTTCCTGTAGTAGTAAATCCGGGAATTATCAATCCTAAGGGATTTATTGATACGGTACTTCAGGTTCGAATTCCAAATCCTTTTATGCCTGACACACCACAGAGAATTGCCACAGACACTTCACAGAAGCTGGCAATCCGATTTGGGGAAACCATTAAGGCCTATGAAAAAACAGAACAGCTTGATGTTAAAAATCTTCACCTGATACCTCTTGTATTTGCAGGATGGCTGCGTTACCTGATGGGAATTGACGATCAGGGGAATGCCTTCACATTAAGTCCTGATCCTCTGCTTGATACAGTTTGTCCTTATGTATCAGGTTTTGTGTTAGGGAAAAATACTCCTGTAGAGCCTGCTCTGAAAGGTATTCTGTCAGACAAGAATATCTGGGGTGTAGATTTATATGAAGTAGGTCTTGCAAAAAAAGTATGCGCATATTTTGCTGAGCTTTGTGCAGGTAAAGGAGCGGTAAGGGCAGTTCTTAAAAAGTACACTTCATAATCAGTGACGGCAAAAAGAAATCTGAGTATTTACAGCAAAAGACAACTGGAAATGTTGATAGTAACAGAATACTGGATTGGAGATTATAATGGATAGAATAATTAATCAAATAAAAGAAACCGGTATAGTTCCGGTCGTTGTGCTTGAAAATGAAAAAGATGCCCTCCCTTTGGCAAAGGCATTATGTGAGGGGGGACTGCCTTGTGCGGAGGTAACCTTCCGTACCGCCTGTGCAGAATCAGCAATAAAGATTATGACAGAAAACTTTCCTGACATGCTCATTGGTGCGGGTACTGTTCTTACAACTGAGCAGGTAGACCGTGCAGTGGCTGCAGGAGCTGAATTTATTGTTAGTCCCGGCTTAAATCCGAGAATTGTAAAGTATTGTGTAGATAAAGGAATTCCAATGATTCCCGGCTGTTCAAATGCCAGTGATATTGAAACAGCACTGGAACTTGGATTAAAAACCGTAAAGTTCTTTCCGGCTGAACCTTTGGGAGGTCTTGGCATGATTAAGGCGTTGGCTGCCCCATATTCAGAGGTAAGCTTCATGCCTACCGGTGGAATTAATGCAAAAAATGTAGGTTCTTATCTTGAATATAAACGCATTGTTGCATGTGGCGGAAGCTGGATGGTAAAGGGTGACCTTATAAATTCCGGAGATTTTGAAACTATAATGAAGCTGTCAGCAGAAGCTGTTGAAATTGTAAAAGAAAGCAGGAAAAAATAGATGAAAAAAGGCAAGGTTGTAACCTTTGGTGAGTTAATGCTCAGACTGGCACCGGAGGGATATTACAGATTTGTACAGGTGGATAAATTTGGAGCTACCTTTGGAGGCGGTGAAGCCAATGTTGCGGTTTCTCTGTCAAATTTTGGTTTTGAATCCGTGTTTGTATCAAAGCTTCCTGAACATGAGATCGGGCAGGCAGCGGTTAATTCCCTTCGCAAGTATGGTGTAGATGTTTCTAAAATTGCCAGAGGCGGAGACCGAATCGGAATCTATTATCTTGAAAAGGGTGCTTCTCAAAGACCATCAAAGGTGATTTATGACAGGGCTGGGTCTTCCATTTATACTGCTGATAAAAAAGATTTTAACTGGAAAGAGATATTTGATGGTGCGGAATGGTTCCATTTCACGGGAATCACACCTGCATTAAACGATAATGTTGCGGAAATTTGTCTGGAAGCCTGCAAAGCAGCTAAAAATGCCGGAGTAAAGGTGTCATGTGATCTGAACTACCGTAAAAAGCTATGGAGCAGGGAAAAAGCCGGACAGGTAATGGATGAACTGTGCCGTTATGTTGATATCTGCATTGCCAATGAGGAGGATGCTGCAGATGTTTTCGGAATTAAAGCCACAGGAACGGATGTTACCGCAGGAGAAGTGAACAGAGATGGATATAAAGAAGTTGCAAATAAGCTTAAAGAACGCTTTGGCTTTGAAAAAGTGGCAATTACACTGAGAGAATCATTATCTGCTAATGATAATCTGTGGTCCGCAATGCTTTATGACGGAGAGGAATTTATTTTCAGCAGAAAATATAATATGCACATCGTGGACCGTGTAGGCGGTGGAGACAGTTTTGGGGCCGGTTTGATAGCTTCACAGTTTTTGGGGCATGATTCATTACATTCTATTGAATTTGCGGTTGCTGCGTCCTGTTTAAAACATTCTGTTGAAGGTGATTACAATATGGTTACAATAGATGAGGTGGAAAAACTGGTACAGGGTGACGGTTCAGGTCGTGTGCAGAGATAATTGCTGAGTGTCAGTAGTATAAAGTCACAGTCTGATAAATCCGGACATAAAATAAATTTTAAAATTGAGAGTCTTATTATGAAAAAATTTATGGATGAAGATTTTCTTCTCACAACGGAAACAGCTAAAAAGCTGTATCATGACTATGCAGAAGATATGCCTATATTGGATTATCATTGTCATATCAGTCCAAAGGAAATTTATGAGGACAGAAAATTTGATAACATTACTCAGGTCTGGCTTGGAGGCGACCACTACAAGTGGCGTCTCATGCGCTCTGCAGGAGTGGAAGAGTTTTACATTACAGGAGATGCAGATGACCGTGAGAAATTCCGGAAATGGGCTGAAACCCTTGAAATGGCAATAGGTAATCCACTGTATCACTGGAGTCATCTGGAGCTTCGGCGCTATTTTGGTTATGAAGGCTGCCTTAATGGTGAAACTGCAGAGGAGGTATGGAAATTATGTAACAATAAACTTGCACAGGATTCCATGTCTGCAAGAAATCTGATCAGGCAGTCAGGTGTTGTTCTTCTTTGTACCACAGATGACCCGTCAGATTCTCTTGATTGGCATAAAAAACTGGCAGAGGATGAAAGCTTTGAAGTAAGAGTTCTCCCTGCATGGCGTCCTGACATGGTAATGGGTATCCAAAAGCCGGATTATGTACAGTATATCGAAAAATTAAGTGAAATTAGTGGAATATCTATTACTGATTTTGCTTCCCTCACTGAAGCTCTTATATTACGCATGGATTTTTTTGCTAAAATGGGCTGTAAAGTATCAGACCATGGACTTTCATATGTTATGTATGCCCCTGCTTCTGTAACAGAAGTGGAAAGAATTTTTGCAAAACGTCTTGGTGGAGAAATTCCCGACGAAGCAGAAACAGCAAAATTCAGAACGGCTCTTTTACAGTTTTTGGGAAGAGAATATTACAAACGTGACTGGGTCATGCAGCTCCACTATGGAGTTAAAAGAGACAACAGTATAAGAGTGTTTAAAGAGCTTGGAGCAGATGCGGGAATAGATTGTATCAGTAATTATACACCATCTGCGGAACTGGCTGATTTCTTAAATTCTCTGGATGAAACCTCACAACTGCCAAAAACAATTATTTACTCATTGAATCCTGCAGATAATGCAGCTATTGGTACAATAATAGGTTGTTTTCAGGATTCTACTGCTGTAGGAAAAATTCAGCAGGGCAGTGCATGGTGGTTTAATGACCATAAAACAGGCATGACTGAGCAACTCTCAAGCCTTGCCAGCCTTGGATTTTTGGGAGGCTTTGTAGGAATGCTTACAGATTCCAGAAGTTTCCTTTCCTATACCAGACATGAGTATTTCAGAAGAATACTTTGCGACCTTCTCGGCAAGTGGGTGGAAAACGGAGAATATCCGGAGGATTACAGGGCACTTGAAAAAATTGTAAAAGGTATCTGCTATAATAATGCAGAAAAATATTTTGGGTTCTAAGACCTGTATTCTTTAGGAGTTTTACCAACAAGCTTTTTAAAGGTTTTGGTAAAATAATTAACATCAGGAATACCACAGTGCTGTGCAATTTCCTGTATTTGTAAATCAGTAGTATTAAGCAGCCATATGGCATGTTCGATTCTTTTTTTATTAACGTATTCTGTTAGAGTAACCCCGGTTTCCCGTCTGAACAAAGTAGACAGGTAACTGGGGTTTACATTTAGTCTCCCGGCCAGTGCTCTTAAACTTAAATCCGCCGTAAGATCATATCCAATATCTGTAATTGCTTTCCGAATTAAAAGTGAATATCCTTTTAAAGAATGGTTTTTTACAAGCATACAGTATCGTCTGACCATTTCTTTTTGTGTTGCTTTACAGGCTGCAGGGGAGGTCAGTTGTTCAATTTTAGTTGCATATTGGGAAGAAATAGAATCAATATAAAAAGGATGTACTGAAGCAGCTTCAGCAGCTTTTCTTAAAAGAGTATTGAGAATTACAGTATAGTTTTTCATGTCTCTTAGAAGACTGTCACTTCGAGACTCAGGCTTTACCGAGGTCAATTCTACAAAGAACATTTCAGCTTTATGTGTCTGACCGTTTGTTACTGCCTGCATCAGCTGTCTTTCTGTTTCATATCTGTTTTCTAAAATTTCAATACTTTTTTTGGCATCCGGCTGATTATCAAAAGATGCTTTCGATAAAATTTGTTCATTTTCATATCTCAAGGCTTTTTTATTAACTCCTTCTTTTTTTGGTTTTGTATTGAATTATTTTTCCGATTTTATCTAAAAATAATACGGAAACAACCAATTATTATTCTCTCGGGATAAAAAATTATTATGTTAGAATGACAAAAAAAGAGAAGGAGATTATTTATGCAGAACATTAAAAGAATAACCCCTTTTGGTATAAAAGATAAAGTTGGATATATGTTTGGTGATTTCGGTAATGACTTTACATTTATTCTTTCGAGTACAATGCTGATGAAATTCTATTCCGATGTAATGGGAGTAAGTGTCGGACTGGTTGGTATTATGATGATGGTGGCACGTTTCGTTGATGCTTTCACCGATGTGGCAATGGGACAGATTGTAGACAGAAGTAAACCGGGCAGAAAAGGAAAATTTATTCAGTGGATTCGCAGAATGTGCGGACCGGTAGCGGTGGCTTCATTCCTGATGTATGCAAGCTGGTTTCAGAACATGCCTATGGGCTTTAAAATTTTCTGGATGTTCTTTACATACCTCCTTTGGGGTAGTGTGTTTTATACGGGTATTAACATTCCTTACGGTTCCATGGCATCAGCAGTTTCCGGTGAGCCTGAGGACAGGGCGGCATTGTCAACATGGCGAACCATTGGAGCCTCACTTGCAGGAACTTTTATTGGTGTAATATTGCCTTTAGTGGTTTATTATGAAGATGCAAATGGTAATCAGATTCTAGACGGCTCCAGAATGACCGTAGCAGCACTGGTTTGTTCTATCGGTGCAGTTATCTGCTATATGGTTTGCTACTATATGGTTACAGAACGTGTTAAAGTAGAACAGAAGACTGAAAAGTTCGATTTGAAACAACTGATTACCGGTCTTATTCACAATAAAGCCTTGATAGGAATTGTACTTGCATCCATATGTATGCTTTTGGTTCAGCTTACATCAACTACTATGTCCGGATATATTTTTCCTAACTACTTCAGAAATGTGCAGGCACAGTCTGCGGCTGGCTTTGTAGGAGTGTTTGTGACTATTATCTGTGCAGCTTTTACGGTAAAGCTTTCCCGTAAATTCGGCAGAAAAGAACTTGCCATAGCAGCTTCTGTTTTTGGAGCAGTGGTTTACGGAGCAGCTTATTTCCTTCAGATAAAAAATGCATGGGCCTTCGTAGGTGTATATGCAATTTCCTATATAGGTCTTGCGATTTTCTCTCTTATATGCTGGGCGATGATAACAGATGTAATTGATGATACGGAAGTCCGGACAGGAGACAGGTCTGACGGAACAATTTATGCGGTTTATTCTTTTGCAAGAAAACTTGGACAGGCTGCAGCCTCGGGTGTGTCCGGACTCTTACTTACTTTGATTGGATATACACAGGCTACTGCCTATGATGCTGATGTGGTAAAAGGCATTTATAATATCACCTGCCTGGTCCCTGTCTTTGGCTACATTCTTCTGGCTGCTGTTCTGTACTTTCTTTATCCTTTGGGAAAGGCAAGAGTAGAAAACAATGCCAAGGTTCTGGCTGAAAAATCTGCAGCCATAAAACCAGGTGAAAATAATAAATAAAAAATCTTTTAAAATAAAAATCTTAAATACGGATCAAAAAGCTTTACAACAAAATGGAGAGCTCTTTTGTTAAATGGGACCTCCCTGCTCAGCAGTTGTTGCATTTCATCGGCATCTGTATGTGCAGGGACAGCGTCCTTATGGTAAGTTCTTTATGTACCTTCTGATCTCATACGTTTCCTTCAAAAATACGTATTCTTTCTATAATAGTTTTCCCTTTATCCTTCAAAATACAGGCTAGGGCAGAAGGTAATGTATCTAATAAAAGTCATTTGTGTTATAGAAGTTATTATATCCCCTTATGTATATAATATTTGAAAAATGAGAGAGATTATGAGGAAAGTTATCATTATTTGTGAAATAATAAAATATCCTTATATTTGCTTCAATTCAGTTAATAAAAAAGTCTAGTATCTGTCTTTAAAGTATGGTATAATATGGATAAATATATGCTGGGAGGGGTATGCCCGGCTGATTATATGTGAGGAGTTATGATTAATAAACAAAAAACAAGGCTTATGACAAAATGTGCTATTTATGAGAAGCATGTGGGAAAAGAAGATATTGCCATGTCAAAATACTTTAAATCTGACTATGTGCGCATTAACATGCTTAAAACCATTATTTTCTGCACAATCGGTTATGTAGCGGTATGGGGCGTTTATTTTCTTTACAATATTAACTACTATATAGAAAATGCCTTTTTGATTGACTATAAAAGTTTTGGAATGAAAATTCTTGGTCTGTATATTTCAATGCTGGCAATATATCTTGGAATATGCTGGGTATGTTACTCTTCAAAATATCGTAAGAGCAGAGCAAGACTTTCAAAGTATTATAAGCTGCTTGGAAAAATCAACAGGCTGAATGAAAAGGACGAAAGACTTAAGGATCTTGAAGAATATTAATTATTAAAAACAAACCTCATCTGAGAGATGTGCTGGAGGGAAAGAATGACACAGTTACTTGAAATCAGGGCAAAGATGATTGAAATTTATCAGAAAACAGAACGTTATGTGAAATTTATTATAAACGCAATAATATATTTCTGTGCTTTTGAGGCAATAAAAAACACAATCGGTTATAATGCAAAACTTTCAGGATTTTTTATTATTCTCGCATTATCAGTAGTATCTGCTTTTCTGCCCGGTTCTGTTGTGGTGGCAGTAATGGTTGTATATGTTGCATTACAATTATATTCCGCATCTTTTTTGATGGCAGCCACAGTTTTGATTATTGCCGTTATTCTGTTTTGCTTTTTCCTGCGTTTTACTCCTGAATATGGACAGGCAGTAATAGGAATGCCTGTCCTTATGGGAATTAAAATGCCGTATGTTCTTCCAATCTGTCTTGGGTTGTTTTCTACACCGCTTTCAATTATTCCCGTATGTGTGGGAGTGTTTTCTTACTATTTCCTTAAAGGAGTGGGTAACAACTTAATTACTACCGGTCAGGCAAAGGGTGCAGAGGATCCTTTTCAACTTTATGTTAGCGCACTTAACAGTGTAATGAAAAATGAGGCAATGTTTGCTACCATGATTATTCTGGCACTGGTAATTGTGGCAGTTTATCTGGTTAGAAACATAAAAATGGATTATTCATTTGAAATCGCAATTGCTGTAGGGTCAGGAACTTCAATGATAGGCTTTATCATTATGATGTTAAAGTATGATATTGGTGTTGGAATTTTCAGTGTTGTCTTTTTCTCAATCCTTTCAGGAGGAATTGCCTTCCTGGCAAACTTCCTGTGTCGTCCGCTTTTTTATGCCGGAACTGAACAGGTTCAATTTGAGGACGATTACTACTATTACTATGTTAAGGCTGTTCCTAAGATTAAAGTTGCAGGAACAAAAGTTAATGTTAAACATGTTGTTTCCAGAAGAACCGATTCCTTTGACGAGGACTTTGGAGATGAACTGGATGATGTAGATTCTAATCTTGCAAAAAACTCTCGTAATACACTGTCTGGCACAACAGGAAGAGTATTGACAGGTGATCCGGATGCGGATTATGAAAAAGAACCGGTTAAAAAGTACCTTGACAGAATGTCCGGCAGAAACACCGGTGCCGGAGCCCGGTCGTCTGTCACCGGCAATAGAAAACAGAACGGAATGCAGAAAACATCAGCAGCAGGAAGAAGTGTAACGGGAAACACAGCACAGAGAACAGCCGCGGGAGGAAATGTAGCGGAAAACACGGCGCAGAGAACAGCCGCGGGAGGAACTGCAGCGGGAAACACGGCGCAGAGAAGTGTAGCAGGAAGAAGTGTAACGGGAAATACAGCACAGAGAACATTAGCAGGAAGAACTGCAGCAGGAAATGTCACACATAGAACGCAGGCTGCGGGAAGAACTTCCGGAATACCGTCAGGAAGCTATGAAGATTCCGAAGATGATTTTTAGACAGTGAGAGGTAATTCATGAGTAACTTTATTAGTTCGTTATCATCATTTTTCAGTTATCTGTTACCTAAAAACCTGATGCCCGGAGATGTAATAGAAATACTTCTGATTGCGATCCTTTTGTATTATGTAATTACATGGATCAGAAATACAAAAGCATGGTCACTGGTAAAGGGTATTGTGGTTTTGATTGTAATCTGGATTTTTGCAGAACTGTTTCAGTTCAATGCCATACTCTGGATTTTTGCCAATACAATTAATGTTGGCATTATAGCTTTGTTTATTATTTTCCAGCCGGAGCTCAGAAGAGCGTTGGAACAGCTTGGACGAAGAAATTACAGCCTTTTTAGTTTTGATTTTAAGGGCGGAAATAAAAGATTTTCTGATGAAACAATACAGGAAATCATAAGTGCAACTTTTGACATGGCTAAATGCAAGACAGGAGCATTAATGGTAATAGAGGGGGAGACTTCTCTTGGAGAGTATGAACGTACAGGTATACCTTTGGATGCTAAGGTAACATCAGCCCTGCTGATTAACATATTTGAACATAATACACCTCTTCATGATGGTGCAGTTATCATAAAAAATGACAGAATTACATCAGCCACCTGTATACTTCCGGTTTCCGACAATATGCAGTTAAGCAAGGAATTAGGTACAAGACATAGGGCCGGTGTCGGCCTCAGTGAGGTGGTTGATGCACTGATAATAATTGTTTCCGAAGAAACAGGAAAAGTTTCCCTTGCCAGAAATGGACAGTTGATTCGTGGAATTGATGAAATGTATCTGAAAAGTAAACTGACCGATATGCAGGTTTATGCCTCAACAGGAAAAAATGCCAAGAAAAAATTTGACAGGGTTTCAATGGTATCGAAGGCTAAATTCAAGCGAAAATCAGGAAAGTAATAACTTTTAAAAGGAAACGGCTATGAACAAAAATATTAAAGACAGGATTTTTAAAAATATTGGCTGGAAACTGCTTTCGATTGGTCTTGCAGTCCTGTTCTGGTGTCTGATTATGAATATGTCTGACCCCAGAATTACAATAACAATAAAAAATATATCTGTAAACAAGACAAATGAACAGGCAGTAGTAGATGAAGACATGATATATGATGTCGTCAGCGGTGACACAATAAGCATTTCAGTTACCGGACCACGTTCTGTTGTACAGTCACTTAGTGAAACAGATGTGTATGCGTATGTTAACTTAAAAGAACTAAGTATTACAAATGCATGTCCGATTCATGTGACATTTAAAAACAGTCAGGTGGGAAAGAATGTAGAAATCACTTCCAAATCTGACGAGGTAATGATTCTCAGTCTGGAAGAAATGGTAGTGGAAAATAAAAAAATTTTCGTAGAAATGAAAGGAAATCCAGCAGATAATTATTATGCCGATGCTTCAGTATCTCCGTTAATGCTTGAGGTTTATGGCTCAGCCACTCAGGTAAGCAACATTGAAAAGCTTGTTGCAACAGTAGATATAGAAGGCAAGAACTCTTCCTTCTCCACTAATGTAAAAGTAGTTCCATATGACAAAGAAGGAAATGTAATTGATGTTTCCAAATTGACTATTCAGGAAAATCGTGTTGATGTTACGGTAGATTTGTATCCTACCAAAAATATTAATCTTGTAATAGATGATAATGTAACTGCTGAATATGGTTTTGCATGTAAGCCTTTGGAACAGGCTCCGGGTTCAATTACAATTGCCGGACCGGTTTATGTATTAAAAGAAATTACAGAGATTGTAATTCCTTTTGAGAGAACCGGTTTAAAGGAAACTCTGGCTGAAAACATAAGCTTAACAGAATATATACCGGAAGGATGTTTCCTTGTATCCGATACCGATACAGTTTCGGTAACAGTACCGGTTGTTATGCTTAATGAAAATCGTGTTATGTCTGTAAAAATAGCGGATATAACAGCTAAAAATTTAAATACTTCACTGGAAATCAAAAATAACACTACGTTGACATCCTTTAGCGTTTGGGGTGCTGAGGGAACAACTGAACAGATTACGCTTGACGATCTGGGACTATATATTGATTGTACTTCTGTGACGGGACCGGGGACTTATGAGCTTTCGTTACAGTATGATGCCGGTGAGGAAATACTTCTTGATAAAACTACGGTAAGCATAACTGTAGGAGAGAAGAAATAATTAATAATTCGGAGGGGTGTTTTATGGTTAGTGGGAAAGCTGTAGTAAAAAACAAAAAAGGGTTACATATTAAACCTGCCGGAGCTATGGGCAATATTGCCCTGTCTTATTCCTGTTCAGTATACCTTAAAGTTCGTAATTATAATGTTAATGCAAAGAGCGTTTTGGGTATACTGAGTGCACAGGTTAAAGAAAATGAAGAAATTGAAATTGTATGTGACGGATCTGATGAAGAAGAATGTCTGCAGGCAATACTCAAAGGAATACATTTGGGTTTCAATATGGAATAGTACCTGTATTTGTTAGTTTTTACCCATTGTGTAATCTATGATTCTTTCTGCAGATTTACAATCCCAGAAGGAGTTGTGTAACTGTGCGTAGGTCTGTATTTTTTCCGGAGAAAAATCATTGTTTTTAATACAATCAATTATTTCATTAGTGGTGTAGCATACTGGTCCCGGAGCCTGTTTGAAATAGTCAAAATAAAAACCTCTGTCCTGGGCGGTGTATCTTTCAAAATCAAAAGGATACATTATAATAGGTCTTCCGAGAAGGGCAAATTCTATGGTAATGGAAGAGTAATCCGCAATCATAATGTCACTGATAAGCAGAAGGTTTCTTACCGATGGATAGTCGGTAACATTGATTACGTTTTCCGGAAAATGGCTGTCACTGTGAATTTGCGGATGAAGTCTGACTAAAAGAACATATTCATCGGACAACTCATTGGTAAAGGTTTCGAAATCAAAATTATCAAGCAGTTTGCTGTCTGCTTCCGGATTATCCCTGAAGGTAGGAGCGTATAAAACCAGCTTTTTGCCTTTGCAGGTCGGATGTTCTTTGTAAAACTTTTCCTTTAATTCTTTTACGTTATGTTCTTTAAGATAAAAGTCTGCCTGTGGTATGCCGGTAGCCTTAACCTTTTCTTTTGGAACACCAAATGCTTCAGCATAAATTGGAATGGCATTGTCTGTGCTTACAGTGATCATGCTTACGGATTCATTTGCTTTCTTTACTTCTGCAATCAGTTCAGAGTCGGAAAGAGTTGGAATGCCGAAGGTCTTAAAAGCACCTATGCCATGCCATACCTGTACGATTTTGCAGTCGTTGTGAAAATTAATATAAGCCATAGGCATAAAGTTATCATTGAGAAAAATATATTTCGAGGACATCATACGGAATGCTTTAACAGTAAAAAGCTTTAACAAAGAAAGAATACTTTTACTGCTGTAATCATTATGATAGATTATGTTAAAGCGGGTATCAGGATAACGTTTTGAAATTTCAAGATAAAGGTCGTGCAGATTTCCTGTAAAACCGGTGTTATGTTTTTCTATTAAAGTAACACGGCTGTTTTTAGTTCTGCATAGCTTTCCATAAAAATTGCATATTGATGCAAATATTTTGTTCTTGTCCATTTAATTTCCCCTAAGTCAGAATTCTTAGACTTTATTATAACCCATGATTAAAACAGATTCAATACCGGTTAGTTTACAATAATAATATTCCTGAATGTATTTGATATGGGTTAAGCGTCATTAATATTATTTTCTTGAATCGGCTTGTGGGATATAGTATAATAAACGAAATCCGGTTGATATGGATTCAACCGTGAAGTTTGCGAGTCTGACATTATGGAGGAAGACTATGAAAGAATATGACTATATAATAGTAGGAGCCGGTTTGTATGGCTGTGTTTTTGCCTCTGAAATGCATAAAAAGGGCAAAAAATGTCTTGTAATTGACAGGCGCAGTCACATTGGAGGCAATATTTACACTAAAAATGTTGAGGGTATTGATGTACATGTGTATGGTGCACACATTTTTCATACAGACGATAAACGGATATGGGATTATGTTAACGGCTTTGCAGATTTTAATAACTATATTAATTCGCCTATAGCCATATATAAGGATGAAATTTATAATATGCCTTTTAACATGAACACATTTTCTAAAATGTGGGGTATTAAAACACCTGCTGAGGCGAAAAAAATTATTGATGAGCAGGTTGCAAAAGAGAATATAAAAACTCCTCAGAATCTTGAGGAACAGGCTCTTTCCTTAGTTGGCAGGGATGTATATGAAAAACTGGTAAAAGGATATACAGAAAAGCAGTGGGGAATGGAATGTAAAGACCTTCCTTCTTACATTATAAAACGACTTCCTCTTAGATTTATTTATGATAATAACTATTTTACAGATCGTTATCAGGGAATTCCGGAGGGAGGATATACTGCAATAGTTGAAAAAATGTTATCAGGGATTGAAGTGCGTCTTGAAACAGATTATCTGTCTGACAGGGACTTCTTTAACAGTATTGCGGAAAAAATTGTTTTCACAGGTCCAATAGATGAATTTTATGACTATCATTTTGGAGCCCTGGGTTATAGAAGAGTTGAATTTGAACATGAGCTTCTTAATATTGATAACTATCAGGGAAATGCAGTAGTCAACTACACAGATGCAGAAATTCCATATACAAGAATTATCGAGCATAAGCATTTTGCGTTTGGAAAAGGAGACAAAACTGTTATTTCAAGAGAATATCCTCGTAGCTGGAATCCGGGAGATGAACCATATTATCCTGTAAACGATGAAGACAGTAAACAAAAGTTTCTTAAATACAAGGAACTCGCTGCGGGAGAAAACAACATTATTTTTGGCGGACGTCTTGGCGAGTATAAATACTATGACATGGATGATGTAATTAAATCTGCCTTGGATAGAGCGGATTCAGAATGTCAGGGGTGGAAGGTATGATTGAAATTCTGATGGCCTCCTATAATGGAGAAAAGTTTATAGGTGAGCAGATTCAGTCAATTTTGGACCAGACTTCTAATGACTGGCATTTGACAATATGTGATGATTGTTCCAAGGATAATACCTTATCTGTTGCGAAATCTTATGCTGAAAGGTATCCAAACAAAATAATGGTGAAGTCTAATAAGAAAAATTCAGGAAGTGCTTCAGCCAACTTTTTTCAGATGTTAGTGGATGCTGCCGGTTCAGATTATGTAATGCTTTCGGATCAGGATGATGTCTGGCTTCCGGACAAAGTGAAGCTTAGCATGCTTGCAATGAAAAAGATGGAGAATAAATACGGAAAGAAAACACCATTACTTGTTCATTCCGATTTGATTGTTGCAGATGAAAATTTAAATACAATGGAAAATTCAATGTTTTACAGACAGAATTTAAAAGGTACAGAATTAACTTTTGCGTCGTCTCTGTGTCAGAATTCAGTAACCGGCTGTACAATCATTGTTAATAAGGCTTTATTAAGTTATCTTAACCGTAAACCGGAGCATATGATTATGCACGACTGGTGGCTAGCGTTAATAGCTGTTTCCATGGGACATATAGGCTTTATATCTACGCCTTTAATACGCTACAGGCAGCATGGCGGCAACCAGGAGGGAGCTAAGGACTTCAGAAGTGCATCAGCTACAATTGAGATGGCAGGGAAAAAGGAAAAGATTCGTCACTCCTTAATGCTCACATATAAGCAGGCACAGGATTTTCAGAAATTGTTTGGTGGAAAGCTGGGAGAGCAGGAGCGAGAAACACTTGCAGTATATTGTAATTTTCCTGACATGAGTAAGATAAAAAAACTAAGCAGTATATTGGAATACGGATTTACAAAAACCGGATTAAACAGGAAAATCGGATATTGGCTGTATGTATAATCATACAACCAATATCCGATTTTTTATGGTTCATAAACTGTGTAAAGGTTATTTCATTAATGCGTATATGTCTTCTAATGGAATGATAATTCCCTCTCCGGTATAAATTCCAATCACATTGCCATTGACGTCAATAACAACGGAACCGCTTAAATTACAAAGGTCTGAAAAAGCAGCCTCATAATAATTAACATCTGCATTGCCAAAAGATACAGTTTTAAGTTCCGATTTAAGGTTACCGGCAGATACATTTAAGGTATTATTATATTTTGCACCAATTGCTATTACAGAGGTACCGGCAGTTAATGTATCAGAAGGCTCATCAGAACTTACATCCTTAAGAACGGATAATGTTTCTTCAGTAATCTGATTTTTGCTGATATATATCAGAAGAATGTCACGTACACTGTCATGTCTGTACTTTCTGCCGGAACATTCAGTTCCGTCTGCAAAAGTAACGGTAAAGGAACTTGCACCTTTTGACTCTGAATAATCAGTAGCAATATAGATATAATCATCATCTATACTGATTATTGTTCCATTCATGTTGTCGTAGTTGGATGAGGTAACCAGAACAACATATTTTTCTGAATACAGATATAAATCAGTGAGAGTATCACTGTCGATAATACAGGCATCCTGAATGTCAGTGTAGCCCAGGGTGTTTCCTGTAGAGAAAAGGCTGTTGTCAAAATCATCGCCGGTTTCTATTTTATTAACTATTTCAGAAACATCTGCTGTTGAAGAAGTTGCTTTGTGGTATGTAACAATATTTTTAGGTTCGTCCGAAAAATAAGAATTATATATTTCATACAGGCAGATATAAGCACAGCCGCCTACAGCAACCAGACAACAACAAGATAAAACAAATTTAAACAGTTTCTTCATATCATGTCCTTTAAACAATCATAATTATTTACTATAGTCAAACTCGCAAACGCTTCGCTTTTTGCGACGTTTAAAAGGGCACTTTGTACCTTACGCGGTACATAATATACCATGAAACAAAGGAAAATTCAATGTGTAGGATGTACAAAAAATCTTGAACCAAAATATAAAAAATATGTAAAATTGTTGTATATAATTACTTATATCACTTTTTTGTGTTAGAATTGTGAAAAAAATAAAGTATAACAGATTATTCTATTGTTTTTATTCCATATTTCGGTTATTATTATAAGAACGATTTTGTTTATTTTCAGGAGAGCATACATGAAAAAACAGAATGCAGGTGTAAATCTGAGAATACTTTTTGATGCTATACTTATAGCGGTTTCCTATCTGGTAGCATACAGTCTGAGATTTGGCGCACTTTCAAACGTAGGTGTTCTTGAACTGGAAGGAAATGTTGAATACTATTCTCTTTCGGAATATGCAAAGTATCTATACATTTTCATTCCCGGTTATCTGATTATTTACTCCTACTGTAATTTATATGGTGTGACCCGCCGAAGAAAAATTGAACTCTGGAACATATTAAAAGCCAATATCATCGGGCTTTTATTTGTTGCCTTCGTATTTTTCTTCTTGAAGGATATGTATATATCCCGAGGCTTTATTGCGGTATTTTTCTGTACCAATCTGCTTTTAAGCTTCAGTTTCAGATATTTGTGCCAGTCAGTTCTGCAATATCTGAGAACGAAAGGCATAAACTTAAAACATGTACTGATTATCGGTTACAGCTCTGTTGCCAGAGGCTTTATAGACAGAGTACGTGATAATCCACAGTGGGGTTATTCCATACATGGCATTATAGATGATGAAACAGAACAGGGACTTAGTTATAAAGATGTTTCTGTCATCGGAAAAATAGACGAGCTTGCTGACATTTTAGAGTCCAACCGCTATGATGAAGTGGTTGTTGCACTGAATATCAATGAATATTATAAACTGAGACGGGTAGTTGGCATTTGTGAAAAATCAGGCTGCCATACAATTTTCGTTCCGGATTATAACCATATCATTCCTACAGTTCCTGTAATGGAAGATATGGAAGGCCTTCCGATTGTAAACATAAGAAATGTACCTTTGGCATTATTTGGGAACAGAGTGATAAAGCGTATCTGTGATATCATTATCGGTTCCTTCTGTATCCTTTTGTTTTCAATCCCAATGTTGATTATTGCAATAGCGGTAAAAGCAACTTCTGACGGACCGATTATATACAAGCAGGAAAGAGTAGGTCTTCATAATAAGCCTTTTATGATGTACAAGTTCCGCTCTATGGCAGTGGTTACTCACGGAGAAGATGCCTATCAGTGGACCGGAGATGGTAATGCTGACGCAAGAATTACAAAAGTGGGACACTTTATAAGAAGTACAAGTCTTGATGAGCTTCCACAGTTCTTTAACGTTTTAAAGGGCGACATGAGTCTTGTAGGACCAAGACCGGAAAGACCTTTCTTTGTAGAAAAATTCCGTGAAGAAATTCCGAGGTACATGATTAAGCATCAGGTCAGACCCGGAATTACCGGATGGGCTCAGATTAACGGATTCAGAGGAGACACATCAATTGTAAAACGTATTGATTATGATCTTTACTATATTGAAAACTGGACTCTGGGTCTTGATTTTAAGATTTTATTCCTTACTATATTCAAGGGATTTAAATCAGAAAACGCACGATAAACTAATGTACCGTATTTTAGCAGAACTATGAAATCTAAAAAATTCATGCTGATGATTTACAGAGTGCATAATAAAAAAAGGAGTAATTAATAGTGAGTGTTGAAGACGATTTAATAAATGAAAACAATGATAATAGAGACAACGATGGATATGAGGACATCTGTTCAATATGCCACAGACCTGAAAGTGTTGCCGGAAAACTGATAAAAATCCAGGACAATCTCCACATATGCAGCAGTTGTATGCAACGATCATTTGATATGATGAGCAATCTGAATCTGGGGGACTTTACAGGCATGCCCGTAAAAAACTCTGATGACGAAAAAGATGAAGATAAAGATAAAAGACAATCCTTTCCTTTTGGTAATGTGAGAATAGTGATTCCAAGGGAAATGAACAGACAAAGGATTAAGCCTAAAAAGGAAAAATCTAAAAACGAAGATAATAAGCCGGAGCTCAAAGGCATGACTTTAAAAGATCTTCCGGCACCTCATAAAATTAAAGAAATGCTGGACAAACATGTTGTAGGTCAGGAGCAGGCTAAAAAAGTAATCAGTGTGGCAGTATACAACCACTATAAAAGAGTACTTCATGAGGAAGAAAACCATGAAGATAATAGCGTGGTAATAGAAAAGTCAAATATGCTTATGATTGGACCTACAGGATGCGGAAAAACATATCTGCTAAAAACTCTGGCAGATATTTTAAATGTTCCTCTGGCTATTACTGATGCTACATCCCTTACTGAAGCCGGATACATCGGAGATGATGTTGAGAGTGTACTTTCCAAGCTTCTTGCTAATGCAGGAAATGATGTTGAAAAGGCAGAAAGAGGAATTGTATTTATTGACGAAATCGATAAAATTGCAAAAAAGAAAAATGCTCATCAGCGCGACGTAAGCGGTGAGAGTGTACAGCAGGGGCTTTTAAAGCTGCTTGAAGGTGCCGAGGTTGAGGTACCGGTAGGAGCTACAAGCAAGAATGCTATGGTTCCTATGACAACTATAAACACCAAAAACATCTTATTTGTATGTGGCGGTGCTTTCCCTGATTTGGAAAACATAATCAAATCCAGACTGACAAAAACATCGTCAATCGGCTTTGGAGCTGACTTGAAGGATAAATATGATGATGACCCGAATATTCTTTCAAAGGTCACTGTTGAAGATTTGAGAGAATATGGAATGATACCTGAATTTCTTGGACGTCTTCCGGTTGTCTTTTCTCTTAGCGGACTTGATACTGACATGCTTAAGCGCATACTTACGGAGCCACAGAATGCTATTATAAAGCAGTACCAGAAGCTTTTGGCCATGGATGAGGTGAAACTGGAGTTTGATGATTCCGCTCTTGAGGAAATAGCTAAACAGGCTATCGAAAAGAAAACCGGTGCAAGAGCGCTCAGAGCTATTATTGAGCAGTATATGCTTGATATAATGTATGAAATACCAAAAGACAGTATGATAGGCAAGGTTACAATTACAGGGGATTATATTCGCGGCAACGGAAGTCCATTGATTTCTGTAAGAGAATAAGTGGATTCAATGATTTCCTAAGGGAGTAAAAATGAATATGTTTGGAGGATTCTCATGCGATTTGTAATTTTACTTGTTGTAGTTTTTTTGATTTTCCTTCTTGCCAGATACTTTACTATTATAGTAAAGAGGATGGCTGCAGTGTATGGACCTGTTGTAGTTCCACGTTTTAAAAAGCTGTATCAAAGTTTTTTAAATGTAGATGAGAAGATAGCAGGCACAGATAGAAAGCCCACAGGAACAGCATATAACAAGTCAGACAGATATGTGGATGTAAAAAATCCCTATAAAAGAGTATCAGTGGTTGCCATAGCAATGCTGCTTTCGGTACTTAGCCTTTATATAAACAAGCCAATAGGGATATTTTTAATAACCTTCTGGTGCCTTAATCTCATTAAAGATATCATTTTTTTACCATTCAGAAAAATGCTTGGTGAAGGAAAGGCAGAAAAAATTTTTAACAGCAGTCTGATACAGATTGCACTGGCATTAGTTTTAACAATGTTTTTTGAAAATGAACTCAGAACACTTATTTATAATGCCATGCATTTGATAAATAACCTGGTTTAAACAGGGCTGCGTACAGTTCTTTTTAAAATGAAGATGTCACAATACAGAACTTAATAATAAAAAGATAGCCGAAAACATTAGGACCATTTGTGGTCGACCATGTTTTCGGCTATTATTTTTTTCAGATTGTTAAATTCTGCCGGGAGAAAACACTCCGGAAATTTTGAACGTTTTTTACTTTCCTGCACTTATAAACTCTGCAAGAGCATCCTCGATTTCCTGACGTGAGGTTTCGTTGATAATACCTACATACAGGGATGGACCTGAGAGAGAGTAGCAGGTGGTAGAGAATGAACCGGTGTTGGCCAGTGTCATGGATTCAAAACTCCAGGAAGCACCGTCGTCCAACTGCATTTTAATGAGGGATGTGATGTCATCCATTGCCATATTTGTCTGGAAACTGTCATTAAGTGCAGACATCAGACTGGAATAATTCATCAAAATGGATGGAGAAGTACAACGGTTAATAACTCCCTTGATAACTTCAATGTGATTACGACCTCTCTGATAGTCCCCATCCGGGAAGGAGTAACGTTCACGGCAGAAAGCCAGTGTGGCATCGCCATCAAGATGGTTCATTCCTTCCACATAGGAGTAACCCGCTTTGTTTCTGGAATTAAAAGTATAAGCAGAGTAAACATCAATTCCGTCCAGTGCATTAACAATTTCAACAACAGAAGAAAAGTTTATTCTGATGTAGTATTCAATCTGTGTATTATACAGAGTAGCAAGCGTACCCATGGAGCATTCCGGACCATAAAGACCTGCATGTGTAAGCTTGTCCTTAACATCTCCTGAAATGTTGTATAACGGAGTATAGGTATCACGTGGTGTAGATACAAGAAGGATTTTCTTGTTAACAGGGTCTACTGCCATAAGAATGTTTGTGTCGCTTCGGCTTCTTGAAGCAATGTCTCCGTAGGTGTCGATACCGCTGATATATACAATAAACGGTTTCTCTGTAATTCCCCCTTCATCAACGTCTACCGGTGCCTTTGTAGGCGTAGGAGTAGGTGTGTTGGTTGGATTTACCTTGTGATATTCTGTATAATCGATTTTCAGTTTGGCAATTTCCTTTGTGTCAGAATGGAAAGATTCTTTAATGTCATCACATAATGTATATCTTGTGGAATCCATAATGATGGCAGTAATTGTTCCGTTGTATAAGTCATCAATAATCAGGTCAAGTCTGTCATAAATTGTTTCGGTATACTGGGCTTTATACTGTTTTGTAATCCATTCAGAAGCAAACTTCATTTTGTCGCCTTCAAAAGAAGTATCTACTCCAACAGGCAGACCATTTAAGTCAGCTATACTTTCAGCATCGGTGTCTGATAAAACAATAACGGAAATATATTCTTCTACAGGAACGGAATAAATATTTTTTCCTGTTGCATTGTTTAATACGCCTCTTGTGATGTAGAGATAGTAATTTCCCATAGAGAGTATTGCAATGAAAATAACTGCGATGACAAAAACAGGCCAACGGACTTTTTTTGCCTTGGAAAGAAACAGTGTAAGTGCGGAAAACAGAAGTACTATTCCTCCCACAATACAAAAAATGTCAGCAGGCAGAATATTAAATCTAAATAACTGGTATAAAAACAATATTGCAAGAATTAATTGTATAGAACTGAATATATATGCAAATACCCTTTTCATTTGTACCTCCGATGTAAATTGCTCACAATATAATAGCATAGTGATTCTTCAAATTCAATACCATTAACAAAATATTAAGAAGTCTGAATAAGGTTTAGGAGGCATATTGAGATATATAGTTACCTATAATAATAACATTGCTTTAATTGAGCAGGTGTATAAACCTGATTCTTATACCATAGTAGGCGGGAAATATGTAATATTATACTATGATGAACCGGGTAGTTTCCTTGAAATAAATGATGCTTCTGCATATCCAAAATGTTATGGACCGGCACAAAATGATATTTTGGAAGCTACAGGCATAAATACCTTAAGAAACGTTACCGGATTAAATCTGTATGGAAACGGAGTAACTGTGGGCATTATTGATGATGGTTTTGATCTTCAGGCCGGACCGCTTAAAAATGCAGATGGAAGCAGTAAATTTATTTGGTATTATAACCAGGAAACAAGAGTAGATTTAAATCGGGAGGAAATTAACCGGATTCTCAAAGAGGAAGAAAGCTTTGCGGCATTCTCAGATAAGGAAAATACTGAACACGGAACTGCAATGGCAAGTATCATTTGCGGTGAACCGGATGAGCAGGGTTTTACGGGTGTGGCACCAAATGTATCTGTGATAGGATATGCACTGAGACGGGCAGAGCCTGAACTTTATGAGTATTATAATATTGACCCTTCAGCCAAGGCCTATTCTGAGGCAGATATATTGGAAGGACTTGATTATATTACACGAAAAGCAGGAGCGGATCCATTGATAATTCTTATGCCTTTTGAAACAAATCTTGGAAGCCATACAGGCAGAGGCATATTGGAGGAATACAGTGACTGGATATGTGAACAGCTTCACCGGGCGGTATTTGTTCCGGCAGGAAATCAGGCTATAAGTAAAGCACATACCTCAGGGAGAATTTTTAACGGAAACGATGAAACCGGAGAACTGAAAGAAATCCCTTTTCTGGTTAATGAAGACAGAGTTAATACATTCATTAATATAGTAATGTCTGCCGGAACAAAGCCGGTGATTATGCTGGAGAGTCCTACCGGAGAACTGAAAAGAGTATCCGGTATTAATTCGCGTCTGAATTTTGTGTTTGAAGGCTCTGTTATTGAAGTGAAAATAAATCTTTATGACAGTCGTTCTGAAAAGTGCATGGTATATGTAAGAGGAAATAATCTGACCAAAGGTATCTGGAAGGTCTACCTGCAGGCAGAAAATGTAGGTCGTGAAGTGGAATATGAATGCTATCTGCCTATATTGTCATTTTCAGGTGGCAGGCTGGAGTTTTTATCACCTGTATCAGAGAATACTGTTACTTCACCGGGAGATGCAAGACTGGCAAGTACCGTGGGAAGCTATGATAATATTACGGGGAAAATATATCCTCCCAGCGGAAAAGATACATTGGATGTCAAACCGGAATATTGTGCACCCGGGGTTGATGTGTCTGTATATAACACAATTACAGGCAGTATTTTACCTGCTTCAGGAACAAGCATATCAGCGGCTGTGGCAGCAGGAGCGGGAGCACTTACTTTACAATGGGCCGTTGTTATGGAAAACGGCCCCTATATTACCGGAGCAGCGCTGAAACAATTTCTGATTACAGGCTGTATTCCAATGTCTGCAAGAGTACCTGAGGGACAATGGGGTTACGGAGCACTGAATCTCTACATGTCTTTTGAAAGTCTGAGGGATTAATTTAATAAAGATAAACTTATAATTAAAAACAGACATTAGTAACAAAGCTGTTCAGAATAAATATAAATTTCTTTACAAAAGCGGGGCATAGGTGTAAAATTTCAATGAAACTGGTTGAAAGCACAATGCTTTAGAACGGAGGAAAAAATGATTTCTAAAAAAGTAATATCACTGGTTGAAAACGGTTCGGCAATTCGTGCCATGTTCGAAGAAGGAACAAAAATGGCTGCACAGTTCGGTAAAGAGAATGTGTATGATTATAGTCTTGGAAATCCAAGTGTTCCTGCTCCTGAAAAGGTTGAAGATAATATAGTAGATATTGTTCGCAATTCAGACCCGGTTGTTGTTCACGGTTACATGAACAATGCAGGTTATCCTGAGGTAAGAGAAGTTATCGCACAGCATTTAAACAAGCTTTTCGGAACATCCTTCTCACAGAAAAACATTTTGATGACAGTAGGAGCTGCTGGTGGATTAAATGTAATCCTGAAAACTCTTTTAAATCCGGGAGATGAGGTTCTGTCCTTTGCACCATTCTTCGTTGAATACAGAAACTATGTTGCAAATTATGACGGAAATCTTATTACTGTACCTACCGACAGTGAAACCTTCCTTCCTGATACAGAGGCTTTGGCGGCAGCAATTACACCACTTACAAAAGCTCTGATTATTAACACACCGAATAATCCTACAGGAGTTATTTATTCTGAAGAAGTAATTAAAGGAGTTGCAGCCGTACTTGAAGCTAAGGAAAAGGAATATGGAATCAGCATCTACCTCATTGCTGATGAACCATACAGAGAACTGGCTTATGATGGAGTAGAAGTGCCTTATCTTACAAAGTACTATCATAACACAATTGTGGGCTATTCTTACAGTAAATCATTATCACTTCCGGGTGAACGTATCGGCTACCTTGTAATGCCTGATGAACTTGATGACTGTGATATGATTATTAACGGTGCTTCTGTTGCAAACAGAGTATTGGGTTTTGTTAATGCTCCGTCTCTTATGCAGAAAGTAATTGCAAAAAGTTTGGACTGCGCTACTGATGTAAACCGTTACGATGAAAACAGACAGCTTCTTTACAATGCACTGGTATCCTACGGATTTACCTGCGTAAAACCACAGGGAGCTTTCTATCTTTGGGTTAAGGCACCGGGCGGAGATGACGTTGCCTTTGTTGAGGCCGCAAAGAAATATCATCTGCTTATTGTTGCGGGAAAAGGCTTTGCAGGACCGGGATATGTGCGTCTTGCTTATTGTGTAGATAAAGAAATGATTAAACGCTCACTGCCTGCTTTCAAGGCTCTTGCTGAGGAATATGGTTTGTGTTAATCATCTGGAACGGAGGAGTTTATGAACGGTTGGAAAAAGAACATCAGAGAGGTAGTACCCTACACACCGGGAGAGCAGCCTCAGAGTACTGATATCATTAAATTAAATACCAACGAAAATCCTTATCCGCCATCACCGATGGTAACTGAAGCGATAAATAACTTTAATGAAGACAATTTGAGAAAGTATCCTAATGCCAATGCTGAAGCATTGATTAAAGTGTTGGCAGCGGAACACGGTGTAAATGAAAACATGATATTTGTAGGGGTAGGCTCGGATGATGTAATCGGTATGGCGTTCCTTACCTATTTTAATTCCGGCGACCCAATTCTGTTTCCGGACATTACCTACTCCTTTTATGATGTGTGGGCTGACCTGTTCAGAATACCATATTTAACACCGGCTCTTGATGAGAATTTCAAAATTAATGAAAAGGATTACATGCAGCCTAACGGTGGTATAGTTATTGCCAATCCAAACGCACCTACATCCATTGAAATGCCGGCGGACAAAATCGAAGAGATTATTAAGAGCAATCCTGACGTGGTTGTAATTATTGATGAGGCATATGTTGACTTCGGCGGACACAGCGTGCTTCCTCTCGTAAGTAAATATGACAATTTGCTGGTAGTAAGAACATTCAGTAAGTCCCGTTCCATGGCCGGCATGAGAATCGGCTATGCAATCGGACAGCCTGAACTCATTCAGGCGCTGAATCATGTAAAACATTCTTACAATTCATATACCATGAATCAGATTTCAATTGTAAGCGGTGTTGCCAGTGTGCTAGATAAGACTTACTTCGATGAAACAAGAGCTAAAATAGTCAGTACAAGGGAATTTTACAAGGAAAAGTTGAAAGAAATAGGCTTTTACATGCCTGATAGTGCAACAAACTTCCTGTTTGCAACTCATGACATTGTACCGGCAGAGCACATTTTTAAAGAATTGAAAAAGCAGAATATCTTTGTCAGATATTTCAAAAAGCCTAGAATCGACAACTATCTGAGAATCACAGTAGGAACTGATAAAGAGATGGAAAGTCTTTATGAGGCATTAAAGGTAATAATTTCAGATTACAAAAAATAAAAATAGTTTGGGAAAACAATATGGCTGAAAACAAGAGAAATTATCAGAAGGAACTGGACAGGCTCATTGAAGAAAAGAGCAGACAGGGAGAGAAACCTAAACTTCTCCTTCATGCCTGCTGTGCCCCCTGCAGCAGCTACTGTCTGGAGTATCTGAGTCAATACTTTGATATAACACTTTTCTTCTATAATCCTAACATATCTCCGGAAGAGGAATATAATTACAGAGCTGCTGAGCTTAAAAATCTTGTTTCAAAGATGCCCTGTGCAAATGGAATAGAAGTGATTGTTGAAAAATATGATTACAATGAATTTCTGCAGAAAATTGCGGGATATGAAAATGAACCGGAGAGGGGAAGCCGTTGCAGCATCTGTTACAGATTAAGGCTTGAAAAGGCTGCAGAACTTGCAAAGTCAAGGGGATTTGATTATTTCACCACAACATTGTCAATCAGTCCTTATAAGGATGCGGACAGACTTGTGAAAATAGGAGAAGAACTTGGAAAACAGTTGGGAATACCTTATCTGGTAAGTGATTTTAAAAAGAAAAACGGCTATAAAAGATCAATAGAACTGTCTGAAGAATATAATCTCTACAGACAGTCCTATTGCGGATGTTCTTTCTCAAAAAAGTAATTTAAAAATTTTTTATTGAAACAATTCTTATTTACATAATGCATTTATAACAGTGGCGGCTATTCCTCCGGGTACGTTTACCCCGTAGCCGCCGTTTTCTACGTAAACAACAAAGGCATAAGGATATTCTTCTTCATTTACAAAGCCAACGAACCATCCGTTCATGCCACCGTCAGTACGGTCTACTGTTCCTGTTTTGGCACCGATTTCTACGTTGAATCTGGAAGCCTGATAATGTTCCCCGTGGTTAACAGTATTGCTGACCATAATTTCCTTCATCTTTTGGGCTGTGTCCGGCTCAATCATTTTGCCTGTATAGTTTGTATCTGTAGTTTTTATAATTTCCCCATCCACATTTGTTACAGTGTAAAGTGTTGTAGGAACAGCTGAACTTCCACCATTGGCTACAGCACCCAGATAAATCATAAGACTGCATGGATTAATAAGATCTTTATGAAGTCCGATGCAGGACCAGGCATACTGGTAATTGTCTCCGCTTAAAAAATCAAAAGAACCTTTGGCTGTATGAATTTTGTCATCAATAGTATATGATTTTGTAAATCTTCCGTTTTCAACCATTTTATTCATGGTATCGGGAGGAATCTGTAAAGCAATTTGAGCAAAGGCTGAGTTACAGGAGTTTGCAAAAGCATCATAGATATCCTGTGTTCCGTGAACCCCGGTACAGTTAACATACTGATTACCGATTTTATAAGAGCCTGTACAGGTGAATTTCTGAGAGAATATATCAGGAATGCTGTCAATTGCAGCTTCAAGAGTCAGGACTTTCATGGTAGAACCCGGTGTAAAAGCAGAAGAGTAAAATCTGTTTAGATAAGCACCATCATATGCCGGGTTTGTTTCAATGTCTGAAGGTACATTTTCAGGGTCAAAGGAAGGAGTGGAAACCATACACAATATTTCGCCTGTTTTATAATTGTATACGGCTACCGTTCCTTTATAGGAACCGAGAGCATTAAGTGCAAGCTGGTTAACAGATGAATCAATTGTAATGGCAACAGTATTTCCATTGTCGTTTGCGGTATATTCACCGTTTTCGGTAATATATCTGGAAAAATTTTCAGACAGGGATTTAAGCGCTCCGGTACTGATGTTTGCATATTTATCCCCTACTGCATGAAGTGTAGAGGTCCTTATGGTGGCTGATGCGTTGTAGGAAACACCATTTTCGTTTACAACAGCAAGAGTAACTCCGTTTCTGTCCACAATTGTTCCGCGGACATAAAGAGTTTCTTTCTTGGAATCATCGGAGTAATAGGTGGTATTTGAATTTTCATTGGAATCAGACATGATAATATCATAGTTGGTTACAGGAGTGTAGCCTATGGCAGCATAATAATTTTCCTGAGTCCAGTTGTCTGTATTCATTGAATATGAAAACAGGAAAAAAATGATTCCCAGAACAAATACCATGCACAGTAATATACATAAAAAAGTTCTGTTTTGAATTTTTTTCATTTTATTTTTCCTTTCTATTTCCGGAATGATTTTTTCTTCGTGCTTTTGTGTTGTATATTCGTTCGGCAGTAGGTGCCTGTTCGCTTTTTTTCAGCCTTGCAGCAAAGCTTGCGTTAGGTCTTGTGTCAGTTGCTTTCAGGTAGGCAAGTGCTCCCCATGCCATAACCATGGAAGAACCTCCATTTGAAACAAATGGGAAAGTAACACCTGTTAAAGGAAGAATGTCAACAGCACCAAATACATTTAAAGCAGTCTGGAAAAGCAGCAGAGAAGTGGCTGCACAGGCTGCAATTGTGTAAAAAGTGGAACGAGAGTTGATGCAGGAACGAATTGCAAAGACCGAAAGGGTCAGAATGCAGCATATTGCAAAAAGAGCAATAAATATTCCCCATTCTTCACACAGCATTCCGAAAACAAGGTCTGTATCTGCTGCAGCCACATGTCTTAAAGACAGGGAACCCTTACCTGCCCCTACACCGGTTAATCCGCCGTTGTTAATGGCAACCATGGTGTTTACCTGCTGGTAACCGGTGGAAGCTGCATAGTCCCAGGCATGTCTCCAACTGGAAAAACGATTGAAAATATATGGCTTTGCAGTAATAATAAGCAAAGCACCAAATACAGCACCGGAACAGATGAAAACAATGGTTGCTATGCTTCCGGAACGAAGATATGCAATTATAATGAACGTTATAAAGAAAATTGATGCAGTACCAAAGTCACTGCAGTATGCCAGAATGGCAATGCTTACAAGTGTCAAAGCAACGAACAAACCAATATTTCTCTTTTTGAAAAGACGGTCAAGGGTTGCGGCGCCTGCAAAGATATAGCAGATTTTCGCAATTTCAGAAGGCTGAATGCTCATACCAAAAAGAGAAACCCAGTTTATTGCTCCAAATTTTCTTGCGCCAAAAATAACAGTAATAAGCAGCAGACCAATGGTTGCGGCAGCCATTACCCAGCGGAAGGTCTGCACTCTTTTTAAATTACGCAGAAACATTCCGAAGCATATGAGAAAAATAACGCCAATTACAATGGAAAATGACTGCTTCATAAGTGATGAAGGAGCATAAGAACCTACAATGGCAAGGCTGAGGGTGGAAAGATAAAATGCAATGATTTCCATTTCAAAGCCTTTGATACCAAATA
Organism: Lachnospiraceae bacterium; assembly: GCA_051877895.1. GTDB lineage: Bacteria > Bacillota > Clostridia > Lachnospirales > Lachnospiraceae > UBA3775. The sequence goes on along the minus strand of JBJEJI010000038.1, from coordinate 17,672 downwards.
TGCTCATATCAATAAAATAAAGCCACATAATCAAAGTCAGCATGCTGAATGCAGGGATAATGTAAATGGAAGCATTTTCACCGGTATTAATAATAAGGGTAAAAGCTGCAAAAAACTGAAAAATTGTCAGAAGAAGAAGCATAGTCCATGGTGGCATGGGTTTAAAACGTTTACGTCTTACTTCGCTGCGATGTTTTTCGGCTGCGGTTATAGGCTCAAGACGGAGCTTATAATCGGCAAGAGTAATAACTTCGCCGTAGGAAACCTTTTCATCTTCAATTACCTCCTCATTATTGACAAGGATGCCGTGAGAAGATTCCAGGTCATATATTTTCCAATTACCGGCCTCATCCCTTATAAGAGCAGCATGCTGTCTGGAAACAGTAGCACGGTTTATTGTAATGTCAGAGGAAGGGGCACGTCCTATAATATTTTCCCAATGTGTAATATAATAGGTTTTTCCGTCAGTAGGAGAAACAAGCTTTCCCCAAAGCTCCGCTTCTTTAGGCAGGGCAAGGAGAGAAATAATAGCTCCCGCAAGGATAAATAATGACAACATAGGGAAAACAAACTGCATAATGGTTCCAAACCCATTAGTGAAAAAATCACTTGAATTAATTAGGGATTGAACCGCATGTAAAAGTTGTGTATATACCTGGTTTAACATTTAGACCTCTTTTCAAAGAAAATTTAAAGCAATTATATCAATATTAAAACTCATGGGCAAGCACTCTTAAGAAAACTTAAGAAAGATATAACATTATTGAAACAAAAAAAGTAGAAAAAAAGTATTTTCCGGCATAAAAAAGGTGTTTACATTTGTAAAAAGAAAGAGTACAATGAAATTGGGTTTTTTTGCGTTTTTTTCATATAAAGGGAAACTGACGTTTAAACACGGAGGATTACTATGGAATTAACTAATAACATTAGAGAGCAGCTGGAAAAAAGGGAGCATATGTTTTTAAGTCCTTATGCTACCTATTCTGATGCTTCAAAAGGACGTGCCAGAGAGGAAGAACCGTGTGACATAAGACCTATTTTTCAACGGGATCGTGACAGAATTATTCATTCCAAAGCATTCAGACGTCTGAAGGACAAGACACAGGTATTTCTTACCCCAGAAGGTGACCATTACAGAACCAGGTTAACACACACCTTGGAGGTCGCTCAGATAGCAAGGTCAATAGCAAGGTCATTAATGCTTAATGAAGATTTAACTGAGGCAATTGCACTTGGTCATGATTTAGGGCATACCCCTTTCGGACATGCAGGAGAACGTGCACTGAACAGAGTATGCTCAACAGGTTTTAAACATCATTTGCAAAGTATACGTGTGGTGGAGTTTTTGGAAAAACATGGTAAAGGGCTGAACTTATCATATGAAGTTCTTGACGGCATAAAAAATCACCAGACGGTAGGCAAGCCGGAAACCCTGGAGGGTAAAATAGTGCAGATGTCCGACAAAATTGCTTATGTAAACCATGATATTGATGACGCAATACGCGGAGGCATTATCAGAGCAGAGGAAATTCCAACCGAATATGCCGATGTTGTGGGCTACAGTTTAAGAGACAGACTGAACTCTGCCATTCATAACATAATTATGAATTCTAAAGACAAGGATTATGTAGCCATGACTCCGGAATATCAGAAAGCAATGGTTGGACTTCGAAGCTGGATGTTTGAAAATGTGTATACCAATCCCGTTGCCAAAGGTGAGGAGCACAAGGCTGAGTCCATGATAGAACAGCTTTTTGCTTATTATCTTGAGCACCCTCATATGGTGCCTGAAGAATATCATGAATACAGAGAGAAGAGAGGAGAGTCCATAGAGCAGGCAATATGTGACTATATCGCCGGCATGACTGATAAATATTTTGTATCAACATACACTGAAATCATGATACCGAAGGCATGGAAGTATTAAACAGAAAAGTTGGAGGAAGGATATGTATTATCCTGATGAAATAATTGAGGAGGTCAGGCAGCGCAGCGATATTGTGGATGTAATCGGCTCCTATATAAAGCTTAAACGTACAGGAAGTAATTATCAGGGCTTATGTCCTTTTCATAATGAAAAGACCCCTTCGTTTTCTGTTAATCAGCCAAAGCAGATTTATAAATGTTTCGGTTGCGGGAAAGCAGGAAATGTAATTACTTTCGTTATGGAGTACGAAAATATGTCCTTTCCGGATGCATTGAAACTGCTTGCTGACAGAGCCGGAGTTCAACTTCCCAAGGCAGAGTATTCTGAGGAAATGCAGAAGACGGCAAGCCTTAAGGCCTCTCTGCATGAGATTTACAAAACTGCGGCAATCTATTATCACAGTGTGCTGCGCAGTCCACAGGGAAGTGAGGGATATGCATATCTGAAAAGCAGACAGTTGTCTGATGAAACTATTGTAAAATTTGGTTTGGGATACAGTCCCAAGTCTAATTCACTTTTGTACAGAAAATTGAAAGATGCCGGTTATAAAGAAGATGTTCTGAAGGCATCTGAACTTTTTTCCTATAATGAAACAGCCGGAGCCAGAGATAAATTCTGGAACAGGGTTATGTTTCCCATAATGGACATCAACAATAAAGTAATTGCTTTTGGCGGCAGAGTAATGGGAGATGGGATACCCAAATATTTAAACTCCAATGAAACCAAAATATTTGAAAAAAGCCGTAATCTTTATGCAATGAATATTGCCAGACGTTCAAGAAGCGGGTACCTTTTGCTTTGCGAAGGCTATATGGATGTAATTGCCCTGCATCAGGCAGGATTTGACAATGCTGTTGCAAGTCTTGGGACTGCCCTTACGGGACTTCAGGCCAATCTTATGTCCAGATACACAAAAAAAGTCATTATTACTTACGATAGTGACGAGGCCGGTACTAAAGCGGCACTTAGGGCGATTCCGATTTTAAAGGGAGCAGGTCTTACAGTTAAGGTGCTTCGCATGGCTCCGTATAAGGATCCGGATGAATTTATTAAAGCACTTGGAAGGGGAGAGTATCAAAAACGAATAGATGAGGCTATGTCGGCCTTTAACTTTGAACTTTCCTGTATGGAAAAAGGCTTTGATTTGGACAATCCTGAGGAAAAAACCAGATTTTTTAATGAAGTAGCAAAAAAAATGCTGGAGTTTACCGATGAACTGGAAAGAACCAATTATTGTCAGGCTGTTGCAAAGCATTATAACATTTCCTATGATGAGTTCAGAAGACTGGTTAACAGGATGGCAGTGGGAATTGATGTTAATAATGTGACGGTGATGCCTGAAAGAAGACAAAGTCCTGATGGCAAAAACAGTAAAAACGGGAATTTAAATAAAGACAGACTTGAATGTGAAAGGTTAATTTTCACGTGGAGCATGGAAGCCCAAAAATACTGTGACGTTATGAGAGAGTATCTTGATTTAGATGCCTTTCAGGAGGGAATCCCAAGGCGGGTTGCGGAACTTTCCTACAAGCAGGCAGAGGAAAGTGGCGGAAAACTTACCCCGGCTTCTCTTGTCAGTTGTTTTGAAACTGTTGAAGAGCAAATGAGCGTATCTGATTTGTTTCAGACTGAAATCTGGGAACAGATGGAAGATGATAAAAGCAGAGATAAAGCATTTGCTGAAGCAATGGGCAGGATTCTTGAAATGAAAAATAAAGAACTGATGAATGAAGCTTCCCGTAGAGGGGACAATAATGCCGTTATGGAATGTATGCTTGCGAAAAAGAAAATAAGTGCGCAGGTTAAAAATATAATTAGTCGCCTTGCCGAATAAATTCGGCAGAACAGGAGGAATGGATGGAAGTCGATACAGTGTTATTTCAGACAAAACTGGCTGAACTTTTGGAGTATGCAAAATCTAAAAAGAATGTACTGGATTACAATGATGTGAACAGTTATTTCAACGGCTTTGGTCTGGACAATGAACAGATGGCAATGGTTTATAATTTCCTTGAGGAGAATGATGTAGATATTCTTAAAGAAAGTTCCGTACAGGAAGTCAGTGAGAAAGAAATCGAAGAAATGACTAATCTCAGTGATGAAGAACTATTCGCTGATTTGGACAGAATTGAAAATCTTGATAATATTGATGATATCGAAGATTTCGACGGATACGAAGACATGTCAGAAAATCTGTCCCAGATTGATTTGTCAGTGCCTGATGGTATCAGTATAGATGATCCGGTAAGAATGTATCTGAAAGAAATAGGTAAAGTGCCTCTTCTTACCGCAGATGAAGAAGTGGAACTTGCCAAAAGAATCCAGAATGGTGACAAAGAAGCCAAAAAAAGACTTGAGGAAGCAAACCTTCGACTTGTTGTCAGTATTGCAAAACGTTATGTGGGCCGTGGAATGCAGTTCCTTGACTTGATTCAGGAAGGGAATCTTGGATTAATCAAAGCGGCAGAGAAATTTGATTATGAAAAAGGCTTTAAATTTTCTACTTATGCCACATGGTGGATAAGACAGGCAATTACAAGAGCTATTGCAGATCAGGCAAGAACAATCAGGGTTCCTGTTCACATGGTTGAAAACATTAATAAACTTGTAAGGGCGAAGAGAGAGCTTGTGCAGACACTTGGACGTGAGCCGTCACCGGAAGAACTTGCGGAATATATGGATGTTTCCGTAGAACGTGTAATGGAAATACAGAAAATTTCTCAGGAACCGGTTTCTCTTGAAACACCTGTTGGTGAAGAGGATGATTCTCATCTTGGTGATTTTGTTCAGGATGACCACATGCCGGTTCCTGAAGATATGGCAACACAGGCTGCTTTGAAACAACAGATTTCTGATGCACTTGACACTCTTTCAGAAAGAGAAAGAAGAGTACTTGAACTTCGTTTTGGACTTAAAGACGGTAAACAGAGAACTCTGGAAGAAGTTGGTGCCGAATTTAAGGTAACAAGAGAGCGTATCCGTCAGATTGAGGCTAAAGCTCTCAGAAAGCTTCGTCAGCCGAGTCGAAGCAGAAAATTAAAGGATTACCTGGAGGATTAAGGTGCGCCTGTCAAAAAGATTAACTATGATTTCAAATATCTGCCAGCCTGCTACAGTGCTGGCAGATGTTGGTTGTGACCATGCGTATTTATCAATACATATGATTGAAACAGAAAAAGTAAAAACGGCCATAGCCATGGATTTGCGAGAAGGACCTCTGGCTAAGGCACAGGAAAATGTTTCAATGTATGGTTTTGAAGAGAAAATACAATTGAGACTCAGTGATGGTTTGAAAAAACTTGAAAAAAATGAGGCTGATTTAGTTCTTATTTCCGGTATGGGAGGCATACTTATCTGTGATATATTAAAAAACGGATGGGAAAAGCTTGGAAATAATGTACAGCTGGTTTTGCAGCCACAATCCGATATGTCATTACTCAGACACTTCCTTCATGACAGAGGAATGGTAATAAAAGAAGAAAAAATGTGCATTGATGACGGAAAATACTATACCTGCATGAGAGCAGTTTTCGGAGATGTAGTGCCTTATGAAAATTCTTATGAATATGAATTCGGCAAATTGCTTATTGATAATAAAGATGAAGTTCTGAAACAGTATTTGGAATCTAAGCTATCAAAAACCAAAATGATTCTTAAAACAATGAAGGCCGGCGGACGTGGGGAAGACGATGAAGCACTGCAGAATATGCTTAAAGAGTATAAGGAAATCAGTATAGTGTATAGCGTATTTGGAGGTAATAATGGGGAAAATAACAATTAAATGTATGGGAATTAATGAAGAAGTTGAAGCAGGGATTACAGCCTTTGATTTCCTTAAAAATTTTAAGGTAAAGCCTGCTCACTCCGTAATGCTTTGTAAAATAGATGGCAGATTAAGAGAATTATCATACAAGCTGACCTGCGACTGCAAGCTTGAATGGGTTACCGTAGCGCAAAAGTCAGGCATGAAAACCTACGAAAGAGGTATTACACTTGTTTTTTTAAAGGCATTATATAAAGAACGCCAGTTATCAGGTCTTGTCAGAGCTACAATTGAATACGGACTTGGAAGGGCAGTTTACTGTAAACTAACGGGATGTGTTCCTGACGAGGCTATGGTGGCACGAATAAAAGAACGTATGAAGGGATATGTTGACGAGAATCTTCCTATTATAAAAAGTACTATGTCAACAGATGCTGCAAAGGCGTTATTTAAATCCTATGGCATGACTGATAAAGAGCTGCTTTTTAAGTTCAGACGTTCATCCAGTACCAACGTTTACGACATTGACGGCTTCACAGATTATTTCTATGGTTATATGCCGGTAGAAACCGGAAGTTTATCCGTTTTTGATGTTCAGTTGTATCATGAAGGGCTTCTTTTATTATTTCCTTCAGAAAAAGATACAAACAGAATCGGAACCGGTGACAAAAGAGAAAAGCTTTTCCGTACATTGGAAGAATCGGGCGAGCATGCATCAATACTTGGTGTTGAAAATGTTGGCAGTCTGAATGAACAGATCTCAAGGGGAAACATTTCAGACTTGATTCTTCTTTCAGAAGCAATGCAGGAAAAGAAAATTGCGGAAATTGCTGAAATGGTTAAAGCATCCGGAGATAAAAGATTTGTAATGATCGCTGGACCATCTTCTTCCGGGAAAACAACCTTTTCACATCGTCTGTCAATTCAGTTAAGACTGGTAGGATTCACACCTCATCCGGTTGCACTTGATAATTATTACAAAAACAGGGAAGAAGCTCCCAGAGATGAAGAGGGAAATTTGGATTTTGAATGTCTTGAAGCTCTGGATGTAAAGCTGTTTAATGAAAATATGACTGCACTGCTTAAAGGTGAAGAAGTTGAAATCCCTTCTTTTAATTTTAAAACAGGAAAAAGAGAATATAAAGGTGACAAATTAAAACTAGGCACCAATGATATCCTTGTAATTGAAGGTATCCACGGACTAAATGATGCTTTAAGCTACAGCCTGCCTACATCCTCAAAATTTAAAATTTACATCAGTGCATTAACACAATTAAATATTGACGAGCATAACCGCATTCCTACAACAGACGGCAGACTACTCAGGAGAATAGTGCGTGATGCCAGAACACGTAATACTTCAGCAAAAGATACTATTGCTATGTGGCCATCTGTCAGAAGAGGAGAAGAAAATTACATTTTCCCTTATCAGGAAGAAGCAGATGTTATGTTTAACTCGGCTCATCTTTATGAACTTGCGGTGATAAAACAGTATGCAGAACCACTGCTTTTTGGAATAGAAAGAGACTGCCCTGAATATGAAGAGGCAAAACGTCTGTTGAAATTCCTGGATTATTTTCTGGGTGTAAGCTCTGAAAACATTCCAAACAATTCCATAGTCAGAGAATTTATAGGTGGAAGCTGTTTCAACGTTTGATATATATGATAGGAATAAACACTTGAAATTTTCAATATAATCTGTTAGAGTACTGAAGTGAGCAGCACGGATGATTGCGCCGCAAGGTGAGGAAAGTCCGGGCTTTACAGGGCAGGGTGCCGGATAACGTCCGGTGGAGGTGACTCCCAGGCTAGTGCAACAGAAAAGAAACCGCCTGCTTTGGCAGGTAAGGGTGGAATGGCGGTGTAAGAGACCACCGCTTCTTTGGTAACAAAGAAGGCTGTGTAAACCCCACTCAAAGCAAGACCAATAGAAAGCTATGTGGCGGCCCGTCACGCTTTCGGGTAGGTCGCGTTCTGTAGGTGTAATGCCTGCAGAGGAGCTGTATGGTAACATACAGTCAAGAAAGATAATCATCCAAGACAGAACCCGGCTTATAGTGTTGCTCATCAAATAAATTACAACAATCCCTTCCCTTCTGAATGGTTCAGAAGGGAAGGGATTGTTTTATTACCTGTTAAACAGATAACCCGTGAAAAAGTGAGCCGGGATTGATCGTTATTAATTTATACATATTGAAATATGTTACAAAAATATTACAGGCAGATGTGGTAAAAAAACTACCTAAATTGCATAAAATAAATGGTAAAATGGGAATAAAATAGCATATAAAAGGGTTAAAAATGGGGTATACAGTTGTAGAATAAAATGTGCTCTGCGTAAAATGTTACGTTGGACCAAAAAAATAATGACGAAAACGTAACATTTTCGTAATATTTGACTTGGCAAAAACATATAAATAATTATCAAAATTAAAGGCAATAATTGTGCGAAAATGACAAAAGGCAAAAAATGTCGATAAAATTAAATGGTGAGAATTCCGAAAATTACCTAAACGTATTGACTTTCCGGCAATATTTTTGTAGAGTTTGTGGCGTCCGAAAACAAATCTGTATGGAGGAAACAATGAAAAAGAATTTAAAAATGCGAAGAGCGGTATGTGCTTTCTTTGTTCTTGCACTTATCTGCCTGGATGCAAATTCAACTAATTGGGATAAACCATTGATGTCAGGACATGCGTATGCGGCGGCAGCAAGAGAAGTAATTCTTTATCCGTCAGAAAAACTTTCAATGATTGTGTTGAGCGAAGGTGAAGCTCCGTTTCTTGAAAATATATGTGAAGCAAATGATAACAATATATTAACTTATTTTTCTGATGACGAACCAACGCTCCTGATTGAGGTCATGGAACTCAGCAGTGATAATTCTGAAATCTTGTCCAGTGAGGAATACATCACTGATAAAATTACTCAGATTGTTGACAAATATCATGATGACAAGACAAAAGAAGAATCTTTGAAAATTAGTAAAGAAAATGATAAAATTGTTACCGAAGAGTTGACAAAAGCTATTGAAGCCAGGAAGCAGTATGAGGAAAGCTTAAAGCCAGTATATGTTGATAATCCTGATATGGTTATCAAACTGACAACAAGCGAACTTGATTTACTTGAGAGACTTGTTCAGTGCGAGGCAGGCGGAGAAGATATGATTGGTAAAATTCTTGTGGCCAACGTAGTAATCAATCGTGTAAACTCTTCAAAGTTTCCAAACACTGTAGAAGGTGTAATTAATTCACCTAAACAGTTTTCTCCGGTAAGCAGCGGTATTATTTACAATACTACAGCAAGCGCTGAAACAAAAGAAGCAGTACAGCGTGCTCTTTCCGGTGAAGATTATTCAGAAAATTCTTACTACTTTATTTCCAGAAAGTATTGCTCAGCATCTTCTGCAGCATGGTTTGATAATAACCTTACAAAAACAGTCGAGCATGGCTGTCATGAATTTTTTACAGAATAATAAGCCTAAATGCCTGATACCGTAAAAGACTTTATGGTATCGGGCATTTTTTCTTGTGCATAAGATAAATCTGTGTTATAATTCCCATGATTATCACATGGAAAGTTTTGGAACGGAGGAATTTATGAATATATTATACAACAGTACAAGAAATGCAGAAAACAAAGTAACAGCTTCCCAGGCAGTGTTAAAAGGACTTGCTGATGATGGCGGACTGTTTGTACCTGAAAGCATGCCTGTGCTGGACAAGACTTTTGAAGAACTGAGCCTGATGTCCTATCAGGAAATTGCTTACGAAGTAATGAAGTTGTTTTTAACAGATTATACAGAAGATGAATTAAAGAACTGTATCGCAAAGGCTTATGATTCCAAATTCGACACAGAAGATATTGTTCCGATCACTTATGCTGACGGAGCATACTATCTTGAACTTTTTCACGGTTCAACAATTGCTTTTAAGGACATGGCGCTGTCCATCCTTCCTCATCTAATGACAACGGCTGCAAAGAAAAATAACCTGAAAGAAAAGATTGTAATTCTTACAGCTACATCAGGTGATACAGGAAAGGCTGCACTTGCAGGCTTTGCAGATGTACCTGACACAAAAATCATTGTATTTTATCCTAAGCATGGCGTTAGTCCGGTTCAGGAAAAGCAGATGGTAACCCAGCGTGGTGATAACACTCATGTAATCGGAATTGAAGGTAACTTCGATGATGCACAGAGTGGTGTTAAAGCCATGTTTAACAATAAAGAGCTGGCTGAAAGCATGAAGAAAAACGGCTATGTTTTCAGTTCTGCCAATTCCATCAACATCGGACGTCTTGTTCCACAGGTTTGCTACTATGTCTATGCCTATGCAAAATTATTGGGAGAGGGCAAGATAGCAGCAGGAGATAAAATCAACTGTGTGGTACCAACAGGTAACTTCGGAAATATCCTTGCTGCTTACTATGCAAAGCTTATTGGCACACCAATTAACAAGTTAGTTTGTGCCAGTAACACAAACAAGGTTTTATATGATTTCTTCGCCACAGGTACTTACAACAAGAACAGAGACTTTGTAGTTACCACATCTCCATCCATGGATATCCTTATTTCCAGCAACCTGGAAAGACTGATATATAATCTGGCAGGAAACAATGCTGATGTTAATCGTGAACTTATGTCCAAGCTTGCAGGAGAAGGAGTGTACTCCGTAACCTCTGAAATGATGGCAAAGGCAGAATCATTTGTTGGCGGTTATGCTACAGAAGAAGAAACAGCAGGAACAATTAAGGAACTTTATGAAAAAACCGGATATATTATCGACACACATACCGCCGTTGCTGCAAAGGTATGCAAGGATTACATAAAGAATTCCGGTGATAAAAACGTAACAGTAATTGCATCCACAGCAAGTCCTTATAAGTTTGCAAGAAGCGTTCTTACAGCAATTGATAAAAACTTTGATTCTATGAGTGACTTTGAACTGATTGATAAACTGCAGGAGCTTAGCATGACAGACATTCCTCAGGCAATTGAGGACATCAGAACTGCTCCTGTACGCCACAATACCGTATGCGAAACTGCCGATATGCAGAAAGAAGTTGAAAAATATCTTGATCTTAAATAAGAATCACAGGAGGTAGTTTTGAAAGGTTTTACGGGTTATTTGAAAAGCAGTGTATTTAACATTATTAAAGGCATTTTTGTTGGCGTGGCCAATGTAATTCCGGGTGTCAGCGGCGGAACAATGCTGGTGTCCTTCGGAATTTACGACAAGCTGATTGATTCAGTCAACAGCCTGTTTAAAGAATTCAAGAAAAGCATTTCTTTTCTTGTTCCCATACTTCTCGGTGCCGCACTTGGAATAGTGGGATTTTCCTATCTGATTGAATTTTTACTTAAGGAGTACACACTTCCAACAGCTCTTGCTTTTATCGGTCTTATTATGGGAGGTCTTCCTGTAATGTTTGCAGGACTTCGTGAAAAGCAAAAAGAGGCGGGAATGGAAAAATTCCGTCTCAGAATTCAAGATGTAATAATTTTTATACTGTTTTTTGCCATTGTAATTGTAATGCCGATGATAAAAGAAAGCACAGACACCATGCAGACACTTTCACCAAGCTTTTGGAATGTTGCAATGCTTTTCTTTGGAGGAATAATTGCAGCAGCAACCATGGTAATACCCGGTGTAAGCGGCTCAATGATTATGATGATACTTGGCTTTTATTATGGAGTTATCAATCTGATTACAACCTTTATGAATGCATTGCTTGCATTTGATGTGAAGGCCCTCATTGATTGTTGTATTTTACTTGTTCCGTTTGGTATTGGAGTGATTTTGGGAATAGTACTGATTGCAAAAGCAATTCATTATCTTTTTCTTTATCACGGAATCATGACATATTCCGCAATATTCGGTCTTGTTCTGGCATCACCTTTTGCAATAATAATGAATACAGGTGCTCTTTCAGGACACATTGGTGTAATAAGCACCATAGTGGGACTGATAGTGATGGTTGTTTTGGGTTTGGGAACTTATATTTTAGGAAAACATTAATAATTAACCAGGAAGCCGTTTATGCGGCTTCTTGTTGTGTTAGGGGAGGTTACTTATGAAAGATGTAAAAGAAACACTTGATAAAATCATGCAGGAGGAGATTGACAGAGGAGATGCCCTTGGTACAGTCTGTCTGGTGTTTAAGGACAACAAAGAAATATACAGAGGATGCTTTGGTAAAGACAATCTTACTGATAACAGACCTATAAAAGATACAGACATTTTCAAAATGTTTTCCATGAGTAAGCCCATAACAAGTCTTGCAGTCATGATTGCTATGGAACAGGGACTGTTTACAGAAAATGATTTTGCAGAGGATTTTTTGCCCGGATTTAAAGATTTGACTGTTTTGCAGCCGGATGGAAGTACTGTTCCTGCAAAAAACAAGGTCACAATCCGTCACCTTCTTTCCATGACTGCAGGTATTGAATACCCAAATGATGTGACCGGTGCAGGACTGATTCTTGGACAGCAGCTTTTCTGGCCAATGGAAAGTAAATATCCGGATGAAATGATTCCCACAGTAGAATTGATGAACAAAGTAGGAGATTATCCTCTGCTTTATGAGCCGGGTACAAAATGGAACTATTCTCTTTGTGCAGATGTGCTGGGTGCCATTATTGAGGTTACTTCCGGCATGCGCTACAGCCAATTCCTGAAAAAATATATTTTTGAGCCTCTTGGAATGGTGGACACAGACTTTTATGTTCCGGCAGAGAAATATGATCGAATGGTAACCATGCATGACAAAGGTGAAAATGGTTATGTGCCATGGGATTATCCATTTCTTGGAACCATGTCAAGAAAATACAAGCCGGAGTTTGAGTCGGGCGGAGCAGGTCTGGTTTCCACTCCGGATGATTATGCAAAGTTTGCACTTACACTGTTGAACAAAGGCACACTTCCCGCAGAATATTCCAAAACAGGAGAGCCTGTACGAATTATTTCAAAAGAAACTGCAAAATATATGAGAACAGCACAGCTTGATGAGAGTCAGAGAGAAACTGCTAACTGGTATTCACTGGAAGGCTACAACTACGGTAATCTCATGCGTGTGCTTGATGACACAGAGAAGGCAGCACTTCACGGACCGGGTCTGGGTGAGTTCGGCTGGGATGGCTGGGCCGGAACCTATGTTTCCATTGACCCTGAAAAAAATATTGTGTTTCTGTATTTCATAAATGTTACCAACGGAAACAGAGAATACCAGATGAAGGTGCTTAAAAATGCCCTTTATGACTGCCTGGATTTGGCATAAATACTATAAATTAATTACAATCGTTTAAAAATCTTGGGGATTTCACATATTGTAATTTTTTGTCGATATGATAAAATTACCATTGATAAAATGGGGCATATGTTGGAGTGTCCCATTAAAGAAATAAATGACCATAAAAAGATAATATTTCGGTAGGAAAAGAGGATTATGTTAAGAGAAGATATCAGAAATATAGCAATTATTGCCCATGTAGACCACGGCAAAACTACACTGGTTGATGAGCTTTTAAAACAGAGTGGTGTTTTCAGAAGTAATCAGGTGGTAGAAGAACGTGTAATGGACTCTAACGATATAGAGCGTGAAAGAGGTATAACAATACTCAGTAAGAACACAGCCGTATTTTACAAAGGAGTAAAAATTAACATTATTGATACTCCGGGACATGCAGATTTCGGTGGCGAAGTTGAACGTGTTCTTAAAATGGTTAACGGTGTTGTTCTTGTTGTTGATGCATTTGAAGGTGCAATGCCTCAGACAAAATTTGTACTGAAAAAAGCATTGGAGCTTCATTTACCTGTAATTGTATGTATAAACAAAATTGACAGACCGGAGGCAAGACCTTCGGAGGTTATTGATGAGGTACTTGAATTATTCATGGATCTGGAAGCTGATGATGATGTACTTGATTCTCCCTTTGTATTCGCTTCCGCAAAACAGGGTGTAGCCATTCTTGAAATGGGTGACACACCTAAATCCATGGAGCCTTTGTTTGAAACCATTATTGAGCATATTCCTGCTCCTATGGGAGATGCTGATAAGGGAACACAGGTGTTAATCAGTACAATTGATTACAATGAATATGTAGGGCGTATCGGCGTTGGTAAGGTTGATAACGGTACAATCAAGGTTAATCAGGAAGTTGTTATTGTTAACCACCATGAGCCTGATAAAAAGAAAAAAGTAAAAATCAGCAAGCTGTATGAATTTGACGGGCTGAAAAAAGTAGAAGTAGAATCAGCTACAGTAGGTTCTATTGTGGCAATTTCCGGCATTCCTGACATTCACATCGGTGATACAATATGCTCCGTTGATAATCCGGAACCAATTCCATTTCAGAAAATTTCAGAGCCAACAATAAGCATGAATTTCTGTGTAAATGACAGCCCTCTTGCAGGTCAGGAGGGAAAATTTGTTACTTCCAGACATTTGCGTGAAAGACTTTTCCGTGAGCTTAATACAGATGTCAGTCTTCGTGTTGAGGAAACCGAAACTACAGAGGCCTATAAAGTCAGTGGTCGTGGAGAACTTCATCTTTCCGTTTTGATTGAAAACATGCGTCGTGAAGGATTCGAATTTGCAGTCAGCAAAGCAGAAGTAATTTATAAAACCGATGAAAACGGCAAACAGCTTGAGCCAATGGAAGAGGCTGTTGTAGATGTTCCTGAGGAATATGCTGGTTCAGTTATTGACAAGCTTTCCCAGAGAAAAGGAGAACTGGTTTCCATGTCCAGCCTTGGTACATCTACTACCAGACTGACATTCAATATTCCGGCAAGAGGATTAATCGGTTATCGCGGTGAATTCATGACCGATACTAAGGGAGAAGGCATTATCAACACGGTATTTGCAGGATATGCGCCTTATAAGGGAGATATTTCCTACAGAAAGCAGGGAAGTCTTATTGCATTTGAATCCGGTGAAGCCATTACTTACGGTCTTTTCAACGCGCAGGAACGAGGTTCTCTGTTTATCGGAGCAGGTGAAAAGGTATATGCAGGAATGGTAATCGGACAGAACGGAAAGTCTGAGGATGTAGAGGTAAATGTCTGCAAGAAAAAGCAGCTTACCAATACCCGTTCTTCATCAGCTGATGAAGCATTAAGACTGGTTCCGCCCAGACGATTAAGCCTTGAACAGTGCCTTGAATTCATCGATAATGACGAATTACTTGAGGTTACGCCAAAATCTCTCCGAATCCGCAAGAAGATTCTTGACTCTTTGGAAAGAAAGAGAGCAAACAGAAAATAATATTATCGGACAAACCCGATTAATGTCAAAATATGTCGAAAATATGAGATGAGTTAGACTTGAACTTGGTCAATTTTCCAATTATAATTCAGGCTGTAAAGCATATATATGTTACAACTTAAGAATTTTAAACAGTACGCAGGCAGAAAAATGATTAAAAAACCGCGTACCGGGATGGAGGAGAAATGACAGAAAAGGTTTTTGACAACAATCAGGTTGTATTGGTCGGTGAAGTAGTAAGTGACTTTAATTTCAGTCACGATGTGTTTGGTGAAGGCTTTTACATGATAGAAGTAAAAGCAAAGAGATTATCGGATTCATATGACATAATTCCGGTAATGGTTTCCGAGAGACTTTTGTCTCCGGAAGAATCAATTAAAGGTCAGTTTGTAACTGTTTACGGACAGTTCAGATCGTACAACAGGCATGAAGAAAGCAAGAACAGATTGATTCTTTCTGTTTTTGCAAGAGAAATTACAGTAAGTGATATAGAGCCTGTTGATGTAAAACCGAATTATATTTTTCTTGATGGTTATGTGTGTAAGCAGCCTGTCTACAGAAAAACGCCACTTGGCAGGGAAATTGCAGACGTGCTTCTGGCAGTAAACAGACCATATGGAAAAAGTGATTATATTCCGTGCATATGCTGGGGAAGAAATGCCAGATATGCCGATAATTTTGAAGTAGGAAGCAGAATACTGCTTTGGGGAAGAATACAGTCAAGAGAATATCAGAAAAAGCTTTCCGAATATGACGTGGAAAGAAGAATTGCATATGAAGTATCAGTCAGCAAACTGGAATATGGGTCTGACAAAAATGATGACGAATGTGTGACTTGTTAAGCTTGTAATTGACATTCCTATGGTAAAATGCTAAAATCAACCCTAAAGAGTATTTTGTTATACGGAGGTATTAAAATGTCTATATTTACGGGCTCAGGTACAGCAATTATTACACCCATGAATGCTGATGGAAGTGTAAACTATGACAGCTTTGGCGAAATGATTGAGTTCCAGATTGCCAACGGAACTGACTGTATCGTTGTTTGTGGTACTACCGGTGAAGCGTCAACGCTTACCCATGAAGAACATATTGAAACTATTCGTTATTGTGTAGATAAGGTAGCAAAGCGTATTCCTGTTATTGCAGGTACAGGTTCAAATTGCACAGAAACAGCTATTTATCTTTCAAAAGAAGCTGAAAAGTGTGGTGCAGACGGTATCCTCGTTGTTACCCCTTACTATAATAAAGCAACCCAGAACGGACTTTTTGCACATTTTTCTGCAATTGCAGCAGCTGTTAATATCCCTGTTGTTTTATACAACATTCCGGGACGTACAGGCTGCAAAATGACACCGGAAACAATTGCAAGACTTTACCGCGAAGTAGAAAATATTGTTGCAGTTAAGGAAGCAAGCGGTGACATGTCAGCCGTAGCTAAAATTGTAAGTCTTACTAACGGGGAAATGGACATCTATTCCGGAAACGATGATCAGGTGCTTCCGATTCTCTCTTTGGGCGGCAAGGGTGTTATTTCCGTTCTGAGTAACATTGCTCCAAGGGAAACCCATGAAATGGTAGCATCTTTCCTTGCGGGAGATGTAAAGAAAGCTCAGGAAATTCAGCTTAAGTATATTCCGCTTATCAGTGCTCTTTTCTGTGAAGTTAACCCAATTCCGGTAAAGAAGGCTCTTAATCTCATGGGAATGAATGCAGGTCCTCTTCGTATGCCGCTTACAGAAATGGAAGAACAGAATGCAGAACGCCTTGCTGCAGAAATGAGTGCAGTCGGTCTGATTAAATAATCATCCTGCTTATGAAATATTGCAATTTGGATATTAAGGCACTGTTGTGCAGAATTTTGGAGGAATACATATGACCAGAATCATTCTCAGAGGCTGCTGTGGTCACATGGGACAGGTTATTACTGATATTGTCACAAAAGATCCTGATGCGGAAATTGTAGCAGGTCTTGATATTGTTGATAACGGCAAATGTTCTTATCCTGTATTTGATGCATTATCAAAGGTTGACGTTCAGGCTGATGTTGTGATTGATTTTTCATCACCAAAGAATTTAAAAGAACTGCTTGCAGATGCAAAGGAAAAGGATTTACCTCTTGTACTTTGCTCTACAGGCTATACAAAAGAAGAAGTAGATTATATTGTAGAGTGCTCAAAGGAAATGACCATCCTTCGCTCTGCCAATATGTCACTTGGTGTTAACACCATTTTGAAGCTGGTTCAGACAGCAACTGCAATTCTTGCAAAGGATTTCGATATTGAAATTGTAGAAAAGCATCACAATTTGAAAAAAGATGCTCCAAGTGGTACAGCACTTGCCATTGCAGATGCAATTAATGAAGTCCTTAACGATGAATATGAATATGTTTATGACCGCTCGGGAAGAAGTGAAAAACGTCCCGAAAAAGAGATTGGTATTTCAGCTGTCAGAGGCGGAACCATTGTAGGCGAGCATGAAATAATTTTTGCCGGTCGCGATGAAGTAATCGAAATTAAACATACCGCATATTCCAAGGCAATTTTCGGAAAAGGTGCAGTTAATGCAGCTAAGTACCTTGCAGGAAAGCCACACGGACTTTATAATATGCAGGATGTAATTGGCTGAACAATATAAGAAATTTTTATTAGTATTACAGCAAAAGAAAGAGTACAGAAGAAAGCTTCTGTGCTCTTTTTATTATTATAAAGGAGA
>JBJEJI010000037.1:0-15976 GCA_051877895.1 Lachnospiraceae bacterium | reverse complement strand
TTTAAATCTAATCCCACCGCCTAAAGGCAGTGGGTTATCTTTAGTTTTTTATATAGTAACTATTTACACATGGTTAATATTAACACATAATCACATTCACATATGACAGCTGTTCACATATGGCAGCTAATTACAACTGATTAAGAAGATTTACCATTTCTATAGCAGAGAGTGCGCAATCATAGCCTTTATTGCCTGCCTTGCTTCCTGCACGTGCAATTGCCTGTTCAATATTTTCAGTGGTAATAACACCGAAAAGAACAGGAACACCTGTTGCAAGACCTACCTGTGCAACTCCCTTGGATACTTCATTGCATACATAATCATAATGAGTTGTATCTCCGCGAATTACTGCACCAACACAAATTACAGCATCATATTTCCCGGATTCTGCCATTTTCTTTGCGATAACAGGAATTTCAAAAGCTCCCGGTACCCATGCAGCAGTAATATTATTTTCATCTACACCGTGACGCACCAGTCCGTCAACAGCACCTCCTAAAAGTTTGTTTACAATAATTTCATTAAAACGGGAAGCCACAATACCAACCTTCATGCCTTCCTTGGCAACAACTTTTCCTTCGATAAGATTAATTTCTTTCATAATGTCCTCCACTTTGTATAATACTAAAATTTTATATCCTTAAAGATATGTCCCATTTTATCCTGCTTGGTTTTCATATAAAACAGGTCATATTTCTGAGGTTCTACTTCAATAGGCACACGTTCTTTAATGGTAAGACCAAACCCCTCCAAACCGTACACCTTTTCCGGATTATTGGTAAGCAGTCTTAAGGACTTCACACCTAAATCCACCAGTATCTGAGCACCTGCCCAGTATTCTCTTAAATCCGGAGCAAATCCAAGCTTTACATTTGCCTCAACAGTATCAAAGCCCTGCTCCTGAAGTTCATAGGCTTTCAGCTTATTAATAAGGCCTATGCCTCTGCCTTCCTGTCTCATATACAGAATAATTCCTCTGCCCTCTGCTTCTACCTGCTGCATGGCTCTTTGCAGCTGTTCTCCACAGTCACAACGGCATGAGCCGAAGGTATCTCCGGTAAGACATTCAGAATGTACTCTGCAAAGCACATTTTCTCCGTCACCAATATCACCCTTCACCAGTGCGACATGGTGCTCTCCGGTTATGTCATTTACATAACCGATTATTCTGAATTCTCCGTATTTTGTAGGCAGTTTGGCATTTGCCATTCTTACCATGTGTTTTACATGAATCTGAATGTACTCCTGCAACTGCTTAATAGTAATGAATTTCAAATTATATTTTTCTGCCAGCTTCCAAAGATTGGGGGTTTTCATCATGGTTCCGTCATCCTCCATGATTTCACAACACACGCCACATTCTTTAAGACCGGCAAGCTTCATTAAATCTACTGTTGCCTCTGTATGACCATTACGTTCAAGCACACCACCTTTTTTTGCCACAAGTGGGAAAACATGTCCCGGATGTCTGAAATCATAAGGAGATGCTGTATCTTCACAACATTTCATCATTGTATAGGAACGTTCTGCTGCAGATATTCCGGTAGTAGTATCCTTATGGTCAATGGAAACAGTAAACGCTGTGCAGTGATTATCAGTATTTTCACTAACCATCTGAGGAAGTCCAAGCTTTGCAGCCAGCTCTCCACTCATTGGAGTACATATTAATCCCTTGGCATGACATGCCATAAAATTTATATTTTCCTGTGTAGCAAATTCTCCGGCACATATCATATCCCCTTCGTTTTCTCTGTCCGGATCATCTGTAACCAGAATAATTCTTCCCTGTCGTAAATCCTCCAGAGCCTCTTCAACTGTATTATATTCGTAGTTCATTGTTGCCTCCTGTATTAAATGTTTATGCAGGTTTATTTAAAATCCATATTTTTTTAACATATC
Source organism: Lachnospiraceae bacterium (assembly GCA_051877895.1). Taxonomy (GTDB): domain Bacteria; phylum Bacillota; class Clostridia; order Lachnospirales; family Lachnospiraceae; genus UBA3775. Next base: position 14,074 of record JBJEJI010000037.1, on the reverse strand, counting down.
CATTGTAAGTCCCGGGCTTTCTTCTTCCTTTTTTGAGTCTCCCATAAGCTTCTGTACATATTTTCCTATAATGTCGGTTTCCAGATTAACCCTGTCACCCTTCTTTTTTGTAATCAGAGTAGTTTCTGAAGCGGTATGAGGAATTATTGAAACCTGAAAGCTGCTTTTACCAACCTTTGCCACTGTAAGACTGATTCCATCAATACAGATAGAGCCTTTTTCTACAATCAGTTGTAATATGCCCGGCAGGGTTTCAATTGTAGCCCAGACCGCATTTTCTTCCTTTTTGAATTCGGTTATGGTTCCTGTTCCGTCAATATGTCCTGAAACAATGTGCCCTCCAAAGCGTCCGTCAGCAGCCATTGCCCTTTCCAAATTAACCCTGTCCCCCACTACCGCATCAAACAATCCTGAACGTCTGACAGTTTCTGCCATAACATCGGCAGTAAACCCATCCTTCTGAAGAGAAGTTACAGTAAGACAGATTCCGTTTACAGCGATACTGTCTCCTATTTTCGTGCCGCCAAGCACCTTGTCTGCTTTTATGGCAATACTTCCAGAATTTCCGTTTACTATTATTTGTTTAATAATACCTGTTTCTTCAATGATTCCGGTAAACATGTTACACCTCTTAAATTATTAGCACAATCTATATTCTGCTCTTTTCTTCCGTCTGTTAAAACAAACAAAAATAAAGAATAATTAATGCTTAATATATGTCAAAAGAACATCCTCATCAACTCTTTTTACACATTTAAGTTCAAATTGCTCTGCATGAGAAATATTTGCAATGCCAATGCCTTCCACAGGAGTTTTTGCTTCTGCACCGCCAAACATTTTTGGTGCAATAAAAACTTCTGCCCTGTTTACAAGACCAGCTCTTAAAAGTGCATCATTTAAGGTTCCGCCACCTTCTGCGAAAATACTGTCTATTCCCTGACTTCCCAGCCATTTCATCAGACAAGTAACATCCACTCTTCCGTTTTTATCAGGAAAGCTGATTACCTCAACTCCTCTTTCTTTAAGCAATTTTATTTTTTCACTTAAAGTCACATTGTATTCTACTTCGTTTTCAGCAAATTTTAATCCGCAGACCACAATGGTTCTATAGTCTTTAGCTGTTTCTACCAGTTTGCAGTCAACGGGTATTTTCAATCTGCTGTCACAAATTATTCTTACAGGACTTTTAAGACCTTCAATGCGTACATTTAACATTGGGTTATCTGCCAGTACAGTTCCAATACCTGCCATAATACCCATGTATTTATGTCGCATATGCTGAACCTCTGTCCTGGCCGCTTCCCCTGTTATCCACTTGGAATCCCCTGTTTTTGTGGCAATTTTACCATCACAGGTCATGGCATACTTCATAACCACATATGGCATTTTTGTTGTAATGTAATGAAAGAAAACCGGGTTAATTTCGTCACACTCGGCTCTCATAAAATCCTCAACCACTTCTATGCCATGTTCCCTGAGTATTGCAGCACCCTTTCCGGACACCAGTGGATTTGGGTCCCTTGATCCGATTACTACCTTTGCTATTTTATTATCTATTATTGCCTCTGTGCAGGGGGGTGTTTTTCCGTAATGACAACAGGGTTCTAAAGTAACATATATAGTTGCCCCTTCAGCAGACTCAGTAAGATTTTTTATGGCATTACGTTCAGCATGGAGTTCACCGCATCTCTGATGATAACCCTCGCCTATAATCTTTCCATCTTTAACAATTACCGCTCCAACCATAGGATTGGGATTTGTAAAGCCCTCTGCCTTAAGAGCCAGGGAGATTGCACGCTGCATATATTTCTTCTCAGGCATATACATTCACCTCTTTATACTTCACCTTATACGTGATAGCCGTTTTCCCGCAAAGCGTTTTTTTATTGGAAAGGCAAGCTTTTTTATAGGAGCAAAGTTTCCTCTGCAATAAATAAAAGGCTCCGAAAAATCTTCGGAGCCTGAAAAAATCACGTTCATGTTTACCTGAAATGAGCGGTAAACTTAGTGTAATCTTCTTCCATCCAGACTATACTGTCGGCTTCGGAATTACACCGAATCATGCCTTTCGGCTCGCGGGCTTTACCGCCGGTAGGGAATTACACCCTGCCCTGAAGACTAGGTTATATGATATCACTTATTCAAAACTATGTCAAGAAATTTACAATACCTGTTTCTCAGTTTCTGTTACCGGATATAAAATCTCCTTCTCCAATATAAGTAAAGCAAATCTTTTCAAGTTCAAGTCCTGCTCTTGAAACATAAAGTCTCATTGTACTGAAACGGCTGAACAGCTCAACTTGACGGTCGATGGAGACAATTTCACCATTTGTTCCGTTAAAGGAAAAGATTGCAACAGGAATACCCGTATTAAACAGAGTACAAGGCATCTGTGCCAGTCTGCTCAAGGAAGATTTTCCATACAGGCTTATTTTGTAAAGTCCCTGCTTAACCACATCAAGAGGAATAATGTAATTTGCAGATGCAGCAGATGGTTTGTCATTAAGCATTACTGTGAGACTTCCATCAAGTGTAACAAATTCCACACCCTCAAGACTGATTTCACTTTCATCTTTCGGACGATTTATCACCTCAACCTCACTGCCCTTGCCTAAAAGACGCTTCATAGCCTCTGTCTTCATTGCAAATCTGCAGGTATTAATTGCACTACGCTGTAACTCACTTCTGCAAAGTAAACCATTTTGCAAAGCTTCCATGGTATTGTCATTGCTTGCGTTTGTTGCTCCATCCGGACAAACCATATAAAGGTCATTCTGTGAACGAACCATAGCTGCAAAATTTGTAAGATTGGAAGGCTTATTTCTTTCATTTATTGCTGCCCACCAGTCAGTCATTACAATACCTGTATAGCCCCAGTCCTTACGGAGTATGGTAGTTGCCAGGTCAAAATTTCCGGCTGTCCAAACTCCATTAACCGAACCATAGGTTGTCATAATAGAATCTGCCACTCCGGAGCGGACAATCATCTCGAAGCCTTTCAGGTAGATTTCACGAAGCGCTCTTTCAGAAATAACAGAATCAATAAAATGTCTGCGACGTTCCTGATTGTTACCACAGAAATGCTTTGCTGTACCTGTTACACCATATTTCTGTAAACCTTTTAACATTGCACCTGCCATGGAACCTGTCAAATAAGGATCTTCGGAGAAATATTCAAAGTTTCTCCCGTTTAAAGGGTGTCTGTGGATATTCATTCCGGGTCCAAGGAGACACTCAACCTTGTTTCCAATCATTTCCATGGAAGTATAGGAATATAATTCCTCAACCAGTTCATCATTAAAGGTACATGCCAACATTGTTCCATTTGGAAGACTGAATGCCTTTGCACCGCTGTCCAGTCTCATGCCGGAAGGACCGTCATCACAGCAAACAGCAGGAATTCCCAATTCAACAAGATGCGGAGAGACTCCGCCAAAAGCTGCGGCTGTTCCGGGAGTAACCTTTGAGCTGCCCATTCCCTCACCTCTGACAATGCAGGTCAGGTCATCATCTGTAAGCTGGGCAATAAACTGCTCCATGCTGATTTTGTTTTCCAGAACATCTGAAAGTTTATAGTCAGTTTCAAAATTTTGAGGTATTTCCTCAGGCATATATTCTGCACGACGAAGCTCTTCATCCGCTTCTTTATGATACACTATTCTGTATCCCATTGTGTAACCACCGTTACCGTCTTCACATGGAACCATACACTGAAATTCCTTAACAGGAGTCAGTGCGGATGTCAACTGTTCTACAAGAGTAGTTTCAGTTATTTCCCAGCCTGCCACCTGTTCTGCACTTCTTACATCGCTGCCTGCGTAAAGCAAATATTTTCCCTGTTCAAGCACTGTACAGAAACGATAACCTGTAATTCCAAGGTCATCATAGGAAGCTGCATCGTTATAATTTATACAAAAATCCAGCACCTGACTTTCACCCGGCTTAAGTTCATTTGTCTTTTTGTAAGCCACCAGACTTCTTAATGGTTTACCCAGTTTACCCTGTGGTGCCTGTACATAAACCTGCACTACTTCTTTACCGGATCTACTGCCTGTATTTGTCACACGAAGACTTACACAAACGGTCTTCTCCTCCGGTTTGTTCTCAGTTTTTTCTGCTTCAATTGAAAAGTCAGTATAAGAAATACCGTAACCGAAAGGATATCTTACCCTGTCCTTTGCCACAGTTTCAAAATAACGGTAGCCAACATAAATATCTTCACAGTATAAATCAAAGTCAGGATTGCCGAAATTGTCATTAGACGGATAATCCTCAATTTTGTAAGCAATGGTGTCTGTCAGTTTACCGCATGGGCTCACCTTACCTGTAAGCACATCAGCAGTACCGTCACCTCCAAGCATACCTCCCTGCCATACATACATAACAGCATCCGGATTATACTTGTCAATAAAACTCATGTCCATAATACTGCCCACGTTAAGGAGTACAATTACCTTTTCAAATGCTGCTCTTACGTTTGCAATCATTCTTTCCTCAATGTCAGTAAGTCTGTAAGAACCCGGAGCATCTCCGGCATCTCTGTCCTCACCGGCTGTTCTTCCGATTATAACAATTGCCACATCAGAATTCTTTGCAGCGGCTGCAGCCACTTCCTCGGAAAGTTCCATTTCCTGCTGGCACCACGGTTCACTTCCCCAGCCTTCACCTTCGTCAACAGGGTTTTCTTTTTCCCACTCAGCATAAATCTTTGCAAGTTCTTCATTTAGTGTTACAACCCCGCTGTTTCTAAGACCTTCCGGAATTGAAACCACCTTTGACACGTTTACCATGCCACCCGAACCGGTTCCGCTTTTATAATAATAATTCTGAATTCTGCCAAAGACAGATACTTTACTTCCCTTTTCAAGCGGCAGTACATTGTTATGATTTTCAAGAAGCACACAGCCTTCTGCAATGGCCTGCTTAGCCACTCCGGAGTATTCATTCCAGTCAAGTACATAATTTGCCATATCATTTTCTCCTTAAATAAATTGTATAGTTTTCTCATACTTCATTTCCCATTTTCAGAGTATCACTTATTTTGAAAAACATTTGCAGCTGCCATTTTACTTATCACCCGGATTACCATTTCTTCGCCATAATCCAGATTTTCTATATAAGCATAGTAGCCGCCATAAATTCTATAGCTCAGTTCCACATTTTTTTCCGTATCATTTCTGTATTCCGGTCTGAGTGAAAATATCAGCTTTTTAATACTGTTTTCTACCATTTGAGGAAGACGACTGCTTCGGCCACCGGAAAACAAAATCTTTATCATATTGTTTTTTTCTTTGTAGGCAGTAAAAAGTTCGTGAGTAAATAAATTTGTATCATCCAGAACTGCCTGAGGATGGTTGATAGAAGCAATAATGCCTTCTACAAGTTCATTCTCCAACTGTTCCGACAAATCATAAACATCTCTGTAATGAACATAAAATGTAGACTTATTAATTCCCGCCTTTGCACAGAGCCCCTTTACAGTCAGTCTTTCCAAAGGAATGTAAGCTCTCATATTAATAAAAGCATCAATTATTTTCTGCCTGCTTTTCTGTTTTCTTAAATCCATTTTCCACCGGGCCTCACAACATTCCGACAAAAAACATCTTTTCCGACACATGTCTAAAATCGTCGGCTGACTTTTTAATTTTAACCTTTTATAGTATATCTAAAAAAAGATTACAATGCAATACCAATGAAAAAGTAAGCCTTGGTATGTGTCATAATATATGGAGGAAAAAATGGATTTTTACAATTTCTATACAGGAAAAGAATTTGAAGCTTATAATTACCTTGGAGCCCATACATACTGGGGCGGTACCACCTTTCGCACCTTTGCTCCTGCTGCCAAAAAAATATCTTTAATAGGTGATTTCAGTAACTGGGAAGAAATCCCCTTGAACAAAATCCATGATGGAAATTTCTGGGAAATAAGCATAAACGGACCAAAGGCAGGTAACCTTTATAAGTACCGTATCTATGGAAATGACGGAAGTGTAATAGACCATGCAGACCCTTACGGATTTTTCAGCGAACTTCGTCCTGCCTCCGCTTCCATCATTTACGATCCCGGTACTTATACATTTCAGGATTATACCTGGATGAACAATAGAAAAAATTTAAAGAACGGACCCATTAACATTTATGAAATGCACTTTGGTTCCTGGAAGAAAAAAACTGATGAGGATGAAAACGGGTTCTATTCCTATGAGGAAATGATTGAACTGCTGATTCCATATCTAAAAGAGAATGGCTATAACTTTGTAGAGCTTATGCCTCTTAACGAATATCCCTGTGACCGGTCCTGGGGGTATCAGTCTACCGGATATTTCAGTCCAACCTCACGTTACGGAACACCTGTAGAGCTCAAAAAGTTCATTGATGCCTGTCACAAAGAAAACATAGCAGTTATTTTGGATTTTATACCTGTGCATTTTGCAGTAGATTCCTTTGGTTTACATAACTATGATGGCACTGCGCTGTTTGAATATCCTAATAACGCTGTGGGATATAATGAATGGGGCAGCTGTAACTTCATGCATTCCCGTGGAGAAACCTGCAGCTTTTTACAGTCTGCAGCCAACTTCTGGCTTTCAGAATATCATTTTGACGGCTTAAGAATGGACGCGGTTGGAAATCTGATCTACTGGCAGGGTAATCCGGAACGAGGCGAAAACAAAGCCGCTTTATCATTTCTTCAGACAATGAACCAAGGACTTAAAGAGCGCCATTATGATGCTCTTCTCTTTGCCGAAGACTCCTCTTCAAGACCTCTTATCACTAAACCGGTAAACGAAGGCGGACTTGGCTTTGACTTTAAATGGGATTTGGGATGGATGCATGATACCCTTTCCTACTTTGCATCTTCACCTGAAAGCCGTAGCGGCATATATCACAAACTTACCTTCTCTATGATGTACTATTATAATGAAAACTACATTCTACCACTGTCGCATGACGAGGTTGTCCATGGCAAAGCAACCATTGTACAGAAGATGAGTGATCTTTATGAGGGTAAATTCAGACAGGCAAGAGCTTTTTATATGTACATGTATGCCCATCCCGGAAAGAAGCTTAATTTCATGGGAAATGAAATCGGTCAGCTTCGTGAATGGGATGAAACCAGACAGCAGGACTGGGATATACTAAAATACCCTATTCATGATGCTTTCCATCATTTTATGAAAGATTTAAATAACTGCTATCTTGATAATCCGGCACTGTTTGAATGGGATTACAACCCAAATGGCTTTTCATGGGTGGACTGCCACCGTGAGGCAGACAATATTTATGTTATTAAAAGAAACAGCTCTACCCAGCAGATTCTTGCCTTTTTCAATTTTGCATCAACTGAAAAAGAATATCATTTTGAATCTGAAAGGCCTGTCAGTCTGAAACTGCTTCTCCACAGTGACGAAAAAAAATATGGCGGAACCACAGATATCAAAAAAACGGTTATAAAATGTCCTGAATATATTGACCTTATTCTTCCCGCCTTTTCAGCACAATTTTTTGAAATTGCAGGCTAATTGATGCTCTCTTTATCCCGGATTGTTCCTCTTAATAAATCCATCCTTGCATCAAGCTCTGCACTGAGTTCTGCACAGTTATGAAGTTCCTTTGCCATATCCTCGGTAAATGAAAAATCTTTTTTATAACGAAGCTGGTGCTCAAGGCTTGCCCAGAAATCCATTGCAATGGTACGAAGTTGAACTTCAACCTTCATAATACGTTTTTCATGTGCCAGAAAAATAGGTACTGTTACAATAAGATGAAGACTTCTGTACCCGTTGCTCTTTGGGTTAGCTATATAATCCTTTCGCTCAATCAGTGTTATATCATCCTGCTTTAAAAGAGCTTCCGCCATAAGATAAACATCATCAATAAAAGAGCAGATAACTCTTATACCTGCTACGTCATTCAGGTTTTGCTCTATGGAATCCACAGACACCGGAAAGCTTCTTCGTTCCAGTTTTTCCTTAATGCTCAATGGTGACTTTAAACGTGATTTAATATTACTGATGGGATTACGATCGTGCTGAAGGGAAAATTCTTCATTTAATACATTCAGCTTTGTTTCAATTTCCATAATTGCACATCTGTAATATGCCATCAGTCTGAGATATTCGTCAGAATACTTTATGGCTTTTTCCAAAAGCTTATCATCCGGCATGGACAAAAACGGGGTTTTCAAAATTGTTTCTGTCCGGTTCTCATATTCATTGTACATTTATATCCTCCCGGCAACTGCACAAAGTATCCGCCACACCATTATTGTGCGATAATAATTAAACAGCTACCTGTATTTCCAAATAAAGATTCAGATTTTTTCATAAGTAAACTGCCACTCAAAAGGTTGCTTTACGTTCCGGTTATTTTACAAGTTCACCGATTTCATCCTTCGAAATAACACCAATAGAACGTTTAACCTCCTGTCCGTTTTTCAGAACTACCAGAGTAGGAATACTAAAAATACGGAATTTTGAAGCAAGGTCTCCTTCTTCATCAACATTAACTTTTCCAACTTTTATGTTACTGTTTTCCACAGCAAATTCATGAACAATAGGGGAAAGCATGCTACATGGTCCGCACCACTCAGCCCAGAAATCGAGCAATACTGTTTTATCGCTTTCCAAAACTTCACTTTCATAGTTTTTCTCTGTTATATCAATTACTGACATGATCCATTCCTCCAAATAAACATAAAGAATTCCACCATACTATTTTTGCCAATATAACAAAAGTAATACAGTGGAATGTTACTTTTTTCTTATTCTATCACATTTTTTTACAAATTTCACTATTAATCTGCATCAGGAATATATTTATTTTCATGAGATACATGCTGGCCTGTAATTGAATATTCTACCCATTCTGCTATATTAACCGCATGATCACCAATCCTTTCAAAATATTTTGCAACCATAAGGACATCTGCAAGATATTCCCCGTCTGCCTTATTTGTACTGATATTCTCAATAACGGCAGATTTGATTGTAATAAATAAATTATCCAGACTGTCATCAGCCTTCATAACCATACGGGCTAATTCCAAATCTTTCTTTACAAATGAGTCTATGGCCTGTGTTACCATATCAATGGTCATGTCTGCCATCTGCTCCAGTCTTTTATACTGTCCTTTATTCTTATTTATGAATTTTGATACTTCAGCAATATCCAGAGCCTGATCTCCGATTCTCTCCATGTCCGAAATCATTTTTAATGCTGAGGATATCTGTCTTAAATCTCTTGCAACCGGCTGCTGTCTGAGCAGAAGCTTCATACACATATTTTCAATTTTTCTTTCCATAGAATTGATTTCATCTTCTATGGCTGCCACTTTGGATATATCACTGTTTTCATGACAAAGAAGCTCTGTAGAAACCGAGATTGCCTCCTCACAATAGGACCCCATTCTGATCAGTTCAGAATTTAACTGTTCCAACATATCATCAAACTGAATTCTCATATAAATCTACCTTCCTGCAAAATCAACCGAATCTGCCTGTTATATAATCTTCTGTACGCTTATCCTTAGGCATTGAGAAAATTTGCTCCGTATCACCGAATTCTACAACCTCTCCCAATAGGAAAAAAGCTGTTTTATCAGAAACACGGGTTGCCTGCTGCATGTTATGGGTAACCATTACAATAGTGTATTGTTTTTTTAACTCAACTGCCAGATCTTCAATCTTCGAAGTTGAAATAGGATCCAGTGCACTTGTAGGTTCATCCATCAGAAGCACTTCAGGCTTGACTGCCAGTGCCCTGGCAATGCACAGTCTCTGCTGCTGTCCTCCCGAGAGTCCTAGTGCAGATTTTTTTAGTCTATCCTTGACTTCATCCCAAATCGCCGCATTTTTTAAAGATTCTTCTACAATTTCATCAAGTTTTGCCTTTGAATGTACACCATGGGTTCTTGGACCATATGCCACATTATCATAAATACTCATAGGAAACGGATTAGGTTTCTGGAATACCATTCCCACTCTTTTTCTCAAAAGGTTTACATCCGTCTTTTTTGCGTAACAATCTTCTCCGTCGAGAAGAATCTTTCCTTCGATTCTGCATCCCGGAACAAGATCATTCATTCTGTTAAGAGACTTAAGCAGTGTAGATTTTCCACATCCGGAAGGACCGATAAAAGCTGTGATTTCACTTTCTTCAATTTTAAGATTTACATCCTTCAATGCTTTAAAATCACCATAATACAAATCAAGATGTTCTATTTCAAATTTAGTTGCCATAATTCCTCCGTCTTTAAGGATGCTATTCCTTGCCATCAACACTTAACTTTTTTCCAATCAGATTTGAAAGTCCGTTTATCAGCAATACAAATATCAACATAACAACAGCTGTTGCATAGCCTTTTTCCATTGCAAGTCCTTCATTAAACAGCTGGTACATATGTACTGCAAGAGTACGTCCGGATCCAAGCAGACTCTCAGGAACCTCTGCTACAGTACCTGCTGTATAAATCAAAGCTGCCGTTTCACCAAAAATACGACCGATTGCAAGAATTACACCTGCAAGAATGCCTGGTACTGCAGACGGAAGTACCACACGAAAAATTGTTCTGATTTTACCTGCTCCAAGGCCAAAACTACCCTGTCTGTAAGAATCCGGAATGGATAAAAGAGCTTCTTCCGTAGTTCTCATAATCGAAGGCAGCACCATGATAGCAAGTGTAAGAGCACCACTTAACAGGGATAATTTCAAATCAAAGAATACTCCGAAACAAAGGTAGCCGAAAAGACCATAAACGATAGATGGTATTCCGGACAGGGTTTCAGTGGTTACTCTGATGATTTTTACAAACCTGCTGTCTTTCTTTGCATATTCAACCAGATAAATTGCGGAACCTATTCCTACCGGAACAGCCATCAACAAAGTGATAACAATCATTATCAAAGTATTGATTAACGCCGGCATCAAGGAACCGTTTTCCGAGTTGTACTTCCACCGGAATAAATCAGGTGTAAGATTTGGGATGCCCATTACAAGAATATATATAATTATGCTGGCAAGCACTAAGACTGTTGCCAGTGCAGCAGCATAAACCAGAATACGCAAAAGCATGGATAAATTCAAAAACCTATTGCTTATATTGATTCTATTTTTTTTCATCATAATCTTCCCCCACTACTCATTCTGACTCTTATTCTTCAATACTGAGAATAACAGATTAATTAGCAGGATAAAAACAAACAGTACAACTCCCGTTGCTATTAAGGCTTCACGATGAAGGTCTGTTGCATAACCCATTTCAATTACAATATTACCGGTAAGGGTTCTTACTCCGTCCAATATGCTTTCAGGAATTATTTTCTGGTTTCCGGCCACCATAATAAGTGCCATGGTTTCTCCGATTGCACGTCCTATACCGAGAACCACTCCTGCAAGAATTCCCGATTTAGCTGCAGGAAGTACTACTCTGAATACACTTTTTTCATGTGTTTCGCCAAGAGCCACAGCTCCTTCATAATAGCTTTCAGGAACTGATCTAAGTGCCGTTTCAGATATGTTTATTATGGTTGGCAGAATCATTATACCCAAAAGAATAGAAGCGGTAAGAACACTCTTGCCGCTTCCTCCGAAATATTCTCTGACTATTGGTACAATGACCCACATACCAAAGAAACCATATACAATTGATGGAATTCCTGCCAACAGATTTACTGCCGGCTTGATGATTTTATACATTTTGCTGTCGCAGAACTTTGCCATAAAAACTGCTGTCAGAATCCCAATCGGAACCCCCACTATAATAGCCCCGGCAGTCACGTATATACTTCCTACAATCATCGGAAAAATTCCATACAGATTATTTCCTGGTCTCCAGACTTTCCCAAAGAAGAAATCGACAAACCCGATTTCTTTAATTGTCGGTATTCCGTTTCCAAAAAGAAACACACATATCAGAAGCACCATTGCGATTGAAACACATGCGGCAATTGTAAAAACTGCCTTCATTACTTTTTCAATCATATTTGCCTCCATTTGCAAAGCGGCTGTTATTTTACTTCGTCCCACTTTGTAATCTCACCGGTGTAGATTTTCATAATCTGCTCTGCGGTAAGACTGTCAACGGTTGTGTTATCTTTATTTATGATAACAGCAATTCCGTCAAGTGCAATCTGTGTTCCTGTAAGACCTCCTTCAACCTCACTGTCTTTCAGTTCTCTTGAAGCCATACCGATATCGTATGTACCATCAATTGTTGAAGACATTCCTGTCGAAGAATCTGTAGTCTGGAGTTTTACCGACACGCCGGAATTATAACCTGCATAAGCCTCAATAAGTTTTTCCATAACAGGTGATACGGATGAAGAACCACCAACTACAATCTCACCTGTGGCTCCATTGCTTTCATAAGCTGCTGTGTTGTCCAATGCAATATATCCTGCATCTGAAACAACTGCCTGTCCCTCTGTACTGAGAATAAATGTAACAAAATCTTTTGCTGCGTCGTTTACGTCATCCTTTGTTGCAATGTTAAATGGTCTTGATACCTTGTAAGTACCGTTCTTAACATTCTCTGTTGTAGCTTCTACACCGTCAACCTTAACTGCAGTTACCTTTGAAGAATCGTAAGATCCAAGTGAAATGTAACCGATTGCTGCATCATTTCCCTGAACTGTAGTAATCATTACTGACGTGGAATTGGTAACCTCTGCAGTATCAATAGTATGGTCTACCTTTTCACCGGCATCATTTTTCTGTTCAATTCCCATGAGTTCAATGAACGCACCTCTTGTTCCGGAGCCTTCTTCTCTTGATACTACATAGATTTCTTTGGAAGCAACATCTTCGCCTCCGTTTTTGGAACCACTGCCGCATCCAACAAGGCAGGTTGTCATAGCAGCTACTGTAAGCATTACTGCCAATAATTTCTTTTTCATAAATAACCTCCGTAAAATGAAATGTAAAATGTTATCTTACGAAGATTACTATATACCTGTTATGTAAAATCCAAAATCATGCTATTATCAAATCTAAATCAAATATTTGATTTTCATGCAAAACAGATTTTACTTTCACAGAAACCTGTTTTACTTTTCCTATAACACATATTTTTCTGTAAAATCATCCACAAGCTGCTGGAATTTTTTATCTGTCTTCATAATCTTATGCTGCAGAATATGCATATTCATTGTGTGATCTGAAGAGTACTCTATAATACATCCGGCAATGTTTGCACAATGATTGGCTACTCTTTCAAGGTTGGTTAAAAGATCGGACCATACAAATCCTACTTCAATACTGCAACCTCCCTGCTGAAGACGAATAATGTGCTGGGAACGCATAGTTTCTTTCAGTTCATCAATTATCTGTTTTAAAGTAACTGCCTTATATGCAGCTTCCATGTCAGTATGAATAAATGCATCATATGAAAGACTGCTGATTTCTTTTACCGCACTGAAAAGAACATCAAGTTCTTTCTGCGCTGAAGGAGAAAAGCTCAACTTCTTCTCATTTATTTCTTCTGCAGATTCAAGAAGATTAACGGCAAGATCCGATACACGTTCCAAATCACCGATTGCCTTTAAAAGCATGGCTGCTTCCCTACTGTTTTCTTCACTGATCTGTCTGGTACTAAGTTCAACAAGATATGCTCCCAGTGAATCTTCATAATGGTCTGTCTTTTTTTCTCTCTTACGGATTTTTTCTGCCATTTCCGGAGTATATTTATCAAATATCTGAAGTCCATATTTCAATGCATCAAAAGAACAGTTTGCCATTTCCGCAGCTACTGTACGACCTCTTTCAAGAGCGATTGGAGGAGTACTTAATAGACGCATATCAAGAACTTCTGTCTGTTCCGGTTCCTCATCATCAGGAACAATCTGTGTAACCAGTTTCTCAAGAAGACCTGCCATTGGCATAAGAAGCATGGTACAAAGAATATTAAATACAGAATGTACAACCGCAATGCCAAACAAAGATGCACCACTATCCAAAATTACAGGTGAAAATATTGCTTCTATAATGCAATATACTATAAGCCATGTTATGGAGCCGATTACGTTAAAGGATAAATGTACAAGTGCAGCTCTTTTTGCATTTTTATTGGCAC
>JBJEJI010000036.1:0-4081 GCA_051877895.1 Lachnospiraceae bacterium | reverse complement strand
CCGACTTCATACACATAATCTTTGTTATTGCCATAATCATCGCCACCTTTCCACTAACTGCTTCATCAGCTGTATTACCTCTTCCAGTGCCCGTGTCATCTTAAGCACATCCACATTTCCAAACCACTTGGACTCATTGCAATGCTTTGCCATCTGATTGATGTTTGTGGCTATTCCGCTAATCTGACGGATAAGGTTCCTTCTGTCCTCTGCGTGCGTCACATCCACTCCACCGTGAACAATCAGCTCTCGCAGATACTTACTCTCATTCATTCCGGCAGCCTTGGCATCCTCCGATAGCTTGCGAAGCTCATATTCCGATAGTCGAAATGTCCGGTTCTGCCTTGCCGTACTCTTTTTTGTTATCTGTTTCTCCATCTAAAAATCCTCCAATCATTCAAATAGTTGCTACACTCCTTCTGCTCACGAAAATCTCTTACACCGCTGTGAACAGAATTTCTTTCAGATAAAAACTGCAAGATACGGAAATCGCAATGCGTTTCCAATCTTGTTAGGGACAAAAGCCCCTAAAACCCCGATATTTATACCGATATTTCGCAGAAATCCACCATTGCAGATGAATTTCTGTAAACAAGAGGCAGGACTACCGGCGAAAATGTAATACACTTTCTGCCAATATCCTGCCTTTTGTTTTACAAACCGTTATACGGATAAAAGGGCAATAAAAAAACTGTCAAACATATCTGGCTCATTTGAACCATTTTGTTTCACAGTTTTACGCTATTTCCCTATTCTGTTTTACGATTTGTGTTACACTCTCTTTGCGTTATCTTTCTCCAAAGACTTCTTATCTTCTTCCTTGTCCCTGCACTTCCATAATGCCATTGGATGCTTTGCTACATTCCTAAGCTCATCACTATCCCCGAATACCCAGTCAGGATAATAATTTCCTTCTGAAAAAGCCTTCCAGAACAGTTTTTCCTCCTTTGTTGGTACCAGAATAGATGTAAGATAGTCTCTTACTTCCCTTTGTGCAAATTCCAGGTCAAATCGTTCTCCTTTACGAAGCACCGGATCCAAATCCCGCTTAATCTGCTGGGATGACACTTTACCGATATTATCAAGCTCGAATTTTTCCGGTGGCTGTGCTGCTCCGATTGCACTATAGAAGACGACACATTTACGAAACATTGCTTCCTCACTTTCATCAAACAGCCCAAATTTAACCATGTTATGCATGTCATATAAATCTCGTGGAGCCGTTCTTGTAAGTAATGCTACTGTTTTAGAAGCAAATATCTCCAATGGTGCTACGGAAAGAACGGTAAGCTTTTCCTCATTCCATGGCAGTTTTACTTCTCTCCTTGCCACAGGAAGCACATGACAGCGAAGCATATAGTTAATCTCAATCTTAAGATTATCCTTTACCCCTCCACAATTTACATATTCATACACAAAGGAATCCAAGGCATGATAGCTCTTTGATTTCGGACTCAGAAGATATCCGTTTGCCATCATATACTTGCTGATTCTGTCTGTGATAATCTCCCTGTCTGCAAGCATTTCATCCCTTTCAATACTTCTGCAATAATCCAAATCAATATCCACCGAAAGTCTTGGCAAATCAAAAATAGTAAGATTAATGGCAGTGCCGCCTTTTAAGGCAATCCCTTCTGACAAAAGCTCATCCGATTCCATAAACTTCAACACATCCGCCAGACGACACACCTTTTCCAGTGTATCCCTCGGAAAACCCAGTTCTTTTGCCATTCTGCCAAGAGTTAATCTATCCCATTGCATCATAATCATCAACCCCCTTATCTAACAATCCTTTCAGAGAAGCCGGTGCATAAAGCTTCCATCTTTTATGAAATACATTATCCTGTGACTCCTTCATCAGGTAACGCTTTGCTCCAGAGGAACCATTCTCACACGCATCAAAAAAATTGGCTGAAAAATGGAATTCTTCCTGCATTTCTTCAAAAAGATATCCGCATTTCTGATACATAAAACCATTGTTGTTTCTTGCCAGACATTCCAGCACTTTCTGCTCATTCAGTCCCGGCACCAGCATCATACAGCGTATTACTTCCTCAAGTCCTGCTATCTTTTCAAAATCACGGATACTGTCTACAACAGTCTGTTCCATGGATGTCACTCGTATCTTTCCCTGCTGTACTACTTCCATATCAGGCTTACGCTCTATGTGGCGATACAACACTCCGTCATACTCAAAATCGTGAAATCTTTTGTCCGTTGCAACATAACACTCATAAAACACCTGACTTCCATAACCAAATACTTCAAATGCACTGTGATGGGTGATACAAGCATCCGGGAACAGATTGGAACCTATCTGATAACGGGATAACACAGGCTGTTTCGTTTCCATGCTGATTACCACATAAAAATCTCTTTTCACCTTTTCTATCAGCCCTTTTTTCTGGTATTCATAGATCACCTGATTCGCTGCGGTTGCTGTTCCTACAAGCTCTATCAGCTGTTCTCTCGAAAAAGAACCCTTTGCAAGCAGCTTTTCATAATGCTTCATCACGTATCACCTCCTACTGTTTTAAATTCAGCACAATGTATTATTTATTCTTAATACTTTGTACTTTTTTCAAAATAATCTATTTTGAGTTTATCACATAGTATTAGAAATATCAAATACATTGTGCTTTTTTTGAAATTTAATCCTCCTCATTATCTCCAAACATAGCAGACAGAGAAGCCAATGCCCCATCATCCAGCGGCTTATCGGAAATCTCCAGATTATTCTCCGATAATTCTTCCACCGTTTCCTTCATCGGTTCTGTTAACTCTGGTTGTGTATCAGGCTGAATTGATGCTACATTCATCCCCTGCATCTGCATCATGGCAGGGACAGCCGCATAACCGCCTGCCGGCTGTCCCATTGCACTGATAATTGTAGCCAGAATCCTCGTAACGGCATCCTGCATAATCCGCTCATTGTCTGCCTTACTCTGTTTGGCAAAATCCCTGACAAACTCCTGCATAAGCTCCACAGTACTCATTTCTTCCCGAAAACGGATTTCTCCACGGACAAAACAAAGAATCGCCCACTTCACAGCCTCCGTCAGTGAATCATAATACTCTCCCTCATAGACCGCTTTATCCAGCCAGTCCATGATTTCCTTATCCTCCCGGTTCTTATCATTCAACCGGAATGCAATCGACCTTGTTGCCATAAGCTATACCTCCAGATTCTGTGCTAAGTACTGATAACCGAGAGCATTGGCACGGACATCAGTTACATATCGCACATTTTCTCCGGTACAGCTTCCAAAACGTCTCATAACTCCGGCTCCGCCACCGACATACACCACGTTGGTAAAATCAAAGTCAATTTTCAGTTCACGAAGCTTTGCTTCCACCTCAAGAGCATATCTTCTAAGTCCTGCATGGATAGTCTCCATAATAGCTTCCTTATTCCTTGTAATGGCATCCGTATCCCCGGTTTCAATCACTTCGTTGATGATATACTCCGGCACCTCCTTCCCATGCTTTGCAAAGCATTCCTTCTGAATACGGTCAATGGCTGTAATCAGTCCCTGCTGGTAAGTGTGGCACTCGTCAAGAACGGGAACCTTATTCACCACCGACATAATATCAAGTGTCCAAGAGCCGCAGTCCACCGCTGTCAATCTATCCATCCCTTCCATTCGGTTGGCAATGGCAGCATGGCACTGTGCAAATACCCTTACCTTGCCAAAATGCACCACATATCTGTCCCCTTCATAGTAAAAGGATACCTTATCATTGGCACGAAGATAATTCTTAAATTCCTTCTTTTCCTTGCCATAAAGGGTAAGGGGAACTCCCACCGCAAGATTTACCTTTACAACCTTTGCTCCCGTACGCTTCCTTAATTCCTTTGCAATGGCAGCCAGTGTCAGAAGATAGTAGTTTTCATTCTCTGTCTTGGTTTCCTGTTTACCCATCCTTCCCTGACCGATCACATATTTCCTACCTCGAAATTCAAGCAGGTTATCCTTTGTGGCAGGCATAGTCTGCAATTCCGTAATACCATTTTCAAAAATGATACTTGGAGTCTTAATGGAACTCCAGCCGTGGTCAATGGCAATCAGAAATTCAGGAA
>JBJEJI010000035.1:0-62550 GCA_051877895.1 Lachnospiraceae bacterium | reverse complement strand
AGTTATCTGTTCTGCCAATTAAATAATCAACAGTAGTTTCAAAATAATCTGCCAATGCAATCAGTGTATTAATATCAGGTTCAATATTTTGATTTTCGTACTTGTTAATTGACTGTTGACTTATCCCTATTTCGTTTGCAAGCTTTTGCTGACTGATACCCTTTTGGGTGCGTAAAAGTTTCAGATTTTTTACCATGTTCAACCCTCCTCCTTTTAATAATAACAACGTAAATTAGTTGTGTAAAACACTGTCAAGTTGTTATTGACAACAACCTAAAGTTGTTATATCTTAATTGTATTAGAATTCATATAAACGTTAAAGTTTATGCATCATTAAAAGAATGTGAAGAACTGTATGAAGTTACGAAATAAGATTAGATAATAATAAATAATATAATAACAAAATTAAACTATTGTTGGAAGAAAAGGAAAACATTTCAGAAATAGAAAAATTCCATGACATTCTTAATGGCAAAGTATTTGAAGTAAAGAAGTAAATATAAAACCATGATTAGTTTGTATATTGAGTATGTAGTGAATGCAAAAACATCAGGAGAACCAATATTGAACATGGATGATTTTGATTCTTTGTATAAATTGAAAGAAAAAAACACGGAAATATGAAATTTTAATTTAAGAAAATGATAAGTTGGAATATATTTCATTAGTCCTGTGTCAAGGTTTAGTACAAATTAAAATGAGAAGTCCTGCCAGCAAAGCTGCTGACAGAACTTCTCATACATTTTTTCGAATTCGTCAGGAGACATATCGTCACAGTGTCACAGTGACTATGGATTCTGATGGTGTTATAAAAGGTTTTAATATATTCGAATACAAGCCGGTAGGCATGATTGTAGTCTTTGATATTTAACATGTTAAGCCATTGTCTTTTAATCGGGGAATGGAAGGATTCTATACTGGCATTGTCAAAATATGAACTGCTTTATGTGGTGAGTTTTTTACGTGATATAATGAGTTCCTCCTCTTGTTGATTATACAGTATTTAATGGAATATCTCATTTTGTTATGTACAAATTAGATGCTAACACTAATATGATGGTACAGTAGTGGCTGTTGGGAATAATATTATGGCCAGTGTAATTGTGAGTCATGGGAAGATATTGTAGCTATTTGTGCGGGAAACAATTTTGCGGTAAGGCTGAAAACAAATGGAACAGCGGTAGTTATAGGAAATGATAGCTCTGGTCAATGTAAAGTCACAGGTTGGACAGAAATTATGATTCCCTAACTAAATTTTTATAAATCATTATACTAATTAATATTGAACAAATAATTTAAAATAATATACATTACGGAGGAGATTATCTATGGCAAAATTTGTTATTGAATGTCCTAAATGTCATTGTTATGTAGAAGCTAATACTGGCATTTTTGCAAAAAAAACTATTAAGTGTGTTTGTGATAATAAGATTATAATTAATGCATCAAAAATGGCAAGTCGTACATGTTCTCATTGCGGAAATAATGTGCTCTTTGATCAGAGTAAAGGTGAGAAGGCTCAGTGTCCTGTTTGTAGGGAACTAATAAATACTATTACAGAAAATGATACTAAGCTAGAATTTTCTTGTGGTCAATGTGGAGTGCGTTTACGTGAAAAAAAGGGGAAACCTAAATGCGAATGCCCTGTATGTGGCTACATTAATGATGTTAAAGAACGAGAAATGGTTGAAAAAATTACACATGATGGATTGGCTAGTGTTATTAAATATGAAGGTGATAATAAAACATTAGTTTGGAAACACCCAATTGAAGATTTTAATATGGGCTCTCAACTTATAGTTCACGAAAGTCAAGAAGCTATATTTTTTCGAGATGGAAAAGCTCTTGATCTTTTTGAAGCAGGAGAGTATACGTTGGAAACTCAGCAACTTCCGATTTTAGAAAAACTTTATAAGTTGCCAACAGATACTGAAGGAACATTTCATTCAGAGGTCTATTTCATTAATAAAACGACTCACATGGGTATCAAGTGGGGAACAGATTCATTGATTCGGATTTTTGATCCGGGTTCAGGTATGTCCGTGGAATTGGGGGCAAGTGGTGAGTTTAGTATTCGAGTTGTTAATTCACGCAAACTTCTTGTTAAATTAGTCGGTACTACAGATGAATTGGGTCAAAATCAGATAATAGGAACTGGAAATGGATTGTTCAGAAGTATGATTATGACTCAGGTTAAGAGTTTTCTGGCTAATACCATTAAGGAAAAAGGTATAAGTGTTTTAGAAGTTGATGAACATCTAGTGGAATTAGGTGAGGGATTACGAGAGAAAATCAATCCACGTTTTGCTGAATATGGATTAGAAGTGCCGGAATTTTTTGTTAGTCGTGTGGTACGTCCGGATAAAGATGGAAATATTGGTCGTATGACCGAGCAGTACGCAAAACAATATTTGGGGGTTAAGGAGCAGGAAATTCTTAAAAACATAGCAGAAGCTGAAGGGAAGGTTCAAATTGTACGAGCGCAAACGGATTTTGACAAGAGCGTTATTGAAGCACGAAGAGATGCAGAAACTCTTAAAATAAAGAGGCAGGCGGAAGCAGAAGCCTATAGAATGCAGGTGACAGCGGAAGCTGAGGAAATGAGTATGAAGGGATTTAATTACAAAGAACAAACTTTTCGTCAGATTGGAACGGAGGCAATGAAAAATGGTATTGCTGGAAATGGTGGCGGAACAGGAGGACAGGGAGATATTATTAGCACAGCTGTGACTCTGGGAACGATGGGTAGTATAGTCAATATGACAAAAGATGCTATAAATCCTGTTATAGATACTGCTCACCAGGTTGGGAAAGAATTTGGAGGAATAGTTTATGGTGGATGGGACTGTTCTCAGTGCGGAACCAAGAACATTCAAAGTAGATTTTGTCCAGAGTGTGGAATTAAGAAACCGGAAATTAAAGCTGGTTGGGATTGCCCTCAATGTGGCACTAAAAATATCCAAAGTAGATTTTGTCCAGAGTGTGGAACGAAGAAACCAGAAACAGCTGAATTCTGGGATTGTATTGAATGTGGTAAAAAATATATCATGAGTAAATTCTGTCCGGAATGTGGTGCAAAAAAGCCTGAAGTAAAAATGACTTGGGATTGTCCAAGATGTGGAAATAAGGGCGTTTCTGCAAAATTCTGTCCAGAATGCGGATGTAAAAAAGAAGAATAAAAATCATTTGCAGATTTACTAAATACCAGTAACAGGGGAAAATATATTTTTATATAAATTGAAAGGACGGAAATATATGAATAAAGACGTTTTGCGTTGCGGCATTGGGGTTGGAACTATATTAATTCTTTATATGTTGATTGTTTTTTTAATCCCGTTTAAAAAAACCCCAGTATTTTGGGTAAGTTTCTCTTTTACTCTTATTGCTTTTGGTATTGCGGTGATTTCGGTTTATATCGCATTTATCAAAAATTCTGATGTTAGAAGTAGATTTTTTGGGTTTCCGGTTGCCAGAATTGGGATTATATATGGGATTGTACAACTTATCGTTGGATTATTATTAATGGGAGTAGGACCGTGGGTTCCTTCGTGGATTGCAGTGTTGCTATGTGCCATTATGTTGGGAGTCGTGGTAATAAGTCTTATTGGCACTGAAACTGTTGTTGATACTATTCGAATTTTGGATGATAAGCAACAAAATAATCTTACATTTATGCATTCTTTACAGTTAAAGATAAATCAGATGGCAGGTGTTTGTGACGAGCCTTCGCTAAAAAAATTGGTTGATGAAATACGCTATTCCGATCCGGTTAGTGGAGATTCCTTGAGAGATATTGAAGCAGAGTTGTCTGTGGCTATTGATAAATTACAGGTTGTTGTAGTAGAAGGAAATCGGGAAGTTGTTAATCAGTTATGTGGCAAGATTACAGGAATTCTTGAAGAACGTAATCGGCTTTGTAAAATGAATAAACACCAAACAATTAGAGCTACACAGTTGAAGCGTTCTCCGGTTAATGGAAAAACATTACGTAGAAGCACAAAACGTTAATGTTTTCTTAAAAATTTAAAAATCAAAGCTAAAAAGTAGATTGAAGAGTCTACTATAATGTCTGGGCGAATTCCTAAAGATATGATTCGCGAGTTAGATATGGTGGCTAAAAAAGGAAGAACAAGAAAAGAGATTATTACTATAAGTCTGGAGTTTGTTCTTGAAAATATGGATATTCTTGGTAAATAACTACAGGAGGATAAAATGGGAGTAATTAAATGTAAAATGTGTGGTGGAGATCTTGTGCTTGTGCCGGATTCCACACTTGCTGAATGTGAGTATTGTGGAAGGATACAGACTGTTCCTGTCGCAGATAATGAGAAAAAACTTACCCTGTTTGCTCGAGCAAACAGATTACGTGTGGCATGTGAATTTGATAAGGCGGCAGGAATTCTTGAGAGCATCATTCCAGATTTTCCAGAGGAGGCAGAGGCTTATTGGGGGCTGGTTTTATGTAAGTATGGAATAGAGTATGTGGATGATCCTGCGACAGGAAAGAAAGTTCCAACCTGTCATCGTTCCAGTTTTGAAAGTGTGTTGGATGACAGTAATTTCGAACAGGCATTAGAAAATGCAGATGTTAATGCACAGAAAGTTTACAGGGAAGAAGCAAAACAGATTGAAATAATCCGTAAAGGGATTATTGAAATTTCCGGAATGGAAGAACCATATGATATCTTTATCTGCTACAAAGAAACAGGCGAAGATGGGGACCGTACACTGGATAGCGTAATGGCACAGGATTTGTATAATGCATTGACTGAAAAAGGTTATCGAGTGTTTTTTTCACGAATTACACTTCAGGATAAACTTGGAGAGGCTTATGAACCTTATATCTTTGCAGCGTTGAATTCTGCCAAAGTCATGTTGGCGGTTGGTACTTGCTATGAGCACTATAATGCTGTTTGGGTCAAGAATGAGTGGAGCCGATATATAAAATTATGTGAAACCGACAAGAGAAAACATTTGATTCCGTGCTATAAGGGAATGGATCCAGAAGATATGCCAAAGGAGTTCAGACATCTTCAGGGAGCTGATTTGGGGAAAATGGGTGCAGTGCAAGATATTCTTTTCAATATGGAGAAGTATATTCCTCTGAAAAAGAGTACTGTAATCCAGGAAAAAATTGTAGTTAATAATCCAGAAAAAAATAACAGAATTGAGGCCTTGTTAGATCGAGGAAACATGGCTTTGGAAGATGGTGAATGGAAAAAGGCGGATGACTTTTTTGAGGAAGTTTTAAATAATGACTCAAAAAATGCAAGGGCATACATCGGTAAAACCTTGGTTCAGGAGAAGTGCCGTTCATTGAACGATCTTGTGCAGAAAAGGAATGAGGCATCACAAAGTGTTCGTATTGAAAAATTGGTTTTAGAGCCATATACAGAACATATTGAGGAAAAGGCATGTGAATATACTGTGCCTAATTTTGTTGAAGTAGAGGCTATACGAAAATTGTATATTTTCGATTTAAGATATGAGTCTAAGGTCTCGTGTCGTAAACAGCAGTATAAGGACGAGGAAAACTGGTGGGCAAGCCATAAGTTCCTGTCTCGGGCTGAGAAATTTGCTGAGGGAGAAGATGCATCAATTATACAAAATACAAAAAAAGAATTGTTCACTCTGTTTGCCGAGCGAGTTAAGGCTGCAGAACAGGAGGAAGCAGAGATAGTTGAGCAGAAAAGGAAGGCATATGCTGATCATATTCAGAAGATAGATGGCAGAGCTCAAACCTTATATCGTGGTGGGCTCGCTCGTAGAGAATTGCTTTATCGGAGTTTGCTTGAAGAAGTAAAAAAAGCAAGCATCCCAGATGAGCTTCAGAAACTTGCATTTCAATTTGATGAGCTTGGAGATTATAGAGACAGCCAAGAAATGTTTCAATATTGTCGTAATAGAGCGGAAGAGGAACGTATCAAATGGGCGGCCGAAGCGGAAAAACAAAGAAAGGCACTAATAGAGAAAGCTAAACGTGAGGAAAGAATGAATGGGCTGAAAACACTATTAGGAATTCTCGCATTTATAGTAGTGATTTTGATATTGTGTTTGTTAGTTCATAACATTACGCCATATGTTCAGTACCAATTGGCGAAAAATTATTTGAAAAATGGGGCGTATGAGAAAGCAATTGCGGCCTTTGAGGAATTAGGAACCTATAAAGATAGTAAGGAACAACTTTTAGAAAGTCAATATCAAGAAGCCGGGTCTTTACTCGATAGTGGAAAAAAGGCTGAAGCGGCATTTGCATATGCTAAGTTAGATAATTATAAAGATGCAATGATGATAAGTGAAAAGTGTTGGGATTCATTGGTCGTACGGAATACTATTAGTGTGGGACGATATCATACTGTAGGTCTTAAATCTGATGGCACGGTGGTGGCGATAGGTGATAATTCTTATGGTGAGTGTAATGTTGATGAATGGTCAGATATTATTGATATTAGTGCAGATGCAGTCTCCACTTTAGGATTAAAATCCGATGGCACAGTAGTTGCTACAGGAGATAATAGTAATGGGCAATGTGATGTTAGTTCATGGATAAATATTATATCTGTTGTCTTGGCAGGAAATCATACAGTGGGTCTTAGAAAAGATGGTACTGTGGTAGCTACGGGAAATAATGAATATGGACAGTGCAATTGTAAATCATGGGGAAATATTGTGGATATAGCTGCAGGAGAAAATCATACAGTCGGGTTAAAGGCTGATGGCACAGTAATAGCGGTAGGAGATAATATCAATGGACAGTGTAATGTTAATGATTGGACAGATATAGTAACTATTATTGCAGGAAAAAATTATACGGTTGGGTTGAAGGATGACGGCACAGTAATAGCGGTAGGAGATAATAAGAATGGACAATGCAATGTTAGAAGATGGAATAATGTTATAGCTGTCGCTTCAGCAGGTGATTGTACAGTAGGTTTGACATCCAATGGAACTATATTGATTGCAGGAAATCTTCAGTATGGGGAGGATATTAGTACATGGACAGATATTATAGCTATTAGTGTTGGGGAAAACCATGCAGTAGGTTTGAAATCTGACGGTTCATTGGTGGCTGTAGGAAATAACAATTATAAACAGTGCAATGTTAGCGACTGGACAGATATAAAGCTTCCTTAATAAAATCTTTGAATCTTTAGATTAATTTATTTGGAATAGAAGATATTTTATAACATATCATGATCAGGGGTAGTGTCAAGTAAGTTATGAAAAACTGAGCTAAAAGAAAAAGACTCAATTAAACCTTAAAAAATGCAGATATTGATATCGATAAGCTCTCCGAGGTAGACTATCAAATAAAGTCTATAAATTAAATCTTTTATAATTATACGGCTGAAGGCTATTATGTTTAGCTTTCAGCCGTTGGTTTATTTATGGACAATTACATACATCGGAATTGTAATCCCCCGCAAAACCATTTATAATATGAATTAACAATTATTAATGAGGAATAATAATCACATATAAACTCACATGGAGGACATATATGAGCGAGATATTCATAGCCGGAGAGAAGGATTTCAGGGAAGTAACCGATTTTATCAACATGGTATTCAAAAAAAACTTTCCTGACTTTATGGAAAAAGTGTATACAGAAGAAAATTTCATGCAGGCAGAACATTATTGTATCAGGGATGAAGGAAAAATAGCTGCCTGTGTAGGCGTTTATCCCCAGATAATACAGTGCGGAGAAGATTCGGCGGAATGTGCATGGATCGGAAGTGTCAGTGTAGACCCGGGTAAGCGCGGACGGGGATTTATGCGTGAACTGATGACACATGTTGACGGAGTACTTGCAGACAGAAAAATTCCATTTGTTTATCTCAGCGGCAGAAGAAACCGGTATGGATTTTACGGTTATGAAATTACAGGAGTCAGAAATTACTTTTCCTTTGAAGAAGAAAACATCAGACTGACCATTGGCTTTGATGCATGTAACGGATATGATTTTCAGCCTCTGTATCACCGGAATACGGAAGAACTTAATAATGTAATGCAGCTCTATAAGAAACGTTTGGTAACCGTCAGAAATGAAAAAAACATGGTAGATGCCATGAGAACCTGGGGCTATAAACCATATGTCATTAAAAAAGAAGGAGAGTTCCGTGGTTATTTTCTTATTAAAGAAAATGAAATTGCTGAAATTGAACTGGTAAATTCGGATGAAATACTTCAGGTATGCGGTGCAGTCATGCTTTGTTTCGGAAGAGAAGATATCAGAATAGAAGCGAGAAAATGGGAAAGAGAAAAATGCAGGATAATGGCAGGCTGCTGTGAACGTTATTCCATTGAAACACTGGGTAATATGAAAATCTTTGATTATGCCGGTACCTTACTTTTCTTTATGAAACTGGAGAGAAAGGTCCGCAGGCTGATGCCGGGGAGGCTTACCATTCATGTTTCCATGGGTGAGACATTTTACATTGAAATATCCGAAAATTCCGTAGAAACCGGCACGGCCGACCATGAGGAGGCGGATCTTTTTTTAACATCGTCACAGTTAATCAGACTTATGTTTACACAGGGCAACGAATTTATTGCGGGATATGATCATGAACTTGTAAAAAACTGGTTTCCTTTAAGCTATACTCCTGAGAGGGTTGACGAATTTTGATGAAATTACACTTTTGAAAGTAAAAAACATGAGAAACAGGGTTTTTCATAATTGTAAAATGCCTCAGAATAAACTATATTTTGTTTTGCTTTTGGAAAATTATGTAAAGGAGGATTAGAACCATGAGCAAAACAACCGTTGTACTAATCGATGACAATGTCAGAATAATCAAGTCGTTAAAGGAAATTATTCAGGCGGATAATGAACTGGAATTTATTGGAAGTGCAGAAGATGGAGAAGAAGGACTGAAAATTATTGCAGAGAAAAAACCGGATGTGGTACTGCTGGATTTGATTATGCCGAAGCTGGACGGACTGGGACTCATGGAAAAGCTTCGTAAGGACACCACAATAGCCAAAAGACCATCAATTATCGTTGTCAGTGCAATCAGACAGGATAAGGTCATGGAAAGTGCCTTTGAACTGGGTGCGGAATACTATATATTAAAACCTTTTGACAGTGATACAATACTCAGCAGAATACATCAGGTAAAAGGTAACCTGTGTTTTCACAGAAACGACGGAATGAGACAGGAAATTGTAGCAGGACAGGCTAATATTAAAGAGTATAATCTGGAAAGTGATGTAACCAATATTATTCATGAAATAGGTGTTCCGGCACACATAAAAGGTTACCAGTACCTGAGGGATGCCATTATGATGTCTGTGGACAATACGGAAATGCTGGGTTCAATCACGAAGCAGCTTTATCCGTCTATAGCCAAGCTTCATAAAACCACTCCGAGCAGGGTGGAAAGGGCCATCAGACATGCTATCGAGGTTGCATGGAACAGAGGCAAGATGGAAACACTGAATGAGCTGTTTGGATATACAGTGAATGGTGGAAAAGGGAAACCAACCAATTCAGAGTTTGTGGCTTTAATTGCAGATAAAATCAGGCTGGAGTATAAATTCAGAAATTAAATGAGAAAAATGATAAGGTTTTACCAGTTTTTACTTTTATTTAACGTAAACCTGTGCTATAATTTCCTTGAGATGGGTGTAGTATTTTTCCCCGTAAGGAGGTTATATGAAAAAGATATTATTTGTAGCATCAGAATGTGTACCGTTTATTAAGACCGGCGGTCTTGCAGATGTGGTTGGGTCTTTACCAAAATATGTAAATAAAGAAGAGTTTGACGTCAGAGTCATGATTCCGAATTATAAAGCAATTCCTTCAAAGTTCAAAGAGCAGATGAAATATAAAACTCATTTTTATATGAATCTTGCATGGCGAACACAGTACGTCGGAATTCTTGAAATGGAACTTGACGGTGTCACCTTCTATTTTATAGACAATGAGTTTTATTTTGCGGGAGACAAGCCATACGGTGAAATCTATCAGGACATTGAAAAGTTTGCCTTCTTTTCCAAGGCTGCTTTATCTGCTTTGCCTGCAATTGGCTTCAGACCTGATATTATTCACTGTCATGACTGGCAGACAGGTCTTATTCCGGTAATGCTTCATGATGCATTCCAGAATAACAATTTCTATCATGGCATTAAGACTATAATGACAATACATAATCTTAAATTTCAGGGTATCTGGGACAAGAAAACGATTATGGACATTACTGGTCTTCCTGCGTACTATTTCACTCCGGACAAGCTTGAAGCCTATGGAGATGCCAATTATTTGAAGGGCGGTATTGTATATGCAGACATGATTACTACCGTCAGCAATACCTACGCAGAAGAAATCAAGACACCTTTCTATGGTGAGGGACTGGATGGTCTCATGAATGCCAGAAGCAATTGCCTGAGAGGTATTGTAAACGGTCTTGATTACAATGAATGGAACCCGGAAACAGATAAGTATATATACAATAATTATAATGCTGTTAATTTCCGTAAAGAAAAAGTGAAAAATAAGAGAGAACTTCAGAAGGAACTTGGCCTTGAGGTTAATGAAAAGATATTTACCGTCGGAATTGTTTCACGTCTGACAGACCAGAAAGGTCTTGACCTTATTGATTACGTTATCGAAGAAATATGTGCACCTGATATGCAGTTTATTGTTCTCGGAACAGGTGATCCTAAATATGAAAATCTGTTCAGACATTATGAGTGGAAATATAAAAATCGTGTATCAGCAAATATTTACTATAATAATGAGCGTTCTCATAGAATATATGCAGCTTGTGATGCATATCTTATGCCATCACTGTTTGAACCATGTGGTCTGAGCCAGTTAATGAGTCTCAGATACGGAACCGTTCCTATTGTACGTGAGACAGGTGGTCTTAAAGACACTGTTGAACCATACAACCAGTATGAAAACACCGGAACAGGTTTCAGCTTCAGAAACTATAATGCTCATGAAATGTTAAATGCAGTCCGCTATGCAAAGGATGTATATTACAACAAACGACGTGAGTGGAATAAAATTGTTGACAGAGGTATGGCAAGAGATTTCTCATGGTGTAACTCAGCGGGACAGTATGAGGATTTATATCGCAACATGTAATTATGCAAATTAAATTTTTATTTTTAAGTGAAATTCATCTTCAATTCCCACGACATTAGTGCCGTGGGAATTTGGCATGTTTAGAGATGGGCTGTTTTTTCAAAAAATGGCTCATTCTACAAAACATCAGGTTGTGAATATCACCTTGGAGGTAATTTATGAAACTGGTAAAACTGCTGGAAAGACTTGATTACAGCGTGATAAAAGGAAGCACAGAAACAGAAGTAAATTCACTTTGTTATGATTCCAGAAAGGTGGAAAAAGGCAGTGTTTTTCTTTGTGTAAACGGTACACTTTCAGACGGTCATGCTTATATTGGTGATGCTATTGCCAAGGGTGCGGTTGCACTGATTGTTACAAAGGATGTTTCTGTGGATGAGGATGTAACAGTAATAAAGGTATCTGATGACAGACAGGCACTTGCTTTTATGAGTGCGGCGTTTTTTGATTATCCGGCAGAAAAGTTAACCACAATAGGTGTTACCGGAACAAAAGGAAAAACCACAACAACCTACATGGTTTACGAAATACTTAATCTCTCCGGAATAAAAACCGGGCTCATTGGAACAATAGAGACCATAATCGGAGACAAACACATTCCGTCCAGCCATTCCACTCCGGAAAGCTATATTATTCAGCAGCAGTTCAGGGAAATGGTTGATGCGGGCATTAGAACCGTTGTTATGGAAGTCAGCTCACAAGGACTTAAAATGAAGCGTGTTGCGGGTATAACATATGATATTGGTGTATTTACAAATCTGGAGCCTGACCATATCGGCGGCAATGAGCATCCGGATTTTGCGGATTATCTGGCTTGCAAACGTCTGCTGTTTTCACAGTGTAAAACCGGAATCGCAAACAGGGATGACAGTCACTTTGATGAAATGATGCAGGGGCACACCTGTAAGCTTTACACATTTGGAACTTCTGAGGAGTGTGACTACAGGGCAGACAACATTTCACTGATTAAAAGCCATAAAAATGAGCAGGGAGAAGAAACAGCCTCGGCAGGAATTAAATACCATGTTTCGGGCAAAAAGAACATGGATGTATATGTGGATATTCCGGGAAGATTTACGGTATACAATTCTTTGACAGCAATAGCCATCTGTGATTTGCTTGGAATTGATGAGGCAACTATTTTAAAGGGCCTGTCAAAAGTAAAGGTAAGAGGAAGGGTTGAAACTGTGTCTGTATCCTCTGATTTTACCATTATGGTTGATTACGCCCACAATGAAATGTCCCTGCGCAGTGTGTTAAAAACTCTCAGAGAGTATAACCCGGGCAGACTGGTATGCATGTTCGGCTGTGGTGGAAACCGTTCAAGAGACAGAAGATTTTCCATGGGACGTGTCAGCGGTGAGCTTAGTGATGTAACAATTATCACTTCTGATAATCCACGTTTTGAAGAGCCTAAGGACATTATTGCGGACATTATTACAGGAATCAGTCAGGTTCCGGGTGCCGTGTACCATGTGGTTGAGGACAGATATGAAGCTATATGTTATGCTCTTAAACAGGCACACAAAGGAGATTTGATTTTAATTGCCGGAAAAGGTCATGAGGATTATCAGGAAATTAAAGGCGTAAAATATCACATGGATGACTGTGAAATGATACGAAAAGCCGCTTCGGAATTGGAAATTAAGTAGGCTTTCTGAAGTGATTACAATTTTTTTCAGACAAATATTGATTAAACGTATTTTGGTTTTATAATGATTAAACGGTCTCCGGACCGGAAAAAAGGAGAACAGAAAACAGAAAAATGGGACTATTAACGATTGGTGAAATTGCAGAAATGATGGGTGGAACCGTTATTGACGGAGACCCCTGTGTGACAATCAGTGACTACAGTTATAATTCCAAAGAAGGAGATTCACAGACACTTTTCCTGCCTGTGGTTGGAGAAAGGGTGGATGCTCACAACTTTATAAAGGACGCGGCAAATCATGGGATGATTGCTACAACCACTGAAAGAAACAGGGTTGAAGAAGATACCGGAGGCATGACCTATATTGCCATCGACAATACAAAGGATGCTGTTCAGCGATTAGGTGCAAGATACCGCAGATGCTTTCAGATTCCGTGCATTGGCATTACCGGTAGTGTGGGAAAAACCACAACCAAGGAAATGATTTATCACAGTCTGAGAAATTGCTTGAACACAGTAAAAACAGAGGGTAACAGAAACGGACAGCTTGGTGTACCTTTAATGTGCATGAAGTTAGATGAGGACACTGAATGTCTGATTCTTGAAATGGGTGTAAGTGAAATTGGTGAAATGGAAAGGCTGGCGGCAGTCGCTAAGCCTACCATGGCAGTGCTTACAAACATCGGAATGAGTCACATCGGAAATTTCGGTTCACAGGAAAAAACCAGACGTGAAAAGCTGGCAATTGTCAATGAAATGGACAATGATGGTGTTCTATTGTTAAACGGGGAAGATGAACTGCTTGCAGAACTTGCTCCCGGTTCGCCTTGCCAGAAAGATTTAAATGAAGTATTACTTTATGACAAAACTCTCTCAGCCATTGGTCATATCCAGCGATACAGTTATGGGTTCAGTAAGTGGTGTGATTTCAGGGCGGATAATGTTGTTACCGGAGAAAGACAGTCAGAGTTTGACTGGGTATACAAAGATATTACTGTAAAGGTAAGACTGGAAGTTCCGGGTGTACATAATGTATTAAATGCGGTTGCAGCCATGGCACTGGCATATCTTAACAAAGGAGATTTGGATAAGGCGGCAGCCGGACTCTCAGAATACAGACCTATTGCTATGAGAGGAAATATTGAACTTCTGGAAGACGGAGTATATCTGGTTGACGATTCTTATAATGCAAGTCCGGATTCCATGAGGAGTGGTCTGGCATTGCTGGATAAAATTAACAATCCGGGAAGAAAAATAGCAGTTCTGGCAGATATGCTTGAACTTGGAGAATATTCCGAAGCATGTCACAGGCTTGTAGGCAAATATGTTTCCGAGTCCAAAACGGATTTGCTTTGTGCAATCGGCAAGGAGTCTCAGGCAATGGCAGAGGCAGTTATTGAATCCGGCAAGTCAGAGGTAATTTATTTTCATAACAGAGAGGAAGCGGAAGAATACCTTCTTTCTGAAGTTAAAACCGGTGACGCTGTTCTTTGCAAGGGAAGCCGTGGCATGGGACTGGATAAAATTGCGGATGCTTTCAGACAAAGGGCTGCAAAAGAAAACTGAATGACCTTAAACATGGCAGAACGGCATTAATGTACGCTGTAATGCATGTTTACATGTAAACTGCAGAAATGGAGGAAGCTGTGAAGTACGCAGAAGTAATCGTAGACATTTCGTCACCGAATCTTGATAAAACCTTTACCTACAGTATTCCTCCGGAAATTGAGGAGGAAATTACTCCGGGAACTCCGGTGATGATTCCTTTCGGAAAAAGTAATAAACTTAAAAAAGGATATGTTGTTGGAATCACTTCTTTCTGCAGCTCCCGGTATCAGATTAAAGCAATTGACAGTGTTGTAAAAAAGGGACTTGCAATTGAAGATGAATTTATGGCACTTGCCTATAAAATGAAAAGCTATTACGGTGGTATGCTGAAAGATTCCCTGAGAACTGTAATTCCCGTAAAGCAGTCTGTAAATAAAAACAGGGCAAAGGTAAAAAAGGATGCATTTCCGGAAATTACCGGACTTCAGGAGGAGTTTCCTGAGGGTAACGGTGAAATCTGCAAACTTAATGAAGAACAGCAGAGCATTCGCAACCGGATATGCAGGGATTTTGATAACGGAGTTCAAAAAAAGTATCTTCTCCATGGTGTTACAGGCAGCGGTAAAACCGAGGTATACATTGATGTGATTCGTCATGTGGTGGAACAGGGAAAAGAAGTAATTGTGCTGATTCCGGAAATTTCACTTACCTACCAGACTGTAAGGCGTTTTGCTTTGTGCTTTGGAAACAAAGTTGCATTCAGTCATTCAAAACTCAGTAAGGGTGAGCGGTACATTCAAAGCGAGAATGCAAAGGCAGGCCTGATTCAGATTATGATAGGCCCCCGTTCTGCATTATTCACTCCTTTTAAAAATCTGGGACTGATTATTATAGACGAGGAACACGAGGCAAGCTACAAATCAGAAACCACACCTAAATACCATGCCAGGGATGTGGCTGAATGGAGGGCAGAACTTTGTGGAGCCTCTTTACTTCTTGGTACTGCAACTCCGTCACTGGAATCCTACACAAAGGCCATTAACGGAGAATATGAACTTCTTGTACTTGAAAAAAGGGCGAAAGATGCAGTAATGCCTGAGGCACATATTGTAGATTTGCGGCAGGAATTAAAGGAAGGAAATCGCAAACCTATATCAAGATTATTATGGACAAAAATAAATGACAGGCTGGAAAAGAAACAGCAGATTATGCTTTTTGTCAACAGAAGAGGCTATGCAGGCTTCATGTCCTGCAGAAGCTGTGGCTATGTTCCAAAGTGTCCTCACTGTGATATATCGCTGACATTGCACAATAACGACAGGCTTTATTGTCACTATTGTGGCTATAATACTGAAAAACCTGTGCGTTGTCCTAAGTGTGGATCAAAATATATTGCAGGCTTTGGTACCGGGACTCAGAAAATTGAAGCCATTGTGAAAGAGGCTTTCCCTCAGGCAGGGGTTCTGCGTATGGATGCGGATACAACTACGGGAAAAGGAGATTACGAAAAAATATTAAGTTCCTTCCGTCGTGGAGAAGCAGACATATTAATCGGAACCCAGATGATAGTTAAGGGACATGACTTCCCAAAGGTCACTCTGGTGGGGATACTGGCAGCGGATTTATCCCTTTATACAGGTGATTACCGTGCAACGGAAAGAACCTTTCAGCTGCTTGCCCAGGCATCGGGACGTGCAGGCAGAGGAGAAGAGCCCGGTGAGGTTGTGATACAGACCTATAACCCGGAGCATTACTGCGTACAGACTGCGGCAGAAGGCAATTATCGTGATTTTTATTTTCAGGAAATAGTTTACAGAAAACTTTTGGGCTATCCGCCTTCAGGAAATATGTGTGTGGTTTTTGTACAGGCAAAAACGGAAGAAGCCGGTAAGGACGTGTGTGACAAGCTGATTTTTGCCATTAACAGTTACAGCAGAAAAACAAACCAGAGCTTCCATATTATCGGACCTGCACCTGCAGGTATAAAAAAAATAAATGATGTATTCCGCTATGTAATATATATTAAAGACAAGGATTATTTAAAACTGGTAGGTTTAAAAGATGGACTTGAATATTTCATTAATAATCAGAACCTGAAAGATGCAATTGTCCAGTTTGACTTTAATCCTATGAGCGGATATTAAAAAATTAAAGAGGTATATATAAATTCCGTTCCAATAAAATGTTGGCGGATAATTACAAGGAGGGTGTTATGGCATTAAGAAACATAAGAACACAGGGAGACCCGATTTTGGGGAAAAAATGTAAAGTGGTTACAGAAATGACTGAAAGAGTGAATGATCTCATTGATGATATGCTTGAAACCATGTATGAAGCCCAGGGAGTGGGACTTGCGGCACCTCAGGTGGGAATTCTGAAAAGAATCTGCGTCATTGATGTGTCGGAAGAGGGAGACAGCCCTATATGTCTGATTAATCCGGTTATTGAAAGCCGGTCCGAAGAAACACAAACCGGACTTGAAGGATGTCTTTCTGTTCCCGGGAAAAGCGGTACGGTAACCAGAGCCATGAAGGTTAAGGTCAGCTATCAGGACAGAAATATGAAACCATGCGAAATTGAGGGAGAAGGTCTTCTTGCAAGAGCTCTTCAGCATGAAATTGATCATCTGGACGGAAATCTTTATGTAACACTGGTGGAAGGAAGACTTTACGACAATTCCGAACTGGAAGAAGAATAAAGGAAGGATGTAAAGATTTATTCCGGGAGGAGGAACAGATATGAAAATTATTTATATGGGCACGCCGGAAATTGCGGCTGTAATCCTTAAAGGCATAATTAAACAGGGTGAGGATGAAGTGGTTCTTGCTGTTACCCAGCCTGACCGTCCGAAGGGCAGGGGGAAAGAAATGGCAATGTCGGATGTAAAAAAAGTTGCTTTAGAGGAAGATATCCCTGTTTATCAGCCGGAAAAAATTAAAAACCCGGAATGTGTGGAATACCTTAAGCAGTTTGAGGCAGATATTATTATTGTTGCTGCTTTTGGTCAGATTTTATCAAAAGAAATTCTGGAGCTTACTCCCCACGGCTGTATTAACGTACATGCATCCCTGTTGCCGAAGTACAGGGGAGCGGCACCTATTCAATGGGCAATTTTAGACGGAGAAGAGACCACAGGTGTTACCATTATGCAGATGGATGAAGGTCTTGATACCGGAGATATTATTCTCAAAAAAGAAATCCGGGTTGCCGTTGACGAAACAGGAGGGACACTTCATGATAAACTGGCAGAGGCAGGTCTTGAAGCCCTTCTTGAAGCTCTTAATCAGATTAAGGAGGGTACTGCAAAACGTATTCCACAGGGTGTGACTACAACACACTATGCTTACATGCTTAATAAAAAGATGGGCAGAATAGATTTTACAAAATCTGCAGTGGAAATTGACAGACTAATAAGAGGCCTGAATCCGTGGCCAAGTGCATATACTTTCCTTGACGGCAAAATGATTAAAATATGGGATTGTATGGTGACCGACCATAATTCCGGTTATAAACCGGGAGAGGTTTACGGCATTGATAAAGAGGGCTTTTATATTGCAGCCGGAACAGGTGGATTAAGAGTACTTTCTTTACAGGCGGAAGGAAAACGTGCCATGACGGCAGGAGAGTTTTTAAGAGGTAACGACCTGTACGGAAAACGTTTTGAGTAATATAAGCAGAACCTTTAAGGGGGGCAGCATGACTGAGCGTGAACTTTGCTATGATACACTTTATCGTATCCATGTTGATGGTGAACTAAGCCATATTACATTGAAAAATGCGCTGGATAGCTGTGATAAAAAGTATCCTGAAATAAACAAGTCCTTTGTAGCCGGACTTGTAAATGGGGTAAATGAGCGCTATCTTACACTTATGTACCTTATAGAAAAACAGGCGGGAAGACCGGTGGGAAAAATCAAACCGGCACTTCGGATTATGCTTGCAATGGGCGTTTATCAGGCTTACTATATGTCGGTTCCGAAATCAGCAGCCTGCAATGAAACAGTAAAGCTGGCATGTAAAAGAGGTTTTTCAGGACTTAAAGGTTTTGTAAATGGTGTGTTGAGAGGAATGTTTCGTAATATTCCCGACGTTGAAGCATTTCTTGACAGTGAACTTGAAAATCTCAATATTACCGAAAAACTCAGTATCCGTTATTCATGCCCTCAGTGGCTGGTTTCTCATTATTGTAATGAATGTGGTGAGGAAAGAGCGGAAAAGCTTCTGTCTTCTTCTTTTGACAGAAAACCACTTACGATATATAGATTGAGACAGAAAATTAGTGAGCAGCAGTTGTTTGAAACCTTTGAAACTGATAGCGTTGAAATAGAAAAAATAAATGATGTGGAAAGTGGATATAAAATATTGAGTCCATGTCACGTTGCATCACTGGAAGCCTATAAAAAAGGATATATTATTGTACAGGATTTAAGTTCAATGCTGGCTGTAGAGCTTCTGCCGGAAATGATTTCCGGTGAAATTCTGGACTTGTGTGCGGCTCCGGGTGGTAAAACAATACACTGTGCTGACAGATTTCCCGATTGCAGGGTAACGGCAGGAGATTTGACAGAAAACAAAGTGGAATTAATTCATGAAACCATAATAAGAACAGGTATTAATAATGTAAATACCCGTGTGGCAGATGCAACGGTAGAAAATAAAGATGATGTAGAAAAATATGATCTTGTCATTGCAGATCTTCCCTGCTCCGGACTTGGGGTTATTGGCAGAAAGCCTGATATTAAATATAAGACAAAGCCTGAGGATATTGAAAGTCTGGCGGTGCTGCAGAGGGAAATTCTAAAAAATGCAGTTTCCTATGTTAAACCGGGAGGTTTTCTTGCATACAGTACATGTACTGTGGCAAAGGCAGAAAATGAAGCCAATGCAGATTATATTTCTGAGCTTGGCTTTGAACCATATGGTTTTGAAGACAGAATAAGTGATGTATTTAAACAATACCTGAAGGCTCCGAACCGGCTGCAACTGCTTCCGGATGAGAGACATGATGGATTTTATATCGCCCTGTTTCGAAAGAAGCAGGCAAAACAGTAATATAAAGGATTAGCCGCAGAAGGGCGGTTAAGATTATAGAATGGAGAATTGAGATTTCCATGACGGATATTAAATCACTGAACAAGACGGAACTGACCGAATATGTTGTTTCAAACGGCTTTCCGAAATATCGTGCAGAGCAGTTGTACCGGTGGATGCATGTACAGCTGGTACGTGGCTATGACGAAATGAATAACATTCCGGGAAACATGCGAGAGTTTCTGAAAAACAATACTGAATATACAGATTTAAAGGTGCTTGCCTGTCTTGAGTCAAAAAAGGGAGATACCAAAAAATTTCTTTTTGGATTAAAGGATGGAAACGCAATCGAAAGCGTCTGGATGAAATACAAACATGGAAATTCAGTGTGCATCAGTTCGCAGATGGGCTGTAGAATGGGTTGCCGTTTCTGTGCTTCTACCATAGGAGGACTGGTCAGAAATCTGACTCCGGGTGAAATGCTTGAACAGGTATATGCCATTACCAGGGAAACAGGGGAAAGGGTTTCAAATGTGGTTATTATGGGTAGTGGAGAACCTCTGGACAATTTTGATACTGTAGTTCGTTTTATTTCAATGATTTCCGATGAAAATGGACTAAATATAAGTCAGAGAAACATAACTCTTTCAACCTGCGGACTTGTGCCGGGTATACTTAAACTGGCAGATTTAAAACTTAATATTACACTGGCAATTTCGCTTCATGCATACAATGATGATAAGCGCAAAGAGATTATGCCTGTGGCAAAAAGCTATCCAATAAAAGAACTTTTGGATGCGTGCAATGTATATTTTAAGAAAACCGGCAGGAGGCTGAGCTTTGAATACAGTCTGATAAAGGGTGTTAATGATTCAGAGGCGGATGCCACCGGGTTGGCTGCTCTTTTAAAAAATTGTAATGCCCATGTAAATCTCATACCGGTAAATCCTATAAAGGAGCGTGACTTTAGGCGCTCAGAAATTACAAATGTATTACAATTTCAACAAATGCTTGAAAAAAAAGGAATAAATGTTACTATAAGAAGAGAAATGGGAGCGGATATTGATGCTGCCTGTGGGCAGTTGAGAAGAAGTTATGAAGAGAACAGGAAAGGAGAAGGAACTCATGAAAGCATATGCAGTAACTGATACAGGAATAAAAAGGACTATGAATCAGGACGCTTTTCTCTGCAGTGAGGAACCCATCGGATTGCTGCCAAACTGTTTTATTGTAGCAGACGGTATGGGCGGACATAATGCAGGAGACATCGCTTCAAGAACTGTGGTAGACAGCTTTGTTACACATATGCGTACCAGTTCACAGCGTACACCGATTCAGGCAATTGAAGAGTCAATTAAGCAGAGTAATGAAGAATTAATTGCAAAAGCCATGAACATGAAAGAGCTTGAAGGCATGGGAACCACCTTTGTACTTGCTTCCATAGATGAAGATAATAATCT
Source organism: Lachnospiraceae bacterium (assembly GCA_051877895.1). Taxonomy (GTDB): domain Bacteria; phylum Bacillota; class Clostridia; order Lachnospirales; family Lachnospiraceae; genus UBA3775. The sequence goes on along the minus strand of JBJEJI010000035.1, from coordinate 41,765 downwards.
TCTTGTTGCAAATATAGGGGATAGTAGGTTATACTTAATAGATGATGATTCCGTAAAACAGATAACCAGGGATCATTCACTCGTAGCAGAGATGGTGCGCAATGGGGAAATAAAAAAAGAAGAAGCAAGATTTCATCCGCAGAAGAATGTTGTCCTTCGGGCGATCAGTACAAGAAATGTTGTTTCTCCTGACTTTTACAGAGTCAGAGTAAAACCAGGTAATTATTGCCTGTTGTGTTCTGACGGACTTTCTGATATGCTTGATGAATCTGAAATGTTAAAAGTCGTCAATGAATATGAGGAAGTAAGTGATATTGCCGAAAAAATGATTGTACTTGCCAATGAAAATGGCGGTAAAGACAATATTACATTAATACTAATTAAAATCTGAAAAGATTTAAACAGGCGAATAGCCGGAAAGGACGTGTACAAATATGGCTGTGAGATCGGGATTGTTTATTAGTGAGCGTTATGAAATAATCGCGAATATCGGTTCGGGTGGAAGTGCAGATGTGTACAAGGCAAAGGATCACAGACTTAATCGCTTTGTTGCAATCAAAATTTTAAAACAGAGTTTTGCCGGAGATCACAAAATCGTGGAGAAGTTTCGTCAGGAGGCTCAGTCCTGTGCAGGACTTACTCATCCGAACATTGTAAGTGTTTACGATGTAGGAAATGATGGTGACCTCTACTACATAGTAATGGAACTTATTGAGGGAATTACTCTGAAAAGGTTTATTGAAAAGAAGGGTAGGCTTGAGGTTAAGGAAGCTGTAGGTATAGCAATTCAGATTGCCCAGGGTCTTGATGCGGCACATGCAAATCATGTGGTTCATCGTGACATTAAGCCACAGAATATTATTATTTCCAGAGAAGGAAAAGTAAAGGTAACAGATTTCGGTATTGCAAGAGCAACATTCGGAACCAGTACAAACACCATTAACCAGGCTCCTGTCGGCTCTGTTCATTATTTATCACCGGAACAGGCAAGAGGTGGCTTCAGCGATGAAAGAAGTGACATCTATTCTCTGGGTGTAACAATATATGAAATGCTTGCAGGAAAGGTACCGTTTACCGGAGATAATAACGTTTCTGTTGCACTTCTTCACATTCAGGGTGAGGCAACTCCGCTTCATGAACTTAATCCGGACGTTACACCTTCCATTGAAAAGATTGTTGTAAAGTGTATGCAGAAGAAACCGGAAAGAAGATATTTCTCTGCATCCGAACTTATCAGAGACTTAAAGGCTGCAATTTTAAATCCTACCGGCGATTTCGTAAAAATGAGTTCGGCAGTGGTTAATGATTCCCCGACCATTAACATGACAAGGGAAGAAATGGAAACTATAAAGAGTCAGTCTCATGCAGATCAGGATTTTGATGAAGATGACTATGAACAGCTGGAAGATGATGAAGATGATGAACTTGATTCCGTAAATTCCAAGACTGAAAAAATCATTGTGATTGGAAGTATTGTTTTAGTTGCACTTTTCCTTGCTGTGATCATCTTCTTTGTGGTAAAAAACCTGAATGTTTTTGGAAATAATAACAACGATCCGGCACAGGAAGAGGTTGTTAAACTTACCAATGCAGATATTAATAAACTGCTTAACGGAGATTATACTCTTGAACAGTTAACAGAGAGACTGAAAAATGATTACAATATCGGAGATTTCAGCACCAGATATGAGTTTAATGAAAATGTTGACATGGATCACATTGTAAGTCTTTACTATGAATCAAACAACCTGATTGTTGTAATCAGTAAAGGTGCAAAGCCAATTGATCAGGTAATCATGATTGATGTTACCGGACTTAACTATCAGGAAGCAAAGACATTGCTGACAACACAGCTGTCACCTGATATTACCGTATCATTTGAACCTAGTGAAGAACATACTGATGAACCACTCAATACCGTTATTGAACAGAGTGTAAAGGAAGGCGAGCTTATTGCCCTTGATGAACACATTGTTCTTACCTACAGTATAGGACCGGAACAGCTTACAGTACCGGATCTCACATCATCTGCTTTCAGTAAATCAATGGTGGAAACTCAGTATGGAGATTCCTTTACCTTTAAGTTCGAATATGATCTGGAAAATGATTACAGTACAGAACAGGCCGGAGTTGTTGTAAGAACAGAACCTGCCGTAGGTGAGAAAATCAATAAGGGTGATGAGATAACAGTTTATCTTTCCTCTGAAATCGTAACTGTACCTGATGTAAAGAATATTGCCCAGGCCGATGCTGAAAAGGCTCTTACTTCTAAAGGATTTAAGGTTGAAATTAAAGCTGAGTATTCTGACACAGTAAACAGCGGTCTTGTAATTTCACAGAGTGTATCGTCTGATTCTACTGCAGACAGAGGTTCAACCATTACCCTGACTATATCCAAGGGAAAAGAACCGGTGGCAACTTCCACACCGACTCCGACACCTGAGAATACACCGACTCCGACACCGGAACCGGAAATCACCGAAGAGCCTGAACCGATCATTACTGAGGACCCGGGTGAGGAAGGAACAGAATAAAATTTTTTGTAGGAATTCATAATTAATAAGAGTATATTTATGAGTGAAACCGTAAACGGACGAATAATAAAGGGAATAGCCGGATTTTACTATGTTTATGTGGAAAACAAAGGAGTTATTGAATGTAAGGCTAAAGGGCTTTTCAGAAATCAGAAGATTAAACCTCTTGTGGGTGACTCCGTTGTTTTACAAATCATAGATGATGAGAACAAGCTGGGAAACATTGAGTCAATTAATTCCAGAAAAAATCAACTGCTTCGTCCGGCTGTTGCCAATGTGGATCAGGCAGTGGTGATTTTTGCAGTTGCCCAGCCTGAGCCTCATCTTAATCTGCTTGACCGTTTCCTGATTTTGATGGAAAAACAGCAGGTGCCTGTTATCATTGTTTTTAATAAAACAGACCTGGCGGAGGAAAGCGAAACTGCTTGCCTCCGTCAGATTTATGAAAAAGCAGGATATTCCGTTCTTACTGCAAATGCCGTTATGGGCATAGGAGTGGAGGAAATCCGCAGACAGTTAGACGGAAAAACTACTGTTCTTGCAGGTCCCAGCGGGGTTGGAAAATCCACTGTTATGAATCATCTTCAGCCGGCAGCAGCAATGGAAACAGGTGCTGTAAGTGAAAAAATCAAACGTGGAAAACACACAACAAGGCACACAGAACTAGTTTATCTTTCGCCGGGAACTTATTTGCTTGATACTCCGGGATTTTCAAGTCTTTATGTTGAAGATGTTGAAGCCGGGGATTTGTGGCAATATTATCCGGAATTTGTAAAATATGAGGATCAGTGCAGATTCGTGGGCTGTTCCCATATTAAGGAGCCTGATTGTGCGGTAAAAAATGCTCTTGCAGAAGGTCTTATCGCTAAAGAGCGGTATGATAATTACTGCAAGCTGTATGCGGAAGCAGCAGGTAGAAAAAAATACTGATAAGAAAGAGGCGGAGTATGGGAAAATTATCTCCATCGATTCTGGCAGCTGATTTCAACCGGCTTGGTGAACAGATAGCAGCACTTGAAAAAGCCGGAGCCGATTATCTGCATGTAGATGTTATGGACGGGCTTTTTGTGCCCAGCATATCCTTTGGAATGCCATTAATTAAATCAATACGTAAGGAAACAGGAATGTTTTTTGACGTGCATTTAATGATTCAGGATCCAATCCGTTATGTAAAAGAGTTTGCAGAGAGCGGAGCTGATTTGATAAACGTTCACTATGAAGCCTGCGAGGATTTAAACGCAGTGTTTGAACAAATCAGATTCTATGGTAAAAAAGTGGGATTAACCATAAAACCGGCAACTCCGGTCAGTGTACTGGCACCTTATCTCGACAAAGTTGATCTGATTTTGATTATGTCTGTTGAACCGGGCTTTGGCGGACAGAAATTTATGGAACAGACCTATGAACGTTTACATGAATTAAAACAGATGACTGCAAAACTGGAAAATCCACCTGAAATCGAAGTTGATGGTGGCATTACCCTGGAAAATGCAGCACAGGTTCTTGAGGCAGGTGCAGATGTTCTTGTTTCCGGAAGTGCAGTATTTAAAGGTGATATAGAAGATAACGTTAAGATATTTTTGGAAAAATGTAAATAAACGTAAGGATAATACAGGAGGCAATTATTTAAAATGAAGCTTGGAATCGTTGGACTTCCGAATGTTGGAAAAAGTACACTTTTTAATTCGCTGACAAAGGCAGGAGCAGAAATGGCCAATTACCCTTTCTGTACAATTGATCCTAATGTAGGCGTTGTAACTGTTCCTGATGAAAGACTGAATGTACTCGGAGAAATGTATAATTCCGAAAAAATAGTACCTGCAGTTATTGAATTCGTTGATATTGCAGGGCTTGTAAAGGGAGCAAGCAAGGGAGAAGGTCTTGGTAACCAGTTCCTTTCACATATTCGTGAGTGTGATGCAATTGTACATGTAGTAAGATGTTTTGAAGATTCCAACATAGTACATGTTGATGGCTCAATTGATCCAATCAGGGATATAGAAACCATAACTCTGGAACTTGTTTTTTCTGATATAGAAATGCTTGAAAGAAGAATTTCCAGAGTGGCAAGAGCTAAGAATAATGACAAGGCGCTTGCAAAGGAATATGATTTATGTGAAAAGCTTAAAGCACATCTTGAAGACGGAAAACAGGCAAAATCTTTTGAACCGGAGGATGAAGAAGAAGCTGCACTGATTGAAAGCTATGGACTACTTACTTCTAAAAAGGTTATTTTTGCCGCAAATGTAAAGGAAGATGACCTTGCAGATGATGGTGCTTCAAATCCTTATGTACAAAAGGTAAGAGAATATGCTGCAAATGATGGCGCTGAGGCATTCGTAATCAGTGCGGAAATTGAAGCTGAAATTGCAGAACTTGACGATGAAGAAAAGGCTGAATTTCTGGAGGATCTGGGAGTTTCCGAATCAGGTCTTTCAAAGTTAATCAAAGCCAGTTATTCTCTTCTTGGTTTAATCAGTTATCTGACAGCCGGACCGAAGGAGACAAAGGCATGGACCATTACAAAAGGAACCAAGGCTCCACAGGCTGCCGGAAAAATTCACAGTGATTTTGAAAAAGGATTTATCCGTGCAGAAATTGTAAGCTATGATAATTTGGTTGCCTGTGGTGGATTTAACCAGGCAAAGGAAAAAGGACTTGTTCGTTCTGAAGGCAAGGAATATGTGGTTGCTGACGGAGACGTTGTATTATTCAGATTTAACGTGTAATGTTTTAAGGCATACTTTTCGATAAGTTTCGGAGTATGCCTTATTGTATCGGAGGAAATAATGTTTTTTTTAAGTGGTAATACGGACATAATGTTCCCTGGACTTGGGATTACCTTGGAAAATGTGGGGAACGGAATAGAAATTTTTGGGTTTAAAGTTGCTTATTATGGTATCTGTATCGGAATTGCAATGATTCTTGGTTATCTGGTAGCGGATTTTCAGGCAAGACGTACCAAGCAGAATCCGGAACAGTACCTTGATTTCGCCGTTATTGCAATTATTATATCCGTTATATGTGCAAGACTATATTATGTTGCCTTTAAATGGGAGGATTTTGCATCAAACCCTCTTCAGATTTTTAATCTCCGTACCGGCGGACTGGCAATATATGGTGGTGTAATAGGTGGAGTAGCAAGCGCTATTGTCTATACCAGATTAAATAAACTTAGTTTCAGACTGTTTGCAGATACGGCCTGTGTGGGACTTCTTACAGGTCAGATTATTGGCAGATGGGGCAACTTCTTTAACAGGGAGGCTTTTGGTTCCTATACTGATGGTATTTTCAGAATGCTGGTGGATGTAAAGGAAACTTCATGGATGTTTAATCCGGCCTATTCCGAAGAGCTTGTAAGAGAGGAATATGCAGGAAAAACTGCGGCACTTGAAAAGGTGCTTGAAATTAGAAATAATGCGGTGGTTATTGATGGAGCAACTTATATTAGTGTTCATCCTACATTTCTGTATGAATCTTTTTTTAACCTGATTCTCCTGTGCATAATCATGGCATATACAAGACATAAAAAAGCCGACGGCGAGTTGTTTTTAATGTATGTGGGAGGATATGGGTTAATTAGATTCTTTATTGAAGGATTACGTTCTGATCAGCTTCTGTTGTGGGGGACAGGTATAGCAGTTTCCCAGGTTTTGGCGGCAATTATGTTTATTGGTGCTGTTGTGGGAATTGTTTATCTGAGAAAAAAGAAACCACTTCACACCACCACAGAAAAAGAAATGTGAAAAAAATTTTTTAACTCTATTTTGTAGTTTTTTTACTTAATATTTATACAGTGATACAAAATCTTGTATTTGACGGTCGAAACTAATGGTTTCGGCCGTTTTTTTAATGTTTTTTTTCAATATTTTGTACTTGCATTTTATATTGTTTTGGTATAGAATTGGAGACAAAGTGGAGTGAAGTGGTGGAAAGTGCACTAAAATGGTGTAAAATTTACAATAATTGCTTTAATTTTCCGGAAAGGAGCAAATCATGGATGCTATGTTTACAGGCAAATATAACCATACTCTTGATACCAAGGGTCGTATTATTGTGCCTGCTAAATTTAAAAAGTATCTTGGGGATATTTTCCAGATTTGCATCGGAATGGATGGCTGCTTGTACATTTTCACAATGGAAAGATGGGAGCAGTTCATTGAAGAATTAAACAAACTTCCGGGCACTGATATAAGAGCCAGAAAGCTCAGAAGAGCCATGCTGGCCAATTCTTCTGAATGTGAAATAGACAAGCAGGGGAGAATACTAATCAACAGTGATTTAAGAAAAGCAGCGGGGTTAACAAAAGACGCGGTATTTGTAGGAGTCGGTAACAAGATTGAGCTTTGGGATAAGGCAAGATTTGATGAGGCTAATGATTTCTCAAGTATTGAAGATATTGCAGAAAGTCTGACAGAGTACGGAATCAGCTTTTAAAAATAATGGATTGGAGAAAAAGCATGAACGAAGAGAATAAAAACAACTTCAATCATTATTCCGTAATGCTTTACGAAACCGTGGACGGGCTTTGTGTAAAACCGGATGGGATTTATGTAGATGGAACTCTTGGAGGAGGCGGACATGCCTATGAGGTTCTGTCGAGACTTGGTGAGAAGGGAAAATACATTGGAATCGACCAGGACAGTGATGCGATTATTGCAGCATCCAGAAGGCTGGAAGAATTTGGTGACAAATTAACCGTAATCAGAAGTAATTATGAGGACATGAAAGAGGTGGTTAACCGTCTTGGAATCAAGAGAACAGACGGAATACTTCTGGATCTTGGAGTTTCCTCCTATCAGCTGGATACGGCAGAGAGAGGTTTCTCATATAAATTGGAGGCACCTCTTGACATGCGGATGGATTCCAGAATGGACATTACGGCATATGACATTGTAAACGGTTACAGTGAAGCAGAACTGTATCGTATTATCAGAGATTATGGAGAAGATTCTTTTGCCAAGAACATTGCCAAGCATATAGTGACAGCCCGCAGCAAAAAAGAAATTAAGACTACAACAGAGCTGGCAGAAATTATCAAGGGCGCGATACCTGCACGGGTGAGAGCAGGAAAAGGCCATCCGGCGAAGCAGACATTTCAGGCAATAAGAATAGAACTGAACCGAGAACTGGATGTTTTGAAGAATACGTTGGAAGACATGGTTGAACTGCTTGCACCCGGAGGAAGGCTCTGCATTATTACATTCCATTCCCTGGAAGACAGAATTGTTAAAACAGCATTCAAGAAGTTTGAAAATCCATGCGTGTGCCCACCCGGTTTTCCGGTTTGTACCTGTGGAGCTGTAAGCAAAGGAAAAGTTATTACAAGAAAACCTATTGTTCCATCTGAAAAGGAACTAGAAGAAAATTCAAGATCCAAAAGCGCTAAATTACGAATTTTTGAAAAAATATGAGAAGGGTTAAGTTTTAGGAGGGTGTATTATCATGGCGACTGAAAGAAAATACAGAAATACATATAATTACGACAATCTTGCCAGAAAATATAGTGTCGAGGAAGAAAAAAGACAGGAAAGACTGGAGCAGATTTACAAAAAGACAGAACGTAATTCAAGAAATAATGAACAGGCTGCAACACATTTGCATTCCGGAATTGACTTTGTGTCTGTAGTAGTGTTATCATTAGCTTTAGTATGTCTGGCAACGTTTGGTCTACAATATCTTGTAGTTTCATCTCAGATTACAGAGGTTAAAAAAGAAGTATCAGCCCTTAATTCCTCATATAAGGAATTAAAGAGCATGAATGACGAAGCTTACAATGCAATTGACAATTCTGTAGACATCGGACATGTCTATGAAGTTGCAGTAGGTGAGCTTGGCATGGTTTTTCCGGATGAAAACCAGATTGTAACCTATGATTATCAGGAAGAGGGGTATGTAAGACAGTATACAACGGTGCCGGAGGAATAAACGGAGCGGGCAGCGAGAGGATTATCATGGCAAACAGACAGTCCAGTGAGAAAAGAACAAAAAAAGTAAAAGTATTTACCAGAACCATGCAGTTGAAATGCACGGTGGTTTTCATTGTGTTTATATTACTGATGGTATTTTTATTAGGCCGCATTGTTTTCCTTTACATTACGAAAGGAGAGAAGTATTCCAATGCGGTCTTAAGTCATTTATCCTATTCTGGTTCTGTTGTACCATATCAGAGAGGAACTATTACAGACCGTAATGGCCTGGAACTGGCTTATAGTGTAGAGGTTTATAACCTGATTCTGGACCCGGCATTACTTTACAATGGTGGGGATCTTCAGTATGTAAAACCTACGCTTGAAGCACTTACTCAGACATTTGGGTTAAACTATGATGAACTTTACGCGGATCTTATGGAAAATAAAGACCGCTCTTATTTTGTTATTAAAGAAGGTAAGGGGCTTGGTTATGAAGAAGTAAGTAAATTCAAAAACCTTGAAAAAGAAAATGACAAAATAAAAGGTGTATGGTTTGAATTGGAGTATAAGCGTGTATACCCGTATGAAAGTCTGGCTTCCCACGTAATAGGCTATACAAATGCCGGAAATGTGGGAACATATGGAATTGAGCAGACCTATAATGATTATCTTAATGGTACTGACGGACGTACCTACGGTTATTACGACAATCAGTTAAATCTTGTGAAAACAGAAATACCGGCAGTTGATGGTGCAACAGTGGTTTCAACCATTGACAGTTTTTGCCAGACTGTGGTGGAAGATGAGATAGAAAAATTCAAAGCGGAATATTCAGTAAAAAATATTTCCGTTATTCTTGCAGATCCAAACTCCGGTGAAATCTATGCCATGGCATCAAATACAGGATATGATTTAAATAATCCAAGAGATTTGTCCGGCATATATACTCCTGAAGAACTGGCTGAAATGGATGATACAGCCAAGAGCAAGGCTCTTAATGATATGTGGCGAAATTACGCAGTGTGTGACACCTATGAGCCGGGTTCCACATATAAACTTATAACCGTAGCAGGTGCCTTGGAAGAAGGAGCGGTTGAGGTTTCTGATTCGGCTGATTATTATTGTTCAGGAGCAATGCAGGTGGGAATCTGGAGAATCCGATGCAGTAACAGAAACGGGCATGGAGAGCTTAATCTGACACAGGCAATAGAAAAATCCTGTAATGCTGCTTTAATCCAGATTGGTGAGAAAATGGGCAAGGACAGCTTTTTGAAGTATCAGAAGCTGTTTAACTATGGACAAAAGACCGGTATTGACCTTCCGGGAGAGGCTTCAGGTATTCTTCTGGCAGATGATGCAATGGGAGAAGCTGAACTTGCAACAAGCACATTCGGACAGTCCTTCAATGTAACAATGGTTCAGATGGTTGCAGCGTATTCCTCTCTTGTAAACGGCGGCTATTATTATCGGCCTCATGTTGTCAGCCAGGTAATAGATTCTAACGGTATCAGTGTTTACTCTGCTGATGATACCCTTATGAAGCTTACTGTTTCCAAGGAAACAAGTGATTACATGAAAGAAGCAACTGAGTCGGTAGTTGTAAATGGTACAGCCTCTGCGGCAAGCGTTGAAGGTTACCGCGTGGGCGGAAAAACCGGAACTGCACAGAAAGGAAATCGTGAGGATAATCTTTTCGTAGTCTCCTTTATAGGAAGCGTTCCGGCCAATGATCCGGAACTGGTATGCTATGTTGTTATCGACCAGATTGACGATCCGACTTATTTTAACACCAGCAAACTTGCTACAAAAATGACCAGCGATATTCTTTCGCGTGTATTGCCTCACATGGGTATTTACCCTGAAGAAGGCGATATTGATTATCATGTTGGCGAGTTTGATGAAGTTAATGATGGACTTGATGTTACAGAAAATCCGGATGGACAAACGGAAGCTGACGGTACAGAGGGTGACGGTACAGAAGGTGACGGTACAGAAGGTGACGAAGATACTAATTAGCAGTACGATTAACCCTGCACCGCTTCAAAGCTAATCCCACCGCCTAAGGGCAGTTGGTTATCTTTGGTTTTTATATACTAATTTGTTCTCAAACATCATAAAATACAAGAAAAGCATTCTCGTTTTGTGATGCAGAGATTAAAAATTTATCAAAAAAGAAAAGCCTTTATTCTGTTTGTTGTAAGCGCAATGCTTCTGGCAGGACTGGTTTTCAGAGTAATATTTCTTGTACTGTTCGGCACACGATTTGATGAACTGGCATTGGAGATGGAGCAAAGGGAACGTCGTGTTAAGGCGGCCAGAGGAATCATTTACGACCGTAACGGAGTGGTTCTTGCGGATAACATACCTGTTTGTACCGTTTCTGTAATACACAGTCAGATTACAGATGAAGAACAAATTGTAGAAACTATTTCTGATATTCTTGAAATGGATTCTGAGTCTGTCAGAAAAAGAGTTACAAAAAAGTCTTCTATAGAAATTATTAAAACCAATGTTTCATTGGAAAAAGGGGAAAAAATAAAATCAGCCGGTTTGGACGGGGTTAAGGTTGACACGGATTATCGCAGGTATTATCCTTATCCGGACATAATGAGCAGACTTTTAGGATTTACCGGTTCTGATAATCAGGGTGTTGTTGGTCTGGAAACTACCTATGATGAGCTTCTGCAGGGAGAAGACGGGGCAATTCTTACTTTTACCGATGCTGCAGGAGTGGAACTGGCAGATGCGGAAGAAACAAGAGATTTGCCGGTAGCAGGAGATAATCTATATCTGACTGTTGACTATAACATCCAGAAATACATTAACGATGTTGCATATAATACACTTCTGGTTACAGGAGGAAAAAGTGTAAGCATTTTGGTTATGAATCCGCAAAACGGAGAAATATACGGAATGACAACGGTTCCTGAATATAACAATTTAAATCCTTTTGTACTTTATGACGGAACAACCGGCACAGACATGGATGAACTTAACGAAATGTGGAGAAATCCTCTGGTATCCGATACTTATGAGCCGGGTTCATCCTTTAAAATTGTTACTACGACGGCTGCACTTTCTGATGGAATATGCAGTTTGTCAGATGGCTTTTACTGTCCGGGCTATAAAATAGTTGCAGACAGAAGAATTCATTGTCACGAACGTGGAGGACATGGGGCGGTAAGCTTTGCGGATGCTCTGGCAAAATCATGTAACGTGGCACTTATGGATATAGGGCAGAGAGTCGGAACCGAACGCATGTATAACTATTACGAAAAGTTTGGTCTGATGGAGCGTACCGGAATTGACCTTCCGGGTGAAGCCAATTCCATCATGCATAATATTGATAATGTGGGAGAAGTAGAGCTGGCCACCATGTCCTTTGGACAGTCATTTCAGATTACACCATTACAGCTCGTAAGAGCGGTAAGCTGTGTGATTAACGGAGGAAAACTCGTAACTCCTCATGTAGGCTTAGCTTATTCAGATGCAGAAACCACTAATGTGGTATCCCTAACATTTCCCACAGAAGAGAATGTGATTTCGGAAGAAATCTCTGAAACAATGAGGGAACTTCTGTTAAATGTAGTTGATAACGGAACCGGAAATAAGGCTTCTGTTGAAGGTTATTTAATTGGTGGAAAAACTGCTACCAGTGAAAAGCTTCCTCGAAGCGAAAATAAATATATTGCATCATTCGTTGGGTTTGCGCCTGCAGATAATCCCCAGGTATTAACTTTTGTTATGATAGATGAGCCACAGGGAATATATTACGGCGGAACCATAGCCGCACCTGTTGCGGCACAGATTTTTAAGAATATTTTACCTTATATGGGAATAGAAAAAACAGGATAAATTAACTGGCTCAGAAAATGAAAAACAGGATAAACTACTTGATTCAAAAAAGAAAGTAATCCCGGTTCTGGAAATGGAGGATATTGTGGAGTATACAGGAAAGAAGATAATTATAGCCGGTGCAGGAAAAAGCGGAATTGCTGCTGCAAAGCTGCTTGCCGGAGAAAGTAAAGATATTATTCTTTATGACGGAAATGATAAACTTGATGCGGAAAAATTAAAAAGCAGTCTTCCGGATAATTTTCAAGGAAAAATCATTTTAGGTGAACTTCCTGAGGAGGAAATTTCTCAAGCTGACCTGTTGGTTATCAGTCCGGGTGTTCCTACAGACCTGCCTTTTGTTGAAAAACTTAAGGCAAGAGATGTTACCATATGGGGAGAGGCAGAGCTTGGGTACAGATTTGCTAAAGGCAGACTTGCAGCCGTAACGGGAACCAACGGAAAAACCACTACAACAGCTCTTTTGGGAGAAATAATGAAAACACAGTATGAGAGTGTTTTTGTTGTAGGAAATATAGGAATTCCATACACCTGTATGGCCCCTGAAATGAAGGAGGACAGCGTGACTGTTGCAGAAATGAGCAGCTTTCAGCTGGAATCAATTGATGCCTTCCATCCACAGGTAAGTATGATTCTGAATATAACTCCGGATCACCTGAACAGGCACCATACAATGGAAAATTATACTCTGGCAAAGGCTAATATAATGAAAAACCAGACACCGGATGAAACCTGTGTGTTGAATTATGAAGATGAAAGACTGCGCAGTCTGGGAGAACAGTCTGTGGCAAAGGTAATATGGTTTTCTTCCGTAAGAGAACTGGAGGAAGGTCTGTTTCTCATAAATGATAATATTATAAGCAGACAGCAGGGTGTTGATACCACTATCTGTTCCATACATGATTTGAATATTATCGGCAGACATAACTATGAAAATGCCATGGCAGCCATTGCAGGTGCAATGGCAATGGGAGTGACTCTTGATAACATCAGAAAGGCACTGAAAAGTTTTGTGGCAGTAGAACACAGAATTGAATATACTGCAACAAAGAACGGTGTAAAATATTATAATGATTCAAAGGGAACCAATCCGGATGCGTCCATTCAGGCTGTTAAAGCCATGACTGTTCCTACAATACTCATTGGCGGAGGCTACGATAAAGGCTCTGAATACCAAGAGTGGATTCAGACCTTTGAAGGCAAAATTAAATATCTGGTGCTCATGGGTCAGACAGCTGAAAAGATTGCTGCCACTGCAGAAAAAATGGGCTTTAAAGACTATGTTTTCGTAAACAGTATGGATGAGGCTGTAGATTTCTGTTATAAAAACGCAGTGCCGGGAGAAGCAGTTCTGCTTTCACCGTGCTGTGCAAGCTGGGGTATGTTTGCTAACTATGAAGAGCGAGGCAGAATTTTCAAGGAGCTTGTTAGAAAACTGCCTGATTAAAAACACAAGATATATTGCAGCTTGGCGATGAACCATTATGAAGCGGAGGATTAATATGGACCGGGACAAATTAAAGGTTGTCAAAAATAAAAATATTAATAATCATTATGACTACACATTGCTTGTCCTTGTAGGTCTGCTTTTGTGTTTCGGTCTTATAATGGTGTGCAGTGCAAGTGCATATACTGCAGTAAAATATGGGGTGGAAGCCACCTATTATCTTAAAAGGCAGGCTCTTATGGCAGCACTTGGACTTGTTTTAATGTTTATCCTGAGTAAGTTAGACTATCATTGGTTCATTACAACAAAATTTAAGATACGCCCTGTTGTTGTGTTGTATTGGGTGTGTGTGGTTCTGCAAATTGCAGTATTTATTGTAGGCAGCTCTTCTAATGGTTCTACAAGATGGATTCAGCTTCCTATAATAGGACGTTTTCAGCCTTCGGAAGTATCAAAGTTTTGTATTATTATCATGGTAGCCTTTCTGATACAGCTCAGACCGAGAATTCTTGACAGCTTTGCGGGTTTTGTTTTTCGAATGCTGTATGTACTTGTTCTGGCAGGACTTGTACTTGTTGAGAACCTTTCAACCGCTATCATTATGATTGGTATTTCATTTATTGTTTTCTTTGTGGCAAGTCGTAAGTGGGGATATTTCTTTATATCGTTTTTTGTATTTTTAGGGTGTGCCATTCTGGCTGTTTTTTCAGTAGGATACCGTGCAGACCGTATAACGCAGTGGCTGGATGTTGAAAATGAGGGATATCAGATTTTACAGGGTCTGTATGCAATTTGTTCCGGAGGCTGGTTTGGTAAAGGTCTTGGAAACAGTGTACAGAAAATGGGATATATTCCTGAGGTACATACAGATATGATTTTCTCCGTTATTTGTGAGGAATTGGGAATATTGGGTGTTATCATACTGCTAACGGTATATTTGCTCTTATTATGGAGAATATTTAAAATTATAGTAAATGCTCCGGATTTGTTCGGTTCGCTGCTTTGTACAGGTGTATTTGCACATATTGCCTTACAGGTTATTTTAAATATTGCCGTAGTTACCAATACTGTCCCTTCTACAGGTGTTACCCTGCCTTTTATAAGTTACGGTGGTACATCTCTGATAGTAATTTTGATGGAAATGGGTATTGTACTAAATGTATCCGGAAAAATTGAATATGACAACTAATCACATCTGACATAAACTTACATATAATATTAAAAAATCGCGGAGACGTGAATGAAAAGTGTTATTGTAAATGGCGGAAGCAGGCTTAATGGAGAAGTTGTAATTCAGGGGTCAAAAAATTTGGCCATTCCCTGTCTTGCAGCTTCAATTCTGTTTCATGGAACTGTAACACTGCATAATGTACCGGATATTTCTGATGTACGGGGCTCCGTTGATATGCTTAAATGTCTTGGGGCAGAAGTAAAAAGACTTGGAAATTCTTTAATTATAAACACCGAAAATTTAAATAAATTTACTTTGACATGTTGTCACGGAGGAGGCAGAAGTTCCATTCTCTACTGCGGACCTTTGCTTGCACGGTTTGGAGCGTGTTTCTGTGATGCTCCAAAGGGGTGTAAAATCGGAAACCGCCCTACAGACCTGCATCAGAAAATATTCAGACAGTTTGGAGCAGTGAAGCAGCCTGCATCCGATGTTTTGGCCTATCGGGCTGCCTGTTGGAAGGGCTGTGAGATTAAACTTCCCATAAAGAGTGTAGGTGCAACAGAAAGTGCGGTTTTATCTGCCGTACTTGCAGAGGGCAGAACGGAGATAGAAGGATATGCCAGGGAACCGGAAATCCTGCATCTGTGTGAATTTTTAGTTAAAGCCGGTGCAGATATTGAATTTATTCCGGAATATGATAAAATAATCATCAATGGCGTAAAGAAGCTTCATTCCTGTGAATACAGGCTTGCTCCGGACCGTATTGTTGCGGGAACATATATGATTTATGGATGCATGTGCAGGGGTAATATAAAGCTTTATGATGCTCCTGTAAATGAACTTGATGTCCTCATTGAAATTTTAAAAAAGAGTGGAGCGGATATAGTGGTGGAGAAAAATTTTATTTCTCTTTCCATGGACAGAAGACCGGTTTCGGCAGGAGTGATTGAAACAGATTTTTATCCCGGTTTTCCTACCGACCTGCAGTCACTTCTTTTGGCACTTGAGGCGGTTTCCGAGGGTGAATCCATTATAGTTGAAAATATTTTTGAGTCCAGATTTGAAACTGCAATGCTGTTAAAAGAAATGGGAGCACAAATCTTCATTGAAGGAAACACAGCTTATATAAAAGGAGTAAGCCGGTTAAAAAACTGCAGACTGTATGCACCGGATTTGCGTGGGGGAGCTGCAGTGCTGGGTGCCATGATGAGTGGTGAAGGAAGGGCTGAACTTACAAATTTTGATGTGGTCGAGAGGGGCTACGAAAATATATTGAAAGATATTTCCATGCTTGGATTTTTAGGACTGGAGGAAGCAATTGAAAACACAAGGTGAGGGTCAGATAATTGAACTTGAAACCACGTTGCCGTTTAAATATAAGCTGCTTATATTTTTCTCGGTATTATTGGTGGTGTTTATTATTTTAGCTGCCTTTCTGGAAATGAAATGCAAGATTAAGCAAATAAATGTAACGGGAAATACATGGTACAGTGATGAAGAAATTACGGAAGCACTGCAAACAGGATTTTTAGATAAGTACTCTGTATTTTTCAGATTACATTATATTTTTTCAGATACACCTGAGATGGCTTTTGTAGATAAGATTACTATTCGTTTTGAAAGTTCAGACACAATAAATATACGTGTATATGAGAAAAAAATTGTGGGCTGTGTTTATGAAATGGGAGATTATCTGTATTTCGATAAAGACGGATATATTGTTTCAAGCCGTTCAGAACAGTTAAACAATGTGCCGAGAATTGATGGATTGGAATATACATCTTTAACGATGAATCATAAACTGGAAGTACAGGCTGAAGAAATGTTTGACGTTATTTTGGAGGTTACCCAGTTAATAAATAAGTATGAGGTGGACGTTGATACTATAAACTTTGATGGAAACCGGAATATTACCCTGTATTGCACGGACAAAAATCAGATATATCTGGGGAACCGTGACAGTTATGATGCAGTTATTCAGGCAATTCCGAATATACTGAAGGCGGCTGAGGAAAAAACTGCAATTTACTGGCTCGATATGTCTGAATTTACACCTTCAAATACTACAATACCTGCAGAGTTTATTGAAAATTACGGTAGCAGCCAGGGTGGAGGGGATTCCGATGATGGAGATGGCACCGATCCCGAACCTGAGGATGATGGAGAAGAGGTGACTGACAAACCGGATTAAGTTATATTATGGTTTACCGGAAAATTCTTGATTGTGAATGCTGTATTTTGGGAAAAAAGAGCTTAAAATCAAAATAAAATGAAAAAGAGTAACAAAAAATATAAATTTCCACTTGATTATTTCTTTAAATGATAATAAGATACTAGATAGGAAGTTAGGAAAGCGTAAAAGGAGGAAACAGCTTTGCTTGAAATTAAGGTAGATGAGAATGAATCAGCTGCAAAAATACGTGTCATCGGTGTAGGTGGTGCAGGTAATAATGCAGTAAATAGAATGATTGAAGAAGGAATTGCAGGTGTTGACTTTATTTGTGTAAACACAGATAAGCAGCATCTTACAAATTGTAAGGCACCTCAGTGTCTTCAGATTGGAGAAAAACTTACAAAAGGTCTCGGCGCAGGTGCACAACCTGAGGTTGGTGAAAAGGCTGCAGAAGAGAACCTTGAAGAATTACAGGAATTAATCAGCGGTAGCGACATGGTATTTGTTACCTGTGGTATGGGTGGCGGAACCGGTACCGGAGCTGCACCTGTTGTTGCTTCTCTTGCTAAGCAGATGGGTGTACTCACAGTAGGTATCGTTACAAAACCGTTTAAATTTGAAGGAAAACAGAGAATGACTAATGCTCTTGGCGGAATCGAAAGACTTCGTCAGGTAGTTGATACACTCATTGTCATTCCAAACGATAAGCTTCTTGAAATTGTTGACAGAAGGACAACCATTCCTGAGTCCCTTAAGAAAGCTGATGAAGTTTTACAGCAGGGTGTTCAGGGTATTACAGACCTGATTAATGTTTCCGGTCTTATTAACCTTGACTTTGCAGATGTACAGACAGTAATGAAGGACAAGGGCATCGCTCACATCGGTATCGGTTCAGGTACAGGTGATGATAAGTGTATGGATGCTGTTAAGCAGGCAACTACAAGTCCGCTTCTCGAGACAAGCATTGAAAATGCAAGCCATGTAATGATTAATATTTCCGGTGACATCAGCCTTATCGAGGCTAACGAAGCTGCTACATACGTGCAGGAACTTGCAGGTGATTCTGCAAATATTATTTTCGGTGCAATGTATGATGAGACAACACCTGATTACTGTAAGATTACGGTTATTGCTACAGGTCTTGAAGAAGCAGCTCCGACAGCAGCTCAGATCAAGCCATCCGTATTTGGTCAGCCGGCAGCAAAACCCGTTGCTCCAAAGCCTACTTATACACCACCGGTAAGCTCCAGACCAATCTCTACTCCAACAGCTCCAAAGCCTGAGCAGACATACACTGCACCAAGCTACACAAAGAGTACAGATGGCGGAATTAAAATTCCGGATTTTTTACAGAAGAACCGTAAGTAATTTGTGGTGGATTTTAAAAATCTGATTATTATTTTGAATTATCGATGTGGCATGTCCATTGGCATGCCACATTTTTTGTCATTAAAAATTATATAATTTATAAAACTGTGCGAAATATACAGTATTGAAACTTGTTTTTTGTTTAAAACATACAAAAAATATGAAATATTTTGGACATAATGTAAGTGGCGATTTTTTAATTGTTGTGATATACTTGACAGGTAAAATATTTTATAATCCTATAGGAGGAAGAAAACATGAAAAACATTTTAAAGACCATTGTTTGTGCACTTGTACTTACAATGCTGTTCGGTTTTGCGTGTGCAGAGGAAGTGGAAATCACATCTAATGATACCATCTACATCAGTGTTGATGATTTAAAAGCAGCTGGTGTTGATACTATTACATTTGATTTCGATTTCTCAAACGGAAGCTGGGGCGGCGGTTGTGTTGGCTACAATGGTATTGCTGAAGACGGTAGTGCTGCATGGACCTCATCAGAGTGGTCAAATGCAGGAACTACCAGCATCACAGTAGATGTAGATGATTTGTGGGTAAACACAGAAGATCCTACAGATACCCAGAACATTCAGGTTCAGGTATGGTGGAATGCAGGAGAAGAGTTACCTGTAACACTTACAATTACTAAGATTGGCACTTTAACATTTGAAATCGTATCCAATGATACCATTTTTATTAGTGTTGATGATTTAAAGGCAAAAGGAATTGAAACTCTTAACTTTGATTTTGATTTTTCAAACGGCAGCTGGGGCGGCGGTTGTGTTGGCTACAATGGTATTGCTGAAGATGGTAGCAATGTATGGACCGCATCAGAATGGGCAAATGGTCAGATTGAAAGTGTTCGAGTTTCTGTTGATGATTTATGGGTAAACACAGAAGATCCTACAGATACCCAGAACATTCAGGTTCAGGTATGGTGGAATGCAGGAGAAGAGTTACCTATCACACTTACAGTTACCATGATTGGTGATTTTAATGTTGTTGATGACACACCGGATGATCCTACACCTACTCCAGAACCAGAGGATCCTACACCTACTCCAGAACCGGAAGATCCTACTCCGGAAGCAACTCCATCTGATGCAGAACCTTCAGATGATACACCGGCTACCGGTGATGCAGGAATCATTGCTTTTGTTATGATTGCTGTAGTTGCTCTTGCAGGTGTTGTTGTTACAAAGAAGGTTCGTGCTTAGTCTGAACTTTTCTGAATAACAGGCAAACAATGTAAAAAAATAATAAACCGAGTCGGTAATCCGGCTCGGTTTTTTTATTTCAGCATAGTTTTCGACAGCATATTTATTTCTAAAGTGATATACTCTAACTTAATTTAGTTAAATCGGGTGAATGGATATGACAATGGTAGTTTATGCTGATATGCTGCTTGTGACAGCTTTTCTGTACATCTTATCCTGTATAATTTTGTTTGGTTTAATCTATAATTATCACATTCGTCTTCCGGCGGTTATTGTTGGTTCCATGGCAGGAGCTTTGTTGTCTACTTATATTTTTGTTTTGTTTTTAAAAACAACTGTACCAAAACTTTTATATTTACTTTTCTTTATGCTTTTAATGGCGATATCACTTGGTATATCTTACAAGTTTGAAAGTAAACGGATATTTTTAAAATCAATGCTTTCATTGTTTGTTATCGGATTATGTGAGGCCGGAGTTTCTGTATTGCTTTTGACTATAACTGCACACCGGATTAAAAACTGGCAGTTTTTGTACATTGCTTTTTTGATTTTTATACAAATTGTTGCAATCATTATTCTTTTCAGACAAAACAATAAAATAAAGTTGTACAGGCAGTCTGTAATACTTGAAATAAAGAATGTATCGGGAGAACGAATACGTGCACTTGTTGATAGCGGAAATGTATTAAAGGATCCGGTGTATGGGCGTCCTGTTATTATTTTTTCACACCGGTATAAAGAAAGACTTAAACAAGTGATTAAAGATAAGTTTACAGTTCCATGCTTTACTGTAAATGGAACCTCTTTATTAGAAGGAGGCTTTATAAGTGAACTTGTTGTGGTGAAGGGAAAAAACGAAAGAATATATTATAATATACCTGTAGCCTTTGGCTCAGTTGGTTTAACGAAAGATGGTTTTGAAGCAATAATTCCCACAGACTATGCAGGAGGCTTAAAATGATGTTAAATAAAGTTAAAAAATTATTTTTGAGACTTTTATATGGTGAACAGGATTCGGTTTACTATATAGGCGGTGCGGATGTGCTTCCTCCGCCACTGAATAATGAGGAAGAACAGCATTGTCTTTCTTTAATTGGAACGGACAAAGATTCCCAGGCAAGGAATATTCTTATTGAGCATAACCTGCGTCTGGTGGTATACATAGCAAAGAAATTTGAAAATACAAATATTAATGTGGAAGATTTGATTTCAATAGGTACCATAGGTCTTATTAAAGCCATAAAGACTTTTAATCTTGATAAAAACATTAAGCTTGCCACCTATGCTTCAAGGTGTATTGAAAATGAAATACTTATGTATCTCAGAAAGTCAGGAAAGGAACGTATGGAGGTGTCAATTGATGAACCATTAAATATTGACTGGGATGGAAATGAACTTTTGCTCTCAGATGTATTGGGAACAGAAGAGGATATTATAACAAAAGATATTGAAGATGAAGTGGAATGGGAACTGTTAAAAAAGGCATTATCCCATCTTTCTCCAAGAGAGAAACAGATTATTGAATTAAGATATGGTATCTTTTCAGAATCGGGGGAAGAAAAAACACAAAAAGAAGTTGCTGAAATTCTCGGCATATCCCAGTCATATATTTCCAGACTGGAAAAAAAGATAATAAAACGGTTAAAGAAAGAAATTCAGGCAGAAATTTGAATATTATTACTAAATTGGGGGTAATAAGTTTAGTAGAAATACATATTGAAATCTGGGTTGATTATTGTTTATCATATTTCAGGTATGGAATTTTATGGGAATTATTACTACGGAAAATTGTAATAATGAAGGAGCAAATGTGAAAAAAACTATTATAAAAACGTTTTTAGTCTTTTCACTTATGGTGCTTATGAGTCTGACACTTTGCGCCTGTGGAAAGAAAGACAGCGGGGTAAATAAAGCATCTGAATCGGATGCGAATGAGAAACCCGGATTGACGACAGGGGCTGATGATGGTACACAGAGTGATACTTTGGATGAGTACTTTTATGTTACCGAGGACAAGAGCGTTGGTCTTGGAAATTATCTGGGTGTTACGTATACACCTATAGATACTTCAGTCACTGATGAAGAGCTTCAAAAAGTTATGGATGATACGTTGGAATATTTCCGGTCAATTATGGAAATTGAAAGTCTTTCGGATGAGATTGTTTCAGAGTTCTACGACGGCTACGAAACTGTGGAAGAATTGGAAAATGCGTTCAGAAATATTATTCATGAGAAGAATGAACAGAAAGCATCCATGACTTATCAGGAAGAGGTTCTTGATAAAATTGTGGAAAGCAGTGATATATTTGTTGATTTGACCGAAGAAGCATCTGAGTGTTATTCTTCACTTGTTACTCATTATAATACTTTGGCTGTTGCTGAGAATAAGACTCTTGAGGAGTACATGGTACAGACTTTAGGATTGGATGCAGAAAACTGGCATGAGCAGCTTGCCGAGGATGCTACTATTCTGACTTACCGTCATAAAATTCTTTTGGCAGTTGCTGAGGCCGAAAATCTCAGCATTTCCGAAGAAGCCTATGAAACAAAAATAGGCATATATATGGAATACTACGGCTATGATAACCGGGAATTATTTGAACAGGAATTTACCAAAGAATCTATTGAACAAAATATGTTAGAAGATATGGCTCTGGAATTTGTTATGAGTAAGGCAGTTCCGGCTGACAATTTTTAACGGTATAAAATAATCTTTTCATGTGAATCCTTTTGTTAGAACTTTTCTAACGGAGGATTCATTTTATGTCTTTGTATAAGGTTGAAATCTGTGGCGTAAATACTGCCAAGCTTCCACTTCTGGGAGAAGAAGAAAAAGAAGAACTTCTAAAAAGGGTAAAGGAAGGAGACCTTAATGCAAGGAAAAAGTTTATTGTAGGTAATCTGCGTCTTGTTTTGAGTCTGATTCAAAGGTTTCAGTCCAGCAATGAAAATGTGGACGATTTGTTTCAAATTGGATGTATTGGTCTGATAAAGGCGATGGACAATTTTGATTTGGAACAGGGGGTAAAGTTCTCGACCTATGCCGTGCCAATGATACTGGGGGAAGTGAGAAGATACCTTCGTGACAATAACAGCATCAGGGTTAGTCGTTCTTTAAAAGATATTGCATATAAGGCAATTTACATTTCTGAATCTATAAAGCGACGGACCGGAAACGAGCCCTCCATTGAAGAAATTTCCAAAGAAATGGATATGCCTGCGACAGAAGTGGCAGGTGCGCTGGAAGCAATTCAGACTCCGGTTTCGTTGAATGAGCCGGTTTATTCTGACAGCGGAGATACCTTATATATTATGGATCAGGTCTCAGATAAAAAGAACAGAGAAGAGAACTGGGTGGAACACTTATCACTTAGGGATGCAATAGAGCATCTTGATGAAAGAGAGAATACTATCATTAATATGAGATTTTTTCAGGGACTGACGCAGATGGAAGTGGCAAAACAGGTTGGAATTTCCCAGGCACAGGTGTCAAGATTGGAAAAAAATGCGTTAAAATTTATGAGAAACTATCTTAATTAGAAAAATATTATGTTTTTAACAGTCTTTTCATAGCTTTTGTTATGGATTTTACGGATTTAATATGTTAGAATGTCATTTGAGTGTTAATAATCGCAGATACTTTTTGTTGTTATTAACGTAATGTATGTTTGGAGGATATGAATGAAAGTTCTTCTGATTTCTCTTGGTTGTGATAAAAACCGGGTAGACAGTGAATATATGCTTGGCATCTTACAAAGTGGCGGACATGTAATTACCGATGATGAAAATGAAGCAGAGGGCATTATTGTCAATACCTGCTGCTTTATTCATGATGCAAAAGAAGAAAGTATTAATACCATTCTGGAAATGGCAGAACTGAAAAAAACAGGCAGTTTAAAAAGACTGATTGTCACAGGCTGTCTGGCTCAGAGATATACCGAAGACATACACAGGGAAATCCCGGAGGTGGATGCAATCCTTGGAACCTCCTCTTATGATGAGATTCTGGATGCATTGGAAGAAGATGGTTTCAGCATTAGTATGAAAAGTATTGATGCTATGACGCTGCCCAATGCAAAAAGAATTATTACCGGTGAAAACTACGTTTCTTATTTGAAAATTGCTGAAGGCTGTAACAAACATTGTACATATTGTGTTATTCCTTCAATAAGAGGGAAATACCGTTCTGTTCCTATGGAACGCCTTGTAAGTGAAGCTGAATATCTTGCGGAAATGGGTACTAAGGAACTGATTCTGGTTGCACAGGAAACAACCATTTACGGTATTGACCTGTACGGAGAAAAAAAGCTTCATGTTCTTCTTAATGAGCTTTCAAAGATTGAAGGAATCCGATGGATCAGACTGATGTACTGTTACCCTGAAGAAATATATGACGAACTGCTGGATACCATGGCATCAAATGAAAAAGTCCTTAATTATCTGGACATTCCGGTTCAGCATTCAAGTGATAAGATCCTGAAAGCCATGGGAAGAAAAACAAACAGAGAACAGTTATATTCCATTATTAATAAAATCAGAAACAAGCTGCCTGATGTAGCTCTCAGAACCTCTCTTATTACCGGGTTCCCGGGGGAAACAGAAGAGGATATGGACATGCTGGAAGAATTTGTAAGGGATATCCGATTTACCAGACTGGGGGTTTTTACTTACTCAAAAGAAGAAGGAACTCCTGCTGCAGCAATGAAAAATCAGGTTCCTTCAAGGGAGAAAAACAAACGGCGCAGCCAAATCATGAAGATTGCCAAAGAGATTTCTTTTGAAAATGGCAAAAACATGGTAGGAAAAAGTGTTCAGGCCATAGTTGAAGGATACATTCCCGATGAGGATGTTTATGTAGGCAGAACTTACATGGATGCACCGGGGATTGATGGTTCAATATTTATTTTAAGTGAAGAAAAACTTATGTCCGGTGACATAGTTACAGTTGAAGTTACCGGAGCGGAAAAATACGATTTAATAGGGGAGGCGTGCGGTTATGAATTTGCCTAATAAAATTACGGTTTTCAGAGTGATACTCATACCTGTGTTTGTAGTGTTACTTATGGTGGAGCAAATACCATATTACAACTTTATTGCATTGGGAGTCTTTGTACTTGCATGTGTTACAGATTTTCTGGATGGATACATTGCAAGAAAATATAAACTGGTAACTAATTTTGGTAAGTTTATGGATCCTCTTGCAGATAAAGTTCTGGTGTGTACTGCAATGATCCTTTTAATAGAGCTGGATAAGATTCCTTCTGTTATTGTTGCAATTATTATTGCAAGAGAATTTATCATCAGTGGTTTCAGGCTGGTTGCATCAGATAATGGAGTGGTAATTGCAGCAAGTTATATTGCCAAATTTAAAACCACTGCTCAAATGTTAATGTGTATTTTTATGCTGTTTACAGTGGACGGCAGTTATGATGGTGCTTTTTTCCGCTTTATAAATGTGCTTGGTGAAATATTTATGTGGATTGCACTTGTACTTACAATAGCTTCATTGATTGACTATATATATAAAAACAGACAGGTTCTTAAAGAAAAATAAAATGAGTGAATTAAACAAGGTAATTATTATCGGAGCAGGGGCTGCCGGTCTTATGGCTGCAGCTCTGGCTTCTGAATATGGTAAAGAGATTACCGTAATAGAAAAAAATGAAAAACCGGGCAAAAAGCTGTATATTACCGGTAAAGGCAGATGTAATCTCACCAATGCATGTGACAGGGATGAGTTTATGTCAAATATTGTCTCTAACAACCGGTTCATGTACAGCTCTTTTAATGCATTTAATAATTATGATGTAATGGACTATTTTGAAAGAATCGGAGTGCCTCTTAAAACAGAAAGAGGTATGAGGGTTTTTCCTGAGTCCGATAAATCATCTGATATTATTAATGCATTGGAAAAAGAATGTTTGAAGAACGGAGTTAATTTTTTATATAGGACGAAAGTATCCGCCCTGGTTTATGATGATAATGAAAAAAAAGCAGTAAAAGGTGTGAAGCTTCAGAGTGGTCAGGTTATTCCTGCCGGACAGGTTATTGTTGCCACAGGCGGATTGTCCTATGCTTCTACCGGTTCAACAGGAGACGGATATCGTTTTGCAGAGTCTGCGGGACACGACATTGTGAAATGTACTCCTTCTCTGGTGTCGCTGAGAATTAAAGAAAAATTTTGTGCAGATATGGCCGGACTTTCACTTAAAAATGTAAGAGTTGCAGTAAAAAAGAATGATCGTGAACTTTATTCCGGTTTCGGCGAAATGCTCTTTACTCATACCGGTGTCAGTGGACCTTTGATTTTAACATGTACTGCTGTTGCAGGAGATTCCTGTGATGGTGCTGAGCTTTCCATAGATTTAAAGCCTGCCCTTGAGACAGAAAAACTTGATGAAAGGCTGACAAGAGATTTGACAGCAGATTCCCACAAACAGTTAAAATCCATTATAAGAGGTCTGTTGCCTGCTTCCATGGTTCCTGTTTTTGTAAAAAAAGCGGGAGTGGATGACAGTATTTCTGCCTCCTGTGTTACACGCGAAGACAGGCGTAAGATAATAAATACAATGAAGAGCTTTACCATGACAATAAGCGGACTGGGGGGATATTCCGAAGCTGTCATTACAAAGGGTGGAGTTGAAGTTAAACAGATTAAACCTTCTACAATGGAATCCAAGCTTTGTGAAGGGTTGTATTTTGCCGGAGAGGTTCTGGATGTAGATGCACTGACAGGAGGGTTCAACCTTCAGGTGGCATGGTCCACGGCGGCTGCTGCCGCAAGAGCAGTAAGTGAAAAATAATAAGGGGGAATTTGAGTTATGACATATCAGATTGCCATAGACGGCCCTGCGGGAGCGGGAAAAAGCACCATTGCAAGAAAAATTGCCCAAAAATTAGGATGGGTATATTTTGATACCGGGGCAATGTACAGGGCAATGGCCTTATTCTTTTTAAGGAACGGAATCGGCAGTGAGAACGAAACTGCAATTAATGAAAGTCTTGACAGCATTGATATATCTATTTTATATACTGAGGAAGGTCAGCAGGTAATTTTAAACGGGGAAAATGTAAATGCATTTATACGCACAGGTGAAGTCAGTTCAATGACAAGCTCAATCAGTATTTATCCTAAGGTGAGGGAAAAACTGGTTAATCTTCAGAGACAGCTTGCAAAGACCAGAAATGTGGTTATGGACGGCAGAGATATTGGTACCTGTGTGCTTCCTGATGCTACTGCAAAAATATATCTGACGGCAAGTGCAGAAGAAAGGGCCAGAAGACGTTTTGCTGAGTACAGAGAAAAGGGTGTGGATGCTGATATTAAAGAAATTGAGAAGGAAATAATTGAAAGAGATGAGCGCGACATGAACCGTGCGGTTTCTCCTCTAAAAAAAGCAGAGGACGCTGTTTATGTAGACAGTTCGGATATGACCATAGAGGAAGTGGTAAGTACAATTATTGAAATTTACCGTGAGAAAGTAAAAGACATGTAATAACAAATAATCCGTAACATGATTTCCGGGAGGAATTTTTTTATGAAAGAAGTTAAAGTTGCAAAGACTGCAGGCTTCTGTTTTGGTGTCAGCAGGGCAGTGGAAAAGGTAAATGAGCTTGCTGATACCGGCAGTAAGGTTTACACCCTGGGACCTATTATTCATAATGAACAGGTTGTTGAAGAACTTTGTAAAAAAGGTGTATCTGTTCTGGAATCCGTTGAAGCCGCAGCCTTAGTAACTGACGGATATATAGTAATACGTTCCCATGGCGTTGACAGGAAAACCGATGAAATACTGCAAAGCATTGCGGCTGCTTCTGAGGGCAGGGTCAGGTTGATTGATGCAACCTGTCCTTTTGTAAAGAAAATACACAGAATTGTAAACAGAGAGTCAGAAGCCGGAAAACATATTATTATTGCCGGAGATGCAAAACATCCGGAGGTAGAAGGCATAGTCGGATGGTGCCTGGGAAGCGTAGATGTTGTGGGTTCTGCCGAAGAATTGGAAAAAATCAGCTTTTTGAACAAAAAAGAACTCTGTTTAGTGGCGCAAACGACATTTAATTACAAAAAATTTGAAGAATTAGTTGCAATTATTGAGAAAAAAGGTTATAGTAGAAATACTAGTGTGGTAAATACTATCTGCAATGCAACGGAAGAAAGACAAACCGAGGCGAGAAAACTGGCT
This sequence comes from Lachnospiraceae bacterium, assembly GCA_051877895.1. GTDB lineage: Bacteria > Bacillota > Clostridia > Lachnospirales > Lachnospiraceae > UBA3775. The sequence continues at coordinate 13,899 of JBJEJI010000035.1, read as the reverse complement.
ATGAACAGTGATGCAATGATTGTTATCGGAAGCATGCACAGTTCAAATACAAGGAAATTGTATGAAATATCTGCCGGTTGCTGTAATGATGTTTATTACGTTCAGAATCTGAAAGATTTGGAGTCTGTCGATTTTTCTTCGTTTCATAGTATTGGCATTACAGCTGGAGCTTCAACCCCACACAATATTATTGAGGAGGTTCATAGGGCAATGGAAGACATGAACTTTGGACAGATGTTAGAGGAATCATTTCCTACAAAATCTATACACAATGGAGAGGTAGTCGAAGGTACAGTTATTGATGTCAAAGAAGACGAGATAGTTCTTAACATCGGTTATAAGTCCGATGGCATTATAAGTAGAAGCGAATACTCAAGAGACAATTCTCTTGATTTGACTACAGTTGTTAAGGTAGATGACAAAATGAAAGCAAAAGTCATTAAGGTTAATGACGGAGATGGACAGGTGTTGCTCAGCTACCGCAAGGTTGCAAGTGAAAGAGTAAGCCAGATGCTTCAGGAAGCATTTGATAACAAGACTGTAATTACCGGTAAGGTTACTGAAATCGTTAAGGGGGGCATTACTGTTCTCGTAGACGATACAAGAGTATTTATTCCGGCAAGTCTTGTTTCCGATACTTTTGAAAAGGATTTAACCAAGTATCAGGACACTGACATTGAATTCGTAGTAATTGAGTACAATCCTAAGAAGAGACGCGTTATCGGTGATCGTAAACAGGTTGTAGCTGCTCAGAAGGCTGAAAAGCTTGCAACAGCACTTGCAAACATCAAAGAGGGCGATGTATTTGAAGGTACGGTAAAGAACATTACAGATTTCGGTGTATTTGTAGACATTGGTGATGTTGATGGTCTGCTTCATGTTTCTGAAATTGGATGGGGCAGAACAGAAAATCCTAAAAAGACATTTAAGGTAGGCGATACTGTAAAGGTATTTGTTAAAGAAATTAAGGGCGATAAGATTGCACTCAGCAAGAAGTTTGATGATGAAAATCCTTGGGCAGATGCTGAAGCAAAATATGCTGTAGGAACAGTTGTAACCGGTAAGGTTGCCAGAATGACAAGCTTCGGTGCTTTTATTGAGCTTGCTGATGGTGTTGATGCATTGTTACATGTTTCCCAGATTTCTAAAAACAGAGTTGAAAAGCCAAGTGATGTTCTTTCTGTTGGTCAGGAAATTGAAGCAAAAATTGTTGATTTCAAGGCAGAGGACAAGAAAATCAGCCTTAGCATGAAGGTACTTGCACAGGATGAAGAACCTGTTGCTGAAGAACCTTCTGTAGAATCTGTTGAAGAATCTGCAGAAGAGACTGCAGCAGAATCTGTTGAGGAAGCTGCTGAAGAATAATTTAAAATGTATTTATGAGGCACACGTTTTTTGCGTGTGCCTTTTTGTTTTCTTTTACAATTGCATTTTTCGTGTATTTGAGTTATTATATAAACTGACTTTTAATATGCATTATGCATAAAAGAATAATTAGTTCTTCAAATTGGAGGTTCATATGTCTGAAATGATTCGTGTCGCAGTTGATGCGATGGGTGGTGATAATGGTGCGGCAGAAATGGTAAAAGGAGCCGTTGAAGCTGTAAATATTCATAAAAATGTTGTTGTTGTGCTGGTAGGTCTGAAAGAAACTATTGAAGCAGAACTTGCCAAATACGACGGCTATGATAAGGCGAGAGTAGAAATTGTAAACGCTACCGAAAATATTGATTGCCATGAAGCACCTGTGGCTGCAATTAAAAAGAAAAAGGATTCGTCCATTGTTGTAGCATTAAATCTTGTTAAATCAGGACAGGCTGATTGTGCTGTATCAGCCGGTAGTTCGGGTGCTCTTTTTGCTGGTGCAATTACTATTGTCGGAAGAATTAAGGGGGTTGAGAGAACACCTTTTGCTCCTTTGATTCCTACATTAAACGGTGTTTCCCTTATTGTGGATTCCGGTGCTAATGTTGATGCAAAACCATCACAGCTTGTGCAGTACGCACGCATGGGTTCCATTTATGCTGAAAAAATAGTTGGAATTAAAAATCCGAGAGTCGGTATTGTTAACGTTGGTGCAGAAGAGGAAAAGGGAAATGCACTTGTAAAGGAAACCTTCCCACTTCTGAAAGAATGTAAAGACATTAACTTTATCGGTAGTGTAGAAGCAAGAGATATTCCATACGGTGTATGTGATGTTATTGTATGTGATGCTTTTGTCGGTAATGTTATTTTGAAGCTTTATGAAGGTACTGCCGGTGCCATGATGAAGATTGTTAAGAAGAGTATTATGAGCAATCTGAGAAGTAAAATAGGTGGTATGCTTTTAAAACCGGCTTTAAAGAAAAACATGAATGCATTGACAAGCGGAGAGTACGGTGGTGCTCCTTTTCTTGGACTTAACGGTCTTGTTGTTAAAATCCACGGAAGTTCATCTGCTGCCGACATGAGAATTGCTATCGGCCAGTGTATTAATTTCAAAGAGCAGAATATTACAGAATTAATTCGTGAAAACATTACTGCATCTGCGGCAGAGAATAAATAATAAGGGACATACTGTACTTCTTGACGGAGGTTTTTATGACGTTAGACAGAATCAGGGAAATTATAAGTGAAAATACCAGGATAGATATTAACGAAATTTCATCCGATACGCTTTTAATGGATGATCTTGCAACAGATTCACTTGAAATTTTTAAAATTATAACTGAACTTGAAGATGAAATCGATGCACCTCTTGACAGGGAAAAGATGAGTCATATTAATACAGTGGGCGAATTGTATGACTTTATCAAAAACAGGGAGTAATGCTTGTAACTTAAAGCTTACAGGTCAGGAATTTCGGTTGCAGATTATGTGCACGGGTGCACATTGAAACGGGGGTTACTATGGATTTTACAAATCAGGACGAACTGGAAAAGTTAATCGGATATACCTTCAAAGATAAAAGACTTTTAAGACTTGCCATGACTCATTCATCATATGGACATGAGGTTATGATACATAAGTCAGGTCCGAAGGATAATGAAAGACTTGAATTCCTTGGAGATGCAGTTTTGGAACTGGTTACCAGTGTTTATTTATACAAGTTATATGATACCATTCCTGAAGGAAGATTATCAAAGCTTAGAGCAAGTCTTGTTTGCGAACCATCCCTGGCAACTTGTGCAAGAAGAATAAGACTTAATGAGTTCCTGCTGCTTGGTAAGGGTGAAAAGCAGAACAAAGGTGATGAAAGAGATTCTATTATTTCTGATGCTTTTGAAGCTTTAATCGGAGCCATATATCTTGATGGTGGAATGGAACCTGCGTCGGAATTTATAAACAGACTTGTTCTGGATGACATAGAAAGTAAAAGGTTGTTTTATGATGCAAAAACCGAACTTCAGGTTATAATTCAGAACAAATATCAATGTGTTCCTTTGTATGAAACAATTTCTGAGGAAGGGCCTCCACATGATAAACACTATACAGTCAGTTGTATTGTAAATGATGTGGAATATGGAAGAGGAACAGGGAATTCTAAGAAGAGTGCCCAGCAAAAGGCGGCATATAACGCCATAATCAGGTTAAAAGAAGAACAGGAATAATATACAATGTATTTAAAAAGTATTGAAGCACATGGTTTCAAGGCATTTGCCAATAAAATCAGACTGGAATTCAATCAGGGAATTACCGGAATTGTAGGGCCGAACGGCAGTGGTAAAAGTAATATTGCCGATGCTGTCCGCTGGGTTCTGGGTGAGCAGAGTGCAAAGCAGCTTCGCGGAAGTTCCATGCAGGATGTTATTTTCTCAGGAACGGAAAACAGAAAGCCGTTAGGCTTTGCGTACGTTACTCTTACACTGGATAACTCCGATCACTGGCTTCCTATTGCTTATGACGAAGTAACTGTTGGAAGAAGGGTATACCGCAGTGGTGAAAGCGAATACTTAATTAATGGAGCTGTTTGTCGTTTGAGAGATGTACAGGAGCTGTTTTTTGATACCGGTATTGGTAAAGAAGGCTATTCTCTTATCGGTCAGGGACAGATTGATAAAATTGTCAGCAGTAAGCCTGAAGACAGACGTGAAATTTTTGATGAAGCCGCAGGTATTGTTAAATATAAAAGAAGAAAAAGTTCTGCCGAGAAAAATCTGGAAACAGAAAAGCTTAATCTTTCCAGAGTAAATGATATTTTATCCGAAATTGAAAAACAAATCGGACCACTTCAGAAGCAGTATGAGAAGGCGAAGATTTATTTAAAGCTTAAGGATGAACTTAAGGTTCTGGAAATCGTTCGCTTTATTACCGAGTATGAGCAGAATACCAAGGCCCTCAGTGAATTGGATGAGAAACTGGAAATTGTCAACAGGGACCTGACAGACACCAGAAAGCAGTATGAACTGTCTAAAAACGAGTATGAAGCACTTCTTGGTGAATTAGAAAAAAGACAGCAGCTTCTTGACAGAACAAAAGAAGAAAAAAACCAGGCTGTTCTGGAAAAGCAAAAAGCAGAGAATGACATCAGACTTTTTTCTGAGCAGATTTTAACTATTAAAGCGGGAGAAGAACATTTTGTATCCAGAATGGATGCTCTTATGGCCCGCAGAAAAAATTATGAAAATGAAGCAGAGGAATATGGCATAAGCCTTGAAAAGGCAGAAACGGAGCTTGCTGAATGCAGAAAGCGTTGCGAAGAAAGTGAAAAAGCTTTAAATGCCAAAAAAGAAGAAATTGCCGGGCTGATGCAGAAAGAAAGTGAAATCAGTCATAAGCGTATGGAAACACTCAGTGAAAATGCAAAAGTTCGTACTGAACTTGAACGTTTTAATACCATGGGTGAACAGCATGCCATTCGTAAAGCAGAATTGAATGCCAGACTTTTATCTCTGCAAAGTGAGATTTCTGCTAACAATACTTATGTTGAATCTGCACGTATGAAACTCAAAGAGGTTTCCGACCAGGTAATAGGACAGGCAAAAGTATGCGATGAGGCAGAAGAGAGTAATAAAGCCTTAATTCATCGTATTCATGAGGCAACGGACAACCTTCAGAGGAAAAAGCAGGAACAGATGGTTTCTGAGTCCAAATTAGATACATTAAAGAATCTTTCCGAACGTTATGAGGGTTATGGAAATGCTGTCAGAAAGATTATGGAGGAAAAGAAGCGTTTCCCCGGAATCTGTGGTGTTGTTGCAGATTTGATTAAGACGGAAGGTGAACTTGAAACTGCAATTGAAACTGCTTTGGGCGGCAATATTCAGAATATTATTACTGATACTGTAGAGACTGCAAAGGAATGCATTGATTTTCTTAAGCAGGGAAGACTTGGACGTGCCACTTTTATTCCTCTTGATGGAGTCCGTGCTAAAAAGGACGAATTTGATGCTGCTGTGTTTACCATGAAGGGTGTTATCGGCATCGCTTCCGGACTTGTAAGCTGTGAAGAACAGTACGAAGAAGCGATAAAGTATCTTCTTGGTCGATTTTTAGTTGTGGATACCATTGAAAATGCTGTTAGAATTGAGAAAAAGTATAACTATAAATATCGTATTGTTACAAAGGATGGAGAATTATTCCAGCCGGGTGGTGCAATAAGCGGTGGTTCCTTTAAGAATAACAGTAATCTTCTGGGCAGACGTAGAGAACTTGAAACACTGATAGCTTTTATTGACAGCTGTGGCAGTGACATTGAAGAACTTGAGAAAAAGATTGCTGACATGAGACAGCAGCGAAGTGATAATGAAAAGAATCAGGAAGAAATAAAAGCTTTATTGTCCTCAATGTATGTTGATCAGAATACTGCAAAGATGAATTTAAATCATGCATTGGAACAGACTGGGGAACTGATAAAGCGTAAAGATGAGCTTCAAAGGGAACTTGATGAACTTGAAAAAGACAGTTCGGAATTGAAGGAATCTCTTACAAAACTTGGCATTAAAATTGATGAAAATAATGCGTTGACCAGAGAAGAGGAGGAAAAAGCAAATGAAATTGTTGCTCTTCTTGCCAAGGCACGTTTAGAAGAGGATGCCCTTAATCAGGACAATGTTAAGAATATTACCGGTTTAAATAATGCAAATGTGGATATTTTACATATCAGGGAAAATATTGACAGGGTAACGCAGGAAATCGCTGTAGTTGATAAAGAGGCCGGAGAATTGAAAAATTCAAAGGCCGGCTCCGAAAAAGAACTTGAAGAGAAAAACATGGCTATTGAGGAAGCCGGAATACATGCCGGAGAGCAACAGCAGATTATTGAAAAAGCAGATGCGGTAATTGAAGAATTAAACGGCGCTACAGAGGCAATGAACCGTGAAAACAAACGTTTCTTTGACCGCAGTCAGGAACTTAGTGAACGTATTTCGGTTCTTGACAAGGAGGATTTCAGATTAAAGGCACAAAGGGATAAACTTACGGAAACAATAGATGCCAATACCGGTTATATGTGGGATGAGTACGAACTTACAATATCTTCAGCCAGGGAGGCAGCAGAAAAGTTTCCGGAAACAGAAGCTTCTAAAAAAACTGTATATGAACTGCGTGCTAAAATCAGAGCACTTGGCGATGTTAATGTTAATGCCATTGAGGACTATAAGACTACAAGTGAACGATATGAATTCCTTAAAACCCAGCGTGATGATATTGTAAAGGCGCAAAAGGTTCTTGAAAATATTATTGAAGAGCTTGATGTCGACATGCGTAAACAGTTTATGATAACCTTTGAAGAAGTAGGAAAGCGCTTTGATACTGTATTTAAAGAACTTTTCGGAGGCGGAAAAGGAACTTTGGAACTTACTGAAGAGGAAGACGTGCTTGATGCGGGAATACGTATAATTGCCCAGCCACCGGGAAAGAAGCTTCAGAACATGATGCAGCTTAGTGGTGGAGAAAAGGCACTGACTGCCATCTCTCTGTTATTTGCTATTTTGGATCTTAAACCGTCGCCGTTCTGCCTTTTGGATGAAATCGAAGCGGCTCTTGATGATTCAAATGTAAGCCGCTTTGCAAATTATCTTAAAAAACTTACTTCAAACACACAGTTTATCGTAATTACACACAGACGTGGAACCATGGCGGCAGCAGATGCACTCTATGGTATTACAATGCAGGAGAAGGGAGTATCTACTCTTGTCAGTGTAAATCTGGTGGAAAATGAATTAAAATAGTGGAGGGAATATATGGGAATTTTCAGCAGGCTGAAAGAAGGACTTACAAAGACAAGAAAAAATCTTGCTTCAGGTCTGGATTATATTTTTAATGGTTTTACCCATATTGATGATGACTTTTATGAAGAATTGGAAGAAATCCTTGTTATGGCTGATATAGGAGTTGAAACTACGGAGAGTATTCTTGAAACCCTGAAAGCAAAGGTTAAGGAAAATCATATTACAAAACCTGATGAATGCAGGGAACTTCTGATTGAAAGTATTAAAGAGCAGATGAGTGTGCCGGAGGATGCATATGCATTTGAAAATCAAAAATCAGTGGTCATGGTAATTGGTGTAAACGGTGTGGGCAAAACCACAACTTGCGGTAAACTGGCTGCTAAATTCCATGACGAAGGAAAAAAGGTTATGCTGGCGGCTGCGGACACTTTCAGGGCTGCAGCAATTGAGCAGCTGGCTGAATGGGCAAAAAGGGCAGATTGTGAACTGATATCCCAGCAGGAGGGCAGTGATCCTGCTGCGGTTGTATATGATGCTGTTAATTCTGCCCGTGCAAAGAAAACGGATATTTTAATCTGTGATACTGCCGGACGTCTTCACAATAAGAAAAATCTTATGGATGAACTTGGGAAGATTAACCGTATAATAGACCGTGAGTACGGAGATGCATTCCGTGAAACACTGGTTGTCCTGGATGGAACTACCGGACAGAATGCACTGGTACAGGCACGGCAGTTTAATGAGGTGGCCCGCATAACCGGTATTGTCATTACAAAGCTTGACGGTACTGCAAAGGGAGGTATTGCCATTGCAATACAGAAGGAACTTGGGATTCCTGTGAAATATATCGGTGTAGGTGAAAAATTAGAGGATTTACAGAAGTTTGATGCGGATGAATTTGTAAATGCCCTGTTTGCCACGGAAGAATTGTAGTTTTTTTTCAGCTGGTTCTTGACGAACAAATTTTCTTGTGGTATTCTATACATAGAACATACGTTTGGTTTTTGTTTCACAGTATCTGATAATGCGGATAATTTATAAACAACCTGACAAAGCTGACAAATAAAATATTATTATGGAGGTCTTATGGCAAACGAAGACAAAAAGAAGGCTTTGGAAGCCGCTCTTTCGCAAATTGAAAAAAATTATGGAAAAGGTTCCGTAATGAAACTTGGTGACAGCACAAAAGACATGACTGTTCAGGGAGTACCAACAGGTTCACTTAGTCTTGATATCGCACTTGGAATAGGCGGTCTGCCAAAGGGCAGGGTTGTTGAAATCTATGGTCCTGAATCCAGTGGTAAAACAACAGTTGCACTTCATTGTGTGGCAGAGGTACAGAAAAGGGGTGGCATAGCAGCTTTTATTGATGCAGAACACGCGCTTGATCCTGCTTATGCATCAAACATCGGAGTTGATATTAACAATCTTTATATCTCACAGCCGGACAACGGAGAACAGGCTCTTGAAATCGCACAGACATTTGTTCGTTCCGGAGCAGTAGACATTGTGATTATTGACTCTGTTGCAGCACTTGTACCAAAGGCTGAAATTGACGGTGATATCGGTGATTCCCATGTGGGTCTTCAGGCAAGAATGATGTCCCAGGCTCTCAGAATGATGACTGGCATTATCAGCAGAACCAATTGTACTGTGATTTTTATCAATCAGCTGCGTGAAAAAGTTGGCGTAATGTTCGGCAATCCGGAAACAACAACCGGTGGACGTGCCCTTAAATTCTATTCTTCTGTAAGACTTGATGTCAGAAGAATTGAAGCACTTAAAATGAGCGGTGAAGTAATTGGTAACAGAACTAAAGTTAAGGTTGTTAAAAACAAGGTAGCTCCTCCGTTTAAGGAGGCTGAATTTGATATCATGTTCGGAAAGGGAATCAGCAAAGAGGGTGATGTTCTTGACATTGCTGTTAACAACAATATTGTTGATAAGAGTGGTGCCTGGTTTGCTTACAACGGACAGAAAATCGGTCAGGGACGTGAGAATACAAAACTCTATCTGAAAGAAAATCCGGATGTTCTTATTGAAATCGAAAACAAAGTAAGAGAACTTTATGATATGCCGGCTCTGGAACCGGCAGAGCAGACAGACGATGTTGAATCGAAGAAGTAGTTCCGGAAAGTGAAATAATATGGTTATAACAGCTATTGAACGTAGTGGAAAAAGAAAATACCTGTTTTTTATTGATGGTGAATACAGTTTTTTTCTTACTGACAGTGAGTTGAAAGTCTATGACTTGTATTCATTAATTAAAGAAATACTTGGCAATGAAGAGAGTATTGATAATCTGGAAGTTACTCTGAAAAACGAGGTATTTGATTCTATTCACGATAACACTGTAATTGACCGTGGAAAGCGTTATGCTTTGGATTTGTTGTCTAACAGGGATTATAATGTTCATTCGCTTACAGAAAAACTTGTTTTGAACGGATATATCCCCGGTGATGCTGAACTAATAATACAATTTTTAAGGGATTGTAATTATGTTAATGATGTCCGGTATGCTGTGAGCTACATTAGAAGCAAAGAGAATAAAAAGAGTGCTCGCTTCATTGAAAACAGTTTGCTTCTAAAAGGAATTTCATCTGCAGATATCCGCACCGCATTTGATACAGTAAATGAAGAACATGAAAAGGATGGAATTTCAGGACAAGAACTGGCCCGTAGTGCGATTAATTCATGGATAAGGCGAAAGTTAAAACCGGATGACCTGAATAATCAGGATAAAATCACAAAGGTAATAGCGTCTCTTTTGAGAAACGGCTACAAATACAGTGATATAAAACAATGTCTTAACGACTACATAAATGAAAATCAATGATAAAAAATTCCCTGTATCCGTATGGTTATGGGGAATTTTTCCATATTTATCCGATTTTTTTATAAAAAGTTTTCATTTTTTGAATTTTTTGTGTTGTCTTATGTTGAGTTTCAAGTTATAATGATACTCGGTGTAAATTGCTAAAATATGAGAATCTTTAATTTACAAATAAAGTAACGGAGGGCTGAAAATGAGTAGTACAGCAAAATTGTCAGCCAGGGAAAGAATTGAAACCCTGTTTGACGACAACAGTTTTGTTGAATTTGGTGCTCTTGTAACCAAAAGAAACACTGATTTCAACATGCAGCAGATGGATGCTCCGGGGGATGGCGTAATTACAGGTTATGGCCTTGTAGAAGGCAGACTTGTTTACGTTTACAGTCAGGATGTCTCTGCACTGAACGGTACAATTGGCGAAATGCATGCTAAAAAGATTGTATCCGTATATGACAAGGCCATGAAGGTGGGTGCACCTGTGGTAGGAATCTTGGATTGTGCAGGTATGAGACTTCAGGAAGCAACAGATGCATTGGAGGCATTTGGTTCCATCTACGCTAAGCAGTCACTTGCTTCCGGCGTGATTCCTCAAATTACCGCAGTTTATGGTAATTGTGGCGGAGGTTGTGCAGTTCTTGCATCTCTTAGCGATTTTGTTTTCATCACCAAGGAAGGCAAGCTTTTTGTCAATGCTCCGAATACAATTGATGGAAATAATGTAAATAAGTGCGATACTTCAAGTGCCGCATTTGCAGCTGAGGCAGGCACAGTAGATTTTGTTGATGAAGATGAAGAGGCTTCAATCAACAGTATAAGAACTCTGATTTCTTATCTTCCTTCTAATAATGAAGATGATGCAGAGTCAGAGTGCACAGACGATCTTAATCGTGAACTGCCGGGTTTTACATCCGAACTGGATGATGTAACTGAAGCAATTAAAGATATTGCTGACAATGGTGAATTTGTTGAAATCAAGGGGGCTTATGAGCCTTCAATGGTTTGTGGATTTATCAAGTTAAATGGAAGCACAACCGGTGTTGTTGCAAACCGTAGTGCAGTCAAGGATGAAAACGGAAAAATTGTTAAGAAATTTGATTCTGTTCTTACTACAAAGGGATGTTATAAAGCAGCAGAGTTTGTAAAATTCTGTGATGCCTTTTCTATTCCGGTTCTTTCGCTTACAAATGTTACCGGTTATGCCGCAACAATGGGTGAAGCAAAGAATATCTCTATTGCAGCAGCAAAGCTTACATATGCTTTTGCAAACGCAACTGTTCCTAAAATTAATTTGGTGACTAAAAAGGCTTTGGGAAGCGCTTACGTTACTATGAACAGTAAGGCTCTCGGTGCAGACCTTGTTTTTGCTCTTTGCGACAGTGAAATTGGTGCAATGGATGCTGACCTTGCAGTACAGATCATCTATAATACTGAAATTGAAGCTGCTTCTGATAAGGCTGCATTTAAGAGTGAAAAGGCAGCTGATTACAAGAAGCTCCTTTTAAGCTCTGAAAGTGCTGCAAAGCGTGGCTATGTAGATGCCCTTGTTACAGGTGATGAAGTTAGAAAGCAGCTTATCTATGCTTTTGAAATGCTTTATACAAAAAGAGAAGAGCGTCCTGTAAAAAAGCATGGTACAATTTAGTGAGGTGACTATATGAGTACAGTAGCGGCATTTATTACCTGGGACTCTGATATCATGGCACAGGCTGGACTGAATACAATTCTGGGAATCGGAATTGTGTTCTGCGTTCTTATTCTGTTCTCTTTCATCATCAGTTGTTTCAAGTATATTAATAAAATCGGCGCACCAAAGCAGAAAAAAGAACCTGCCAGGGTAGAAACACCTGCTGCTGCACCGGTTATTGAAGAAGATGTAACAGATGACCTTGAAATTGTTGCTGTAATTACAGCAGCTATTGAGGCATATGAAGAAGAAATGGGCGGTTACGTTCCGGCAGACGGTCTTGTAGTTCGTTCCATCAAAAAAGTAAATAAACAGAGATGGCAGAATGCCTAAAGGAGGATTATATAATGAAGAATTATACAATTACTGTAAACGGAACCGTTTATGAAGTATGTGTTGAAGAAGGCGAATCAACAGCAGCAGTTCCTGTAGCTGCAGCACCTAAAAAAGCAGCACCTAAGAAGGCAGCAGCAGCCCCTGCAGGTGCACAGGGTGCGGTTAAGATTTCTGCTCCTATGCCTGGTAAAATTTTAAAGACAAATCTTTCCGCCGGTGCAGCAGTTAAGAAGGGTGATGTAATCCTTGTTCTTGAAGCTATGAAAATGGAAAATGAAATCGTAGCACCTCAGGATGGTACTCTTGCATCTGTTAATGTTACAGTAGGACAGTCAGTTGAAGCAGGAGAAGTTCTTGCTTCCATGAACTAATATACATTAACATTTCAGAAACTATCCAATGGAGGTAAATAAAGAATGGATTATATTATCGACACAGTGTCATACCTTGCTAAAGCCTCCGGCTTTGCCTCTTTATACTGGGGTAACTGGGTATTGATACTTGTAGCTTTTGTTTTCCTCTTCCTTGCAATTAAGAAGGGTTTTGAGCCACTTCTTCTTGTGCCGATTTCATTCGGTATGCTGCTTGTAAACCTGTATCCGGCAATTATGGCGGAACCAAGTACAACTTATGCATACTATGAAAATGCGGACTCGGTAGATTCACAGATTGCTTCAGTAACATTCAATGAATCCGGTGAATGTACAATGAAGTACAAAATTGATGGTGAATTAAAGGAAGTAGAGTATGTTACCGAATATTACAATGCTACCGGCGAAAAAGTAGACATTGAAGCAAATGCTATTGATGCCAATGATTTATCGGTATACAAAAATTATATTTATTATCAGGACGGAAAAGCAGTTATTGCTGTTTTTGCCGTTGACAGTGTAGATTATGACAATCTTCAGAATAACATTGCGGTAGCAGGTGCAAATTTTGAAAAGACAACCGATGCAAACGGTGGTATTTTTCATTATTTCTTCATGCTTGATGAGTGGTCAATTCTTCCTTGTCTGATTTTTATGGGCGTTGGTGCCATGACAGACTTTGGTCCTTTGATTGCAAACCCAAAGAGCTTCCTTCTTGGAGCTGCTGCCCAGATTGGTATTTTCGCAGCATACCTTATGGCAATCCTTTTAGGATTTACGGATGCCCAGGCCGCAGCCGTTTCCATTATCGGTGGTGCTGACGGACCGACATCCATCTTCCTTGCAGGAAAGCTTGGACAGACAACATTAATGGGACCTATTGCTGTTGCAGCTTATACATACATGTCCCTTGTTCCAATTATTCAGCCGCCTATTATGAGAGCTCTTACAACTAAAGAAGAGCGTTGCATAAAGATGGAGCAGTTAAGACCGGTAAGCAAGCTGGAAAAAATTCTTTTCCCGATTATCGTTACCACCGTCGTTGTATTGATCCTTCCGGATACAGCTCCTCTTGTTGGCTGTCTGATGCTTGGTAATCTCTTTAAGGAAAGCGGTGTTGTAAGACAGCTTGCAGAAACAGTATCAAATGCAATGATGTACATCGTTGTTATTATGCTTGGTGTTTCCGTAGGTGCTACAACAAGTGCTGAAAATTTCCTTCAGTGGACAACAATCAAGATAGTTATTCTCGGACTTATTGCATTTGCAATCGGTACTGCAGCCGGTGTAATTTTCGGAAAGATTATGTGCAAGGCTACAAAGGGAAAGGTAAATCCTCTTATCGGTTCTGCAGGTGTATCTGCAGTTCCTATGGCAGCTCGTGTATCACAGAAGGTCGGTGCAGAAGAAGATCCAACAAACTTCCTTCTCATGCATGCTATGGGACCTAACGTTGCAGGAGTAATCGGTACAGCAGTAGCAGCCGGTGTATTCATGGCAGTATTCGGTGTATAAGCCGGGAGT
>JBJEJI010000034.1:0-4253 GCA_051877895.1 Lachnospiraceae bacterium | reverse complement strand
CGATTTTCCTCCCGCAAGATTTTGTTTTGATACCTCAGTTCTATCACCTGCTCCTTCAGATAATCATCTCCATCAACCGCACCAAGCAGTTCCTTCTTAAGCCTTTCCGCCTCCTCCAGTTCAAATTCAGCCCGTTCAGTCTGTAATTTTGCAGTATCCGATATCATCATCCACTTGTCAGCCTCTTTTTGTGCTGCTTCAATTTCCTTCTGTTTATCTGTGAGCTTATCAACATTCTCATAATATTCCAGCCGTAATTCCGAATTTTTTAAGCGTAAATCCGTTGTTTCCGACTGTAATTTCTGATTTTCGGCTATGGTATCGTCAAGCTTCTTTTGAGCCTCAGACTGTTCTTTTCTGAAACCGTCTCGCTTACTTTCAATTTCCTTCTCCAGAGACTCAATCCGTTCCTCTTTTAATTCTAGAACAACCTGTGCGCCCTCTATCTCCTCCTCAAGTGCAGCCACTTCTTTTGCCCGTTCCTGCTTCTTATAATCCAGTACGGATAAATGTTTATTGTGTGTATCTTTCTTTTTCCAGTCAATTCCGTACCGGCTCATAATAAGAGCAATATCATCTTTCTCTGCCTCCGCCCACTGCTTCCATTCGGTATTGCCTTTTCCTTCACTTACAAATCCTCTGGTAGCAAGTGCCGCCTTAAGACTTGTCTTTGTCTCTAATCCTCTCTTGCAACCGGATACCCAAGGAATAAAATTCAGATGCAAATGTGGTGTTTCCTCATCCAAATGAATATAAGCACCAATCACATAAAGCTGTGGATTGCGAAGTTGGAACTTTTTCACATAATCCTTCAGCACCCATGTTGCAACTTCAGCAGAATAACTTCCTACTCCGGTATCATCCCTATTGCCTATCTGAACGATAACCTCATAAAATAATTTTTCCTGCTTGCTTCGGGAAATCTTATCATAATAACTTTTAATCTGCCTGTCCTTGCGTTTCTGTTTTGCATTGTATTCCTTAAGCGCCTTGTCAAACAATTTATGATAAGCCTGCTTAACATCCTCGTGGATAAGAGTGATATTATTCTTGGTACGGCTGGCATCTACATTGTCAGCTATAAATCTTCTTGTGTTATGCCCGATGGAACCTTCCCCATTCATAAAACTGATTGTTCTTTCCATTGTCAAAATCCTCCTCTTTTGGTATGTATACAGGCACCTCCTTCTTATCCGTAATGAGTGCCGGATACGGCACGAAACAGCAGATTTCCCTGGGAAGGTTTTGTTACTTTTGTCAAAAGTAACGCAAAAGCACTTTTGACAGCTTCGCCATCAAAAATGCATACCCGCAAGCGGGTTTTGCGCTCCTCGCCGGAGTGGCTGTACGGCTCTTTGAGCCGGATAAAGCTCCCTTTCAGGAGCTTTTGAGTCGCGGATACGCGACATATTATTTACCAGCCACAGCTCCGATACAGAACTCCACTTATCCCCTAATGAAAACAGTTCACCACATCATGCATGACTACTTCCTCTGCTATCATTCTTGCCTGAGTTCGTAGCTGATACATTTCCACAAAAGAATTCGCATGCTTTGGTTTATGTTTACGCAACCACTCATTTTCAATATCCTCCAGCAATTCATAAGCTACTTCATTTACCTCGGTTGCTTTATCATGTAATTCTCCAAATCGTACCAGACTTCTGTATCGCTGCGGATATTCCTTCTGTATGTAATCCATCCACATACGACCATATTTACCGACATCTGTACTGTTCTCCTCTCCACCTAATGTAATCAACGGATAAAAAATGCCATCTTTTTCTATGTATTTCACACCTAATTTTTCAAATAATGTTTCTTCGCTCATAGCAGTCACTTCCTTTATACAAAATATCTGTTATTCCTCATTTGGTCCTGTAAGTTGCTTCATATCTGCCAATGTTCTCGGCTGTTCCTTGAAACCTTCCAATATTTCCAGCATAGAGCGGATGGGAGTAAGCAACTCCCCATCCATATCCGATGCCTTTTCAATTCTTTCAAGCTCACGCTCAATCCTTTGTAGGTTCTGCCGGAATTGTACCAACATCAACGGATTACCTGTGGCAACCACCTTTTGATGAAGAACACTCTGGATAATATAATCCTGCTTGGTACGAAATCCACTGAGCTTCACTCTGTTATTCAGCTCCTCGTTTTCCTCCGGTGACATGCGGAATGCTATTGTCACATTCCGCCATCTGTTTTTATCATCTCTATTCTTTTCTGACATTGACTAACGCCTCCCTTTCTGTTTCCAGTTGTGCTGCCATATCCGTCTGCACCGTTGGAAATAAATGTGCATAATGATATGTGATATCTACTGCCTCATGCCCTACTCTTTCCCCTATTGCCAATGCAGAAAATCCTAAATTGATTAGCAATGAAATGTGCGAGTGTCGTAATCCATGAATTCGTATTCTCTTCACTCCTGCAAGCTTTGCACCTCTATCCATCTCATGATGCAGATAACTTTTTGAAATAGTGAAAATTCTGTCATCATCCCTTATTCCATAAAGACTGATTATGAAATCCTCCATCTCAACAGCAAGAAAATCCGGCATGACAATTGTTCTGTTACTCTTTGGTGTTTTAGGGTCTGTAATCACATCTTTGCCTTCCAGCCTCTGATATGACTTGTTAATCCGGAGTGTTTTCTTTTCAAAATTGAAATCAGCCGGTGTCAGGGCAAGCAGCTCCCCTTCGCGAATGCCTGTCCAATAAAGCATTTCAAATGCATAATACGAAATTGGCTTATCTGCCACACACTCTAAAAATGCCTGAAATTCCTCCTGTGTCCAGAACTCCATTTCCTTATTTTCTTCTTTGCCCATAGTTCCGGCTTTTCGTGCCACATTATCTTTCAGACCATACATATTTACCGCATGATTTAATATGGCACTGAGCTGATTATGAATGGTTTTCAGATAGGTAGGGGAGAATAACTCCCCATTATCCTTTTTCAGCTTCATAATCTCATTTTGCCACTGGATGACATCCGAGGTCCGAATATCATCCAGTTTTCGTTTCCCGAAATAAGGCAGAATCTTTGTCTCAATAATGTGCTTCTTTGTCAGAAAAGTATTGCGTTTTATTCTTGGCTCTAAATCCGTCAAATAAATATCCACAAAACTTTTGAAGCTCATACTGATACTCTGATCCTCTTTCAGTTTAAAATTTCTCTCCCATTCAAGGGCTTCGCTCTTCTTGGCAAAGCCCCGCTTGGTCTTTTGTTTCCTTGCTCCGGTCAAATCCTTATAATAGGTTCTCACCTCCCACATTCCAGTCTTATTATTCTTGATAACCGCCATCTATCCCACCTCCTTATCTGTAGATAGCCCGTAGATTCGTTTCATAAAATACTGTGTACTGACACGCCCTTTTATTGTCACGAATCCATCCGCCTCAAGTTCTGCATTCAGCCGTCGTATCAGTTTATAGGAATACGATAGTGATACTCCCAGCATTTCCATGACATCCTGTGCTGTCAAAAATCTCTTGTTCTCCATAAGCTAATGCCTCCTCTCTTTCGTTTTTTATTATTCAGTTCATTTCTGAACGGTTTTGATGTGTATTATATTAACAGTTCACTTTTGTACTGTCAATACTTTTCAGCAAAAAACATTTCATTTTTGCACTGTTAATGATATAATGTACACAGATGCGTGGTTTGTACCTCGTGTCTTCGTGCATTCTACAACACTCATTCCACGAATAAGGAGCAGTTAAAATGGGCGAGAAATTCACCAGCCGGGTAGGCTATTTGATTCGAAATTTCAGAATTGCATCTGACATGACACAAAAGGAATTAGCAGAGAAATGTGGATTAAACGAATCCACCATCCGAAACTATGAACTTGGAAACAGATATCCGGATGAAGCAACTTTATTAAATATTGCAAACAATCTTGGTGTCAGCTTTTATGCATTATCTGACCCTGATGTGGCAAATATATTCAGTGCACTTCATGTGCTATTTGACATCGAATGGGCATACGGACTACGACCTACTATGAATGATGGAGAAGTATGCTTCAAATTTGAAGAGCGACTTCCAAGTGCCGGTCCCCGTCCACAGGAAGACCTTGATAACTTCAGAAAGATGGTTGAGTATTGGGCACGTTTACGAGACAAGCTGGAAGACGATGAAATATCAGAAACGGAATATTATCTCAAAGAAGTGAAGTATCCAATGAACCCAACAGACCCGAATAAGGAGTATACTGTTTCGTTGAATCTTGATGATGACGACC
>JBJEJI010000033.1:0-16997 GCA_051877895.1 Lachnospiraceae bacterium | reverse complement strand
GGAATATTAGGTCTATCTGAAAGATTATGTTGAAAAAGATTCCATTTTTCGAATGAATATAAGCAAAAAAAATTTAATTGAAGAATTAATCGCTTTTTCCAATCCCCCAAAGTTTGAGGGAAATGCTGCAGGCCCCTGTATTTAGGCGGCCTTGCGGCATATTTTTACATTGGTATATTCTTTATGAAAAATAGGATGCCGCATTTAGCAGCATCCCAAAAAACCACAAAAATTTGGATGTTTTTTTCTCAGCGACCATCTTTGAGAGGGTCTTAATTTTATAAGTTATCATATAAATCTTCCGTAAAGCTCAGACTTCCTCTATAGCCTGCATAGGTGCGGTTAAACACCAGCCTCTCATTCATTGGAAATGTGGCAAGAATAAACTGCACGTCCTTTTCCAAGGCAGCTTCACGCTCATTACTGCTACCGATAATCAGGGTTATTTCCTTTTCTTCGTTCAGCAGAGCCTGATTGATTTCATACTGATCTGATGCAAAAATCACTTTAGGCGGTACGGCATATTCCATATCCCGGAGCTGTTCCGTAATCCGCTTTTTGTTTTCCTCCCCTGTAACCGGCTCGGAAATAATAACCGAAACCGGTGTAAAACTAAAGTCATTGGCCAGATACCGGGTAATGCCGATGGCACTGTTGGCATCTCCCACAACAGAAAACCGTTTCCAACTTACCACACCAATGGCCTGTGCAAGATACTGATACACATAATCCTCTTCCGATGCAATTACGTCATCCACAAGCTTCTGATCCAGTTCCAATGCGGCTGCCACTGTTTTTACAAATTTTGTGGTATCGGTGGCACCCACCGGCAGCCCCGGGAACCGGATACTTGGTACTCCGAATTTATTTTCAAATTTCTTTGCACCGCTCTGAAACAACCATGGATTGATAATGATATTTAACGCCGCAGCAGAGGATTTTTTTATAGTTTCTATTCCCTGATGCTTTGTGAAAAAGGTATTGACCTTTAGACCCAGCCGCGTTAAAATCCGGTCTATTTCTTCCAAGGTTCCGCTCCAGAATGGGTCATGATACGGTACAATACCAAAAATATTAACCAGCCTGTCATCTTTGGGAACATCCTTTTCCACAACCTTATCTATAAGAGTATTCCAGACGGTTTCATAGCCCAAATTACTGTCTCCCAAAAATCCCGGAGCCTCTATGGGATATATTTCATAGCCCTTTTCTCTGAATTCTTCGGTAACACTTACCACATCATCTCCGATTATACCTGCGGTACAGCCTGTTAAAACAAAATAGGCATCAGCATCGATTACATCAATCGCTCCTTGAATTGTTGTACGGAGTTTTTCCGTTCCCCCAAACACCACCTGTTTCTCAAGCATATTGCTGGACGGTATAGATACGCTGCTTACAAAGCAAGGGGTTTTATGCCCCGACTGTCCCTGGTCAGAGGCTGAAGTCTGCATACAGCAGCCGGGACCTGAATGATAAATGGGACAAACTTTTTCCAAAGCGCCCAGTACGGAATTTATGCCGGCCAAAACACAACCGCCTCTCGGATTCTCTAAAACCTGTGCCATGTTAATTTCCTCCTGTGATATACTTAAACGCATCTTCTTCATACCACGACTCTTTATATGGCAGCTTTACATGCTTTGCAAGTTTAACATTAAAGCCGGGATTCTCCAGCTGGTCTGCAATCTTATTACCAAGAAACAGCAATCCGTCATATCCCATAGTCGGACGTTTTCCGTCCAACACGTGGGTTGTAGGAATGCCCAGCTTTGCTGCCCAGTCAGGAACTCCGATAAACGCGTCAGGCTTTAACTTCTTCAACAAATTAACCTGTTCAAAGGGCTGCATATTTGCAATGTCCACCACAAAGTCCTTATGAATTCCGTTCAGATATTCAATATCCTCCTGGGCATCCTCATCATAGGTAGGCGTTTCCAGCCCCACCAGTTCCATGCCAAAGTCATCAATTAATGCTGCAGCGGCAAAGGATCTTCCGGTTCCGCCGCAGATAAATACTCTCTTTCCCCGGAGCCGCTCCTTCAGACTCGCCACCAGAGGCTCTATTCTTTCGTGCTCTGCAGCGATGATTTCCTCCACCTCTGCTTCCTTACCCAGAACCCGGGCAATTCCCCGGTACCACTTATCTGTATTCCGGATGCCGATAGGCATGACTGTATGGGAATACGGAATCCCATAATCCTCCCACAGGCTTTTCATAAATTCATCTGCAAAAACCTTACATATTGACGTAGACGCCTCAGCTGCCGGAATCCGTTTTATTTTTTCCAGAGAACTGTAAAAAGGAATATAATTTACTTTTACGCCTATTAATTCCAGCATTCGTTCCATTTCCTTCTGGTCGGCATAGCTGACGGTGGTTGGCGCAAATAGATTTACCAGTCCTGCTTCCTTTTCAATTTTTTCTTTTTTGAGAATATACTTGTTAATTGACAAAAAAGCCGCATCAAATCCGGATGCACAGATTTTTGATTTAAAGCCTTCACAATGGATGGGAACCATTAAGGTGTCCGGATATTCCTCCTGAAGCCCGGCAGCAATAGCGTCAATATCATCCCCAATAATGCCCGATGCACAGGATGCATAAATAAAAGCCAGCTTCGGATGATATCTCTCCACTGCTTTTTTCACTGACTCACGGAGCTTGTTTTCACCTCCGAAAACAACGCTTTTCTGATCAATGTTAGAGACAATTATTCTCGGATTCTTTATATTTCTGATTCCTCTGTGTGCCTGTCCCACTCTGTACATATCCACTGCCATAATTGAACACCCTACACAGCCTTGGGGTGAATGGGAAATAAAAACGGAATCTTCCAAAGACATTAACGCTGCCATACTGTTAATCTGCTGACATTGCAGACCCTGGGCAAAGCTTCTGTCCGCCCTTTTCAGACAGCCTTTCCTGTAATTTTCTTCCGCCTCTGCTCCGGTAGTCCCCAGATCATTGATTCTTCCCGGCTTACTTTCTCTTACTCCGGAATACTGTTCCATAACATTTTCCTCCTGCTTTTTTTCACCTTTCGGTTCTGCTGTTTCTCAGGGACTTATGTTTATCCACATGATCGTAATAAACGGTAAGCTTATCCAGTGCCTCCCTGACGCTGCACGAAACATCAAAGGCAGAGATTGCCCGTTTCTCCAGTTCCTTCTGAACCTGAAATCCTATTTTCTTACATACTACACTTCTGCAGTCCCCTAACAATGCAGCCTTTCCGGAGGCGGCACCCATGCCTCCGCAGCCTGTCCCCTGTCCGTCTTGACAGCCTGCACCGGAACCGCTTCCGCAGCCCCCTCCACAGGGAGTGCCGCCGCTGCAATCCGCTCCATTTTCTATTGCAATTCCGGCTTTTTCCGGTTCTCTTTTGGATTCTTTATTTTCCACATACCGTTTTTCTGTGAGACTGTATCGTGTCCCCTCTGCCTCGTATATTAAAAAGGCTTCTGCTGCTCCGAAATGCAGATCCACCATTTCTCCGTCCGATGAACCCACGGCAATTTTATATGACATATCCTTTCCCCCTGATGCAGCAATTTCTGCGTTTCCGGAAAGACCTTTCCGGAGCGGGCTGACTCCCTTAGTTGAATCGCTGTACCGCTACTGTATAAATATCTTCAATAAGCCGGATTCCTCCGGTATAACCCACATAAAAATCATCCAGAACCACCTTATCCAGCACCGGCCAGGAAACATTTAAAAAGTTCCCCTTCAGCTTTTCCGTAACTTCTTTTTCATAATATCCGCCCAGAATCAGAGGATAGCCGTGATAATCATGGTTTTTGATTAATGGAACCGATTCTGTTCTCCCGGGTTGCAACATTTGAATTATTGAAGTTTATTGCCATGGCTGCTGTTTCTCCTTAATCCTCATTGAATAAATTGGTTGACAGATAACGCAGTCCTGTATCCGGGAAAATAACCACAATTTTTTTACCTTTGTTTTCCGGTCTTTCGGCAAGCTCTGTAGCCGCAAACAAAGCAGCTCCCGAGGATGTACCGATTAAAATTCCGTCTGATTTTGCCACCTCTCTTGCCGCCTTATATGCGTCCAGTGCTTCCACTTCAAGGACTTCATCATAAATAGTTCTGTCAAGAGTTGCAGGAATAACATTGTCCGGCACACCCCAAAACGGATGAACTCCGGTTATCTCTTCCTCCGGCTCCGGGATTTCATCGCTTGGAAGGGAATGGGGTCCCGGCTGGATTCCGACTACTTTAATGTCCGGATTTTTGGATTTCAGATATCCTCCGGTTCCGGAGATGGTTCCCCCGGTTCCCACGCATGCCACCAGAATATCCACCTTTCCGTCCGTGTCTTCCCAGATTTCCGGTCCCGTGGTTCTCCTGTGTATCGCCGGATTGGCAGGATTGGAGCACTGGTCCACAAATACAACATGCTCCTCATGGGCAATCACCTCTTCCTTTAAGGCGGCGATGGCAGCTATAAAATCTCCGTTGGTTTCCTCCAGCGTTTTTACAATTGCAGGCTCTTCCGAAAGCTTTATGGTTTCGCCGCCAAAGGCTTTAATAACCTGGAAGCGTTCCTCGGATACCTGATCCTGAATATATACCCGGAACGGATACCCTTTTGCCGCAGCAATGGCTGCAAGCCCGATTCCGGTGTTTCCGCTTGTTGTTTCTACCACCGTATCTCCCGGCTTTAAAAGACCTTTTGCCTCAGCGTCCTCAATCATGGCAAGGGCAATCCGGTCCTTTACGCTTTGATTGGGATTAAAGTATTCCAATTTACCGATTATTTCCGCCTCCAGATGATGCTTTTGGGCATATCCATTTAACTGCAAAAGCGGTGTTCTCCCTACAAGTTCCGTAATTGACTGATGTATTTTTCCCATAATGCTCTCCCTTTCTCTTAAATCTTATAATCATCAGCAAGCTCCATCATTCCGTATTCCATCAGGATTTCCTCAAGCCGCTCCTGGGTCATTGGCGTAGGAATGACAAAATCCGTATTGTCGATAACAGCCTGTGCAAGATTCCTGTATTCCTGTGCCTGATTTGATTCCGGCTTGTACTCAATCACCGTCTTCTTATTGATTTCCGCATGCTGTACAATATTATCCCGGGGAACAAAATAAAGCAGCTTGGTTCCCAATTCCTTCGCAAAGGCACGAAGAAGATCCAGTTCTCTGTCCACATTTCTGGAATTACAGATAATTCCTCCCAGTCTCACTCCCCCGGTCCTTGCATATCTCTGAATTCCCTTTGATATGTTGTTTGCTGCATAAAGAGCCATCATTTCCCCGCTGGCAACAATATATATCTCCTTGGCTTTTCCCTCTCGAATCGGCATTGCAAAGCCTCCGCAGACAACATCTCCCAGAACGTCATAAAATACATAATCCAAATCCTCTGTATATGCACCAAGGTTCTCAAGCATATTGATCGATGTAATGATTCCGCGTCCGGCACAGCCTACACCCGGCTCCGGTCCCCCGGACTCAACACATCTTGTTCCGCCATAGCCCTCTTTCATAATTCTGTCCAGGGTAATGTCCTCCCCTTCCTCTCTTATGGTGTCGAGAACGGTTTTCTGTGCCAGTCCTCCAAGCAGCAATCTGGTAGAATCCGCCTTCGGGTCACAGCCTACTACCATCACCTTCTTGCCATGCTCACATAATCCTGCCGTTAAATTCTGCGTGGTGGTGGACTTACCGATTCCGCCTTTTCCGTAAATTGCAATTTGTCTGATTTCACCCATTTTCTTTCTGATTCCTCCTGCTTATTGAAATAACCTTTGTATTTTCTGATATGTAATCAGCTGTGACAATGAATCCTGAATCATACCGGGCAGCTCCATGGGAACCAGGCCCATACGCTCTGCCGCATCTGACGCCCCGACTCCGATTCTGCTGACGAGAATATATTTGCAGTCCCGCAGCCGGTTCAGATTTTCTGACAGCTGTTTATCATCATGCTCTCCCCGGCTGCACACCGGCTGCATATGCCGTCTTTCCACAAGCGCAGCGGTACCGTCTTCACCAATTTCGTAAATATAAAATTCCCCGGCCTTCCCAAAGTGGCTGTTGACAACAATGCCGTCACTGGAGGCCACTGCCACCAAATATTTCTCATCCATGAGAAAAAGTCTCCTTTGCATTCAGCCTGCGCTGATAAATCCGGTCTCCGTACTCCGATTTTCCGGGAACGCCTACTGCATCTGCCCTACAGTGCTGACAATGTCTGAAAACATCAATATACTTCGATGCTTTTGTTCTGGCAGCATCAATCTCTGCACATGAAGGTGCCTTCAGCCCGGAAAGCTGGTATTGAGGAATCAGTGGAATAATATTATAAATGCTTGCTCCTGCTTCCTTCACGGTTTTTGCAATTTCCTCAATATGCTCCCCATTTATTTCCGGTACCAGTACGGTATTCACCTTCACCGTTATCCCCGCTGCCGTTACTTCACGGATGCCCGCCAGCTGGTTTTCAATCAGAATTTCCGCTCCGTGAATTCCTTCAATCTTCTGTCCGTGATAAATAATATATTGATTCAATCGGCTTTCGATTTCAGGATTCACTGCATTTACCGTCACCGTCAGGGAATCGATGCCAACTGTAATGACCTCCTGTGCCTTTTCCTTCAGCAGCAATCCGTTTGTACTCATACACTTAATTAGTCCGGGATATTTTTCTTTAATCAGACGGAATGTCCTGAGTGCATAATCCGAAGCCAGTGTGTCTCCCGGCCCTGCGATGCCTGCAACTCTGATTTCCGGACAAATCTCCAATGCTTTCTGCAGAATATCCAGACTTTCCTCCGGTGTAAGCACCTTAGAGGTGACTCCCGGACGGTTTTCTACATCATTGATGGTTCTGTCGCAAAATCGGCATGCAATATTACATCCCGGACTTACCGGCAGATGAATTCTTCCCGCATTATTTTTCTGCCCGCCGAAGCAGGGATGAGAATTCTGTAATTCCTCATATGTATTGCTCATATAACGCCTTCTTTCTCCGGTTCCCGGTGCTGCTTCTCCTTCTGTCCGCCATCCCTGTCCCGGGACTTGCGGCACTTTTCCCAGTTATTCGGTAGGTTTTATAGGATATTAACATTCTATCCTGTCAGGGAAATTTTGTCAATAAAAACAAGCTTCCGGGCTAATAGTTGTTATTTATTGTCTGCTATAGTTTTTTCTTATTGCCGGTGCAAAGGAAGCAGCCGGTGCTGCGTACTGCCCCCTTACTATGTATCCAAAAATAAAATGCAAGGGAATACAGGTTTCCTTTCACTGCCTCCCTTGCACAGAATGCAAATATCCTTCTATTTTTCCTTCTGTCATTTTCTGATACTAAAACATTTAAATCACAAATTCAGGAGGAATGTTAACCATATTTTTCAGAAGAAAGTTCTTGGTTCTTTCATTTTGAGGATTTTCAAATATCTCGGCTGCAGTTCCGGCTTCCACAATTTTTCCTCCCTCCATGAAAAGGACCTTATTGGCTACGTTTCTGACAAAACTCATTTCATGTGAAACAATCAGCATGGTATTGCCCTCTTTTGCAATATCCCTTATGGTGTCCAGTACCTCCCCGACCAGTTCAGGATCAAGTGCCGATGTGGGTTCATCGAAAAGCAGCAGTTCCGGATTTAAGGCAATGGCTCTGGCAATGGCAACCCGCTGCTGCTGCCCGCCGGAAAGATGCCTTGGATAGTAGTTTAACCTGTCGCTCATCTTTACCTTTTCAAGTTCTTTCAGAGCGATTTCCCTTGCCTCTGCTTTGGATTTTTTTTGAACCACCGTCAAGGCCTCCATTACATTTTCTAATGCAGTTTTCTTTGAAAACAGATTAAAAGACTGAAAAACCATTGTTGCCTTCTTCCTTAAAAAAGCTTCGTCTTTTTTAGTATGATTCCCATAATCAAAGCGGAAATCATCGAACTCAATGCTACCGCTTTCCGGCTTTTCAAGAAGATTGAGACACCGTAGCAATGTAGATTTCCCCGTTCCGGAAGGACCGATAATGGCGATAACATCCCCTTTTTTAATCTCAAAACTGATTCCGTCAAGGACCACATTTGTCTGGAAGCTTTTTTTGATGTTGTTTATTTTTATCATGGCTATGCCTCCTTAACCTTCAGGAACCAGAAAAAGCCCTTTCTTTTTTCCGGTGTCTCCGGAACCCTTACCATATTGATAATGTAGTTCATAATCAGTTCTAATACAATCGTAATAATCCAGTAGATAACAGCAAGCGCAACGTAAGCCTCAAAATAACGATAATCCCTTCCTGCCATTATCTTGCCCGCCGCCGTCATTTCTATAACAGAGCAGGTAAATGCAAGAGAGGTTCCTTTTACAAGACCGATTAAGGTGTTGCCGAGAGACGGCAATGCCAGTTCTACAGCCTCCGGAACAATAATCCGGAACATTCTTTGTGTTCCCGATAACCCAAGAGATGCAGCTGCCTCTATTTCTCCTTTGTTTACCGCCTCAAGAGCTGACTGTATTGTAACTGCATTGTAGGCTGCCGTATTAATTCCCAATGCGAGAATTGCATACATAATTGGCTGAATGGTTGTCATGGAGTACTGGGTTCCCTGATAATAATTAATATATTTTATTGCAATCGGAATCCCGAAATATGTTATGTAAAGCTGGACTATGACCGGTGTTCCTCTTACAATGGAAACTAGAAATCCTGTAATCTGTCTTAATACCGGAATCTTTTTGATTCTGATGACAGCCAATATAAATCCAAGCACCAGACCAATCAATGCGGACCATGCGGTTAGCTTTAAGGTGACCGGCAGATATTCCAGCATTGCCATCAAATCCTTTTTTACCACGGACAAATCAAATAAATTGAGCATCTCTGTCCTCCTATCGAAAAATTCATTATCTTAGGATTATTACTTTGTAAGGCTCTCAATCAGTGCTCTTGTTTCCTCTATCTGCTCTGTCGTAAGCGCGGAATCCTCTGTTGCACCCAAATATTTTACGGCAAGCTTCTGAATTGTTCCGTCCTGAACCGCCTCTTCAAATGCTTTATTTAAAGCCTCTGCAAGGGCAGCTTCTTCCTTTGAAATAAGATAGAATGTTCCGCTTGGGGATTCTACTCCGGATGTCAGCCATGCATTTTCCTCATTGGAAACATTAATCAGCTTTACATCTGTAAGACCCAGACTTGAAACCTGGGATTCAAGGGTAGTTTTGGTGAATATTTCAAAATCAATTGTTCCGTCAGAAACGTGAAGCGGCGTTTGCCCGGGATCCTCTACAAACACATAATCAATCTGCTCCTCATGGGTTGCGTTAAAATTGTCAAAAACCGATAAATAGTAGCTTGTTGCAGAAGCCTCGGTTGTATGTCCGGGCAGGTCATAAACCGATTGAATATCCGTGTTATTATCTTTTACAAGAATTGCTACCGGATCAATGGCAATAACATCGGAATACAGATACTTCTCGGCACGTTCCGTATTAAAACCGAAATGGTTGACACCCAATTGATAATACCCGGAATCAAGACCTGTAAAAATTGATGCAAACTCTGTTATTTCCCATTCCACCTCATAGTCCGGCAGTCGGGAAAAAAGCTCATTGACAACCTCCACATCATATCCGGAAAGAGAACCGTCCTCCTCAACAATGATATACGGTGATGGTGCTCCGCTTGTTGCGGCCTTTACAACTTTTATATTGCTTCCCTCCCCCGTCCTGCTTTGTTCGGAACTGCCTGAACCGCATGCGGTTAAAAGCCCTGTACCTAAAACTACTGCCAATAATAGTGTTGTTATCTTTCTAAATTTTTTCATTTTATACCTCCGTTTTTTATCATCTTATCTTTTGCCAACCCGTTGCCGGCTTATCTGAGTTCTGCTTTTACAACAGATTTTTATATATTTTTGCATCCTTCATAATAAACAGAATGTTATTAACATCTGCCAAAACATCAAGGTCATCAACAGGATTCCCTTCTACTATAAGAATGTCAGCAAACGACCCTTTCTCAAGGACCCCTATTTTTCCCTGCGGATAAGGATTCTGATAAGTTGAAAGCTTGATTAATTTATTTACATTTCCTGTGGCAGCTACCAATCCCTTAAAACTACCAAAACGTTTCTTAAAGTAGGAAAAATCCTCCAGCTGTTTTTTCTCAAAAAATTCAGGATCTCCAAAAGAGTCTGTTCCGAACACAATATTTAAATCATATTTTAAAATTGTTTCGGTACAAATTTCATTTCCCTTTCTTACAATCAGCATTTTCTTTATTCTTTCCTTCTGTCCGGGAGGCAGGTCTTCTATATCACCGTTTACTCCGAATTCCGAAAGAGGTCTTCCGGCCTGGGGTCCGGGCATAACCCAGACACCATTATCCCTGATCATTTTTCCTGTTTCATCGTCCATTAGGGTAGTATGCTCTAAACTCTTAACACCTGCTCTGATTGCTCTCTGCATTGCTTTTGGTGTATAAAGATGAGTCATAACATACGTTCCGTAATCTGCTGCCGCATCAACGGCTGCTTTCAATTCTTCAAATGTAAACTGAACGGTTTCAAGCGGGTCATATTTGGATGAAATTCCTCCGGCCGCCATGAGTTTAATCTGGGACGCTCCAAGAAATAACTGTTCTCTTACGGCTCTTAAAACCTCCGGAACACCATCTGCAATAACACTTAGTCCCTGCTCTATGGACGGCGAAGTATATATGCCGTTTCCCAATCGTCTGCATGCCCGGCTTCCTCTCGTGTCTCCATGTCCGCAGGTCTGGGAAATATATGCGTTAGACGGAAAAATTCTGGGGCCATCCAGAAAACCGCTATCAATATTTTTTTTAAGCCCGTAGGTAATACCACCTGCATCTCTTACTGTTGTAAAGCCCCGGAGCAACATGTTCTTTGCAACAACAGTTGAACGGACCGCCATTTCATCCACTCTTACCGTATCAATATCCTCCGCAGTATTGTGGGAGATGTGGACATGACAGTCTGTCAGGCCCGGAATTGTTACTTTCCCTTTTGCATCTATAATTTCATCAAAATTCTCTTCACTAACAGGCTCATTGGTTATTTCTTTCACAAGATTGTCTTCAATTACAATGTTGGAATGAACTTTTAAAGCCGGATTTTTTCCGTCAAAGACAGATGCGTTTTTTATTAATTTTAATTTTTTCCCTGCCATTTGTTTATTTCGTCTTTTCAACCTGTTTCCTTTCTGTAGATTAACAAAAATCATTTCCTGCCGCTGCTTTCCGCAACGTATGGGATTGACTTTGTCATGCCAAGATATTAACACAAGTATTTATTTCTGAAAATTATGCGGATTTTATCACAAGTGATAGTTTTTGGTTATGCCGGCTTTCTATATTTCTTTATACCTATTTAATTCTTCAACGTACCTTTTCCCCACCTCACTGAGACTGTATCCTTTTCTTATAATGTATCCGATTGTCAGCGGATCTTCTTCTTTCAATTTAATACAGACCAGTCCATCAGTGATTGCCATGCTGTCAGACAAAAAGCCGGTCCCTACGGAATATCCGTTAAGACCGGCAACTATTTCCACAGACGTAGCTCTGTCATTTGTTTTAATCACTCTGTCAAAATCGTAATTACCCAATGCTTCTTCATTCAGATAAAAATCATTCCGGCTGCTTTGTTCAAAAGCAACACAAGGATAATCTTTTAAATCGTCTAAAGAAATCTCCTTATAGCCGGACAAGGGATGATTTTTCCATACATAAACATATGTGTCTCTGCGCATCAGGGGGTAAAACTCAAGTCCATAATCTCTGAACAGTTTTTTAATTACATTTTCATTAGTCTTTGTATATGAAACAATGCCGATTTCACTTATTAAATCCTTTACATTTCCCAAAACCTCATCCGTTCTGGTTTCATGAATGGAAAAAACATATTTTGGATACGGTATTTTTTTGACTGTTTCCATAAAAGCATGAACCGCAAACACGTAATGCTGTGTTGAAACAGAGAATTTCATTCTGTTCCTGTCCTTCTCTATGTATCTTTCCTCAATAATTTCATACTGGCTTACAGCCTGTTTTGCATATGAAAGAAATTCCAAACCATCCTGCGTTAAGGATATCCCTCTGCTGTTTCTGTCAAATATTTTAAACCCGATTTCTTCTTCCAGCTCATGTACGGAAGCAGACAAGGCGGGCTGGGATACATACAGCTTTCCGGCCGCTTCTCTCATGGAAGCAGAATTGGATATTGTAATTACATACCTTAATTGTAATATGGTCATTAAATGCTCTCCCGCGTTTTCTTTTCCAGTACATCCCGGATTCTGTCAAGTGCTTCCTTTAACACGCTCCGTGGGCAGGCCACATTGATTCTTTGAAAGCCCTCTCCGGACTTTCCGAAAATCTTTCCGCTGTCAAGCCACAGCCTCGCCTGATAAATAATGAGCTGCTCCAGTTCTTCCACCCCGAGTCCGGTATCCCTGAAATCCAGCCAGACAAGATAGGTTCCCTCCGGCTCTGTCATCCTTACACCCGGAAGGTTCTCCTTTACATAATTATCCACAAATTCAATATTGTCCTTTACATAAGAAAGCATAGCCTGATACCATTCTTCTCCGTCCCTGTAAGCGGCCTCCGTTGCCACCAGTCCCAATACGCTCAGCTGACTGATTCCCGCTGCATCAACCTGCTTACGGAATTTCTGTTTAAGTTCCCGGTTGGAAATAAAGATATTGGAAATCAGCATACTGGCAAGATTAAAGGTTTTGCTGGGAGATGTACAGGTTATGGTAATGTCTGCAAACTCTTTCCGGATATTCGCAAATACCGTATGCCTTCCCCGGAATATAAAATCATGGTGGATTTCATCGCTGACCACAATAACACCGTGTTTTACGCAAAGCTCCCCTAACGTTGTCAGTTCTTCTTTTGTCCACACTCTGCCTACCGGATTATGTGGATTGCAGAGAAAGAACAATTTTACATGATTCTCAATTATTTTGTTTTCAAAATCACCGAAATCAATATGATATCTTCCATCCTCCCCCAAATACAGATCACTGCTGACAACTACCCTTCCGTTGTCTTCAATCACCTCTGAAAAAGGGTAATATACCGGAAGCTGCAGCAGAACCTTATCTCCCGGCTCCGTATATGCCTTTACCGCCATGGCAAGGGCAAAAACAACACCGGGTGTTTTAATCAGCCAGTTTTCCTTTACTTCCCATTGATGGTGCTTTTTCATCCAGTCCCTTACTATTTCAAAATAAGGTGTCTGCACCTCACTGTAGCCAAATATACCCTCTCTGACACGTTCTGCCAAAGCATCCTCAATATAGGATGAGGTTTCAAAATCCATGTCGGCAACCCAAAGAGGCAATACATCTTCCGGCATTCCTCTCCTTTTGGCAAAATCGTATTTCAGACATCTTGTATTTTTTCTGTCTATAACCCGGTTAAAATCAAGATTTCTTTCCGGCATTTGTCTTTCCTCCCTTTCTTCCGTCAACGGATCAGCCTCACTGAATTTCATCGAAAACCCCGGACAACTCATGAATCAGGTCTTTGCAGTCCTCGATGCCAACAGACAATCTTAACGTACAATCTGTAATTCCGTTTCTTTCACGGATTTCACTTGGAACATCTGCATGGGTCTGGGTTGCAGGATAGGTAATAAGGGTTTCCACCCCGCCCAGACTCTCTGCAAACTTTATCATTTTTACCTTTTCCAGTATGGAAAGGGCATGTGTCTTTGTATCTACCTGAAAGGTAATCATGGAACCAAATCCTCTTGCCTGTTTTTTCATAATTGAAAAACCCGGATGTTCCGGAAGACCCGGATAAATCACCTTTTTTACTATTTTCTGTTTTTTCAGCCAGTCTGCAATCCGGATGGCATTGTGCTCCGCCCTTTCCATACGCAGACCCAGGGTTTTGATTCCTCTGAGAATGAGCCAGCTGTCAAAAGGAGCAAGTCCTGCCCCCGTGGTTTTTATAATAAATCTAAGTTTATCACTGATATCGGCCCTGTTTGTAACCAGAAAACCGGCCAGGGTATCATTATGTCCTCCCAAAAATTTGGTTCCGCTATGAACAACCACATCCGCCCCCAGTTTTAAAGGATTCTGAAAATACGGAGAAAGAAACGTATTATCCACAACCAGTAGCAGCCCGTGTTTTTTAGCAATACCGGACAGTTTCTCAATATCCGTAACATTCATCATGGGATTAGTGGGCGTTTCGATATAAATAGCTTTCGTATTCTCTTGGATAAAGCCTTCCACATTTTCCTTGTGGCAGTCAATACCGGAGAAACTGACCCCGTTCTTTTCCGAGATGTTTTTAAAAAGACGGATGCTGCCTCCATAAAGATCCGCATCCACAATCAAATGGTCTCCCGGCTTAAACAGCTCCATCAACAGCGAAATGGCTGCCATTCCGCTGGACAGAGCAACGGCATCAATGCCATATTCAAGGGTGGCGACCACTTTCTCAAGCTGTTCCCTTGTAGGGTTCTGCAGCCTGCTGTAGTCGTAACCGGTGCTCTGTCCCACTCCCGGATGGGCGTAGGTAGCTGTCTGATAAATGGGATAGCTGATGGCTCCGAAATTATCCGTCCTGCCTTCTGTTTCCTCCAGGTGCAAACATCGTGTATTCAATCCTCTTTCCATATAAGTCCCCCGTTCTCCTGACTAAACTTTTATATTATCCCCAGTATACCAATAGGTTTTGTTTTTGAATAATACGAATTTTCTTTTACCTGTTATAACTTTTTCCTATAAACACCTATTTTCAGCCGATAACAATTCTGCTTTCTGTCACGTTCTGTAAAACATTTGATTTCTAAACAGAACACCATTCATCCCACGACCTAAAGGTTATGGGTTTTCCGGCTGTTAAATTATAAAATTTATGCCCCGGAGAATTTCTCCCCGGGGCGATCTTTTATATGGCTGTTATTTATAGTTTTGCAAAATCAGAATTTCAGGCAAAACTCTTCTTTTTATTTACCTACCGATGCAGCAAAAAAGCCGCCAGAAAGGCTGTTATGCAGGTGGCTGTTCCGAATACAATGTCCATGGTTTTGTGCCGCTTCAGATGCAAAGACGCCCAGATGCTGGCTGCCATTGCCAGAAGAAACAAGATACCTGTCTGCCATCCTAAAAAATATACACTCAAAATACAGGGAGCAGTAATGCTGCAGGCATGCCCGCTTGCCCGTATCTTAAGAATCTTATTGAAATATCCCTGTAACCGGGGATAAAAGGCTGCAAAGGATATGCCAGTTTGTCTTTTCCCTTTTCCATACCATGCCTCCATCCCGAGGTGGCGAAAAACAAAGCATCTACACCCCGGCATCATAATTTCCGTCTTGTTTCCGGACCTGGAATCCGGAAGGAAAACGATACAACTGTATCATGTTCTGCCCCTGAAGGCAACCCTGCAACATGATACAGTTTTTTGGGTTTTGTTTCACATATTATGATACCGAAAAAGCCTATGGGATATGGCAGACAAAATAAACCAGGTCTTTTTTCTGAAAACTTGATTTTAAAAATACATTATGTTATTATTAGAAAAATTCTCATAGTGAGAATTTTCTTAAATATTTATTTGGCTGCCCTATTCCTTCTCCTATTATTTAACAAAGGGCAGCTGCTTTTTTATCAAAATCGAGGACAAATATATGAAAAACAAATCAACATTCTTTAAAAATGCATCACGAATACTTTTTCTGACCGGTATTATATCCGTTCTTCTTCCGGGAGTCCTTCTGCTTAACGGATGCGGTAACAAGACGGAATCACCTGATGACACCAAAAAAGTTTCAGATGAAAACACTGATGATGGAAAAGATGATGCTGACAGCAACAATGATGGCAATGATGCTGACAAGGCTGATGACAGTTCTAATGACAGTACTAATGACAGCGATGATACCGGCTCAGACAATGACAACATCCCGGTAATAACTCCAAATTTTTTCGTAAAGGTTTTGGACCGATTCACCTTACTTGAAAACGAAAGTTCTGCGTACGAATTTTATTTTGAATCACTTAATCCTGTTTCTTCACTTCAGATTTATGACACTTCAACCCAGAACTCTGATTTAAACACTTACGTAGAACTTTACAAGTCTATGATTGTTGATTCTTACGGAATTCTTGAAAACGAAATAAATATTTCTAAAATCTCTGATAGCGAACATGATGGCTGCTACTATGTGACATATCCGTACACAACAGACGGCATAGAATATATAGTGGTCAATTACATAATCTGTGATGAGGGACAGATTCTGATTATAAGCGAATCCGGTCTTTATAAAGATAAGGACGTTTTTGAGTCCGAAATCAAACAGATTGCAGACAGTGTTGAATATATGGGAACCTTCCGGCTTCCGGATGAAGATGACTATCCATTTACTGTTGAAAACGATATCATTCGCGTGACGATAAACAAAGGCTTCTACTGCTTGTCCATTTCAGACATATATTCCGAAGACAAATCGGAATATATTACGGATAGCCAATCCATCTCAATCCGCTACAGTGCCGCTGATAATTATGACAAGGGAATTACTTCAAAATTCATAATTTCCCTGTCTCTTAATCAGGATATACCGGCTTCAGAACAGGCAGAAAGTCTGTATAACAATTACCTTGACGGAGAGCTTATGGATAATCCCACTATTAATGAAGTAAAACTTGTGGATATTATTTCCACAGAATCCGGCAAGTCCAAAGAAATAGATCCGGCACTTGCCGATGTTACTGCTTATGTGGTAAGCGGATCTGTAGAAGATACAAATTTCAGTGTGGAAAACTTTTATTTTGAAACAAATGGTCAGATTTATTGTTTGAAGATTGCATATCCGTATGAAGACTACGCAACAAGAGATGAATTACGTGAAATCCTTTGCAGTGTAGAGTTTTTGACAGAGGATTAATTGTAATCATATTATTAATGCAAAACATGGATTTTAAGTAATAAAACATTTATTGAAATGGAAAATAATCCTATG
>JBJEJI010000032.1:0-63094 GCA_051877895.1 Lachnospiraceae bacterium | reverse complement strand
CAGAATGACAGAAATGTTCGGAGTTGAAATCTTTAATTCTGAGGAATACAAAGATTTTGATGAAAATAAGTTTGTTATTACCGTTGATGGTCAAAAAAACAATTCCAATTTTAGTGATCTTCCCGGAGATGAGGTGGCCTGTATTGACCACCATGACTGGACAACTAATTATCAGTATCAGTTTGTAGACCACAGACTTGTCGGTGCCTGTTCCACTATAGTAACAGATTATTATATGGAAAGTGGAATAAATCCTTCTGCTGATGTTGCAACTGCCTTGCTTTACGGTATAAAAATGGACACCTTTAATTTCTCCCGTGGGGTAAAGGAAGAGGATATCAAGGCTTTTGCCTACCTTCATCCTAAGGCAGACATACAGAGAATCCGCACTCTTGAAAACAGCACAGTTGAGCTTTCTGATTTGAGAGCATACGGCGTAGCTTTTCAGAACACAGTGGTTTATGACAGAATGGGTTTTGCCCACATAAACTTTGATTGTCCTGATTCTCTGATTGCCATGGTTTCTGATTTTATTCTTTCATTGTCATCAGTGGATATTTCAGTAATATATGCTGACAGAGACGGAGGCTATAAATTCTCCGTGCGTTCTGAAATAGAAGGTATTCATTCGGGACAGCTTATTTCCATGGCGTTAAACGGAATCGGTAACGGCGGCGGTCATCCTACTATGGCAGGCGGTATTATTCTGAAAGAGAATGCCTTAAAGCTTGGTAATGACCATGATTTTATGATACGTAAAAGATTTCTTGATGTTGAAATGGTTCTTCGGGAACAGTTAATGCGTCAAAAACTGGCAGAAGGAATTGATTAATTATGGGTTCGTACAAAATTATTGCAAAGGATGGCCTTGCAAAAAGAGGAGAACTTACAACGGTTCACGGTACAATTCAGACTCCTGTGTTTATGAATGTAGGAACAGTTGGAGCCATAAAGGGTGCAGTTTCATCTGTTGATCTTAATGATGTAGGTACGCAGGTTGAGCTTTGCAACACCTATCATCTTCATGTAAGACCCGGTGATGAAATAGTAAAACAGATGGGTGGTCTTCAGAAATTCATGAACTGGCAGAAACCTATTCTTACGGATTCCGGTGGCTTTCAAGTATTTTCTCTGGCTAATCTGCGTAAAATAGATGAAGAGGGTGTTCGTTTTAATTCTCACATCGATGGTAAGAAAATCTTTATGGGTCCTGAAGAAAGTATGCAGATTCAGTCTAATCTGGGTTCTACCATAGCAATGGCATTTGATGAATGCGCCCCAAGTAAGGCTGACAGAAAATATATCGAAAACAGTGTTGCCAGAACCACCAGATGGCTTGAAAGATGTAAAACTGAGATGGCAAGACTTAATTCTCTTCCTGACACGGTAAATCCAAATCAGCTGCTTTTTGGTATTAACCAGGGCGGAATCTGTGAGGACATCCGTGTAGATCATGCAAAACGTATCTCAGAGTTTGACCTTGACGGTTATGCAATTGGTGGCCTTGCAGTAGGAGAGAGTCATGAGGAAATGTACCACATCATAGATGTAACGGTTCCACATCTTCCTGAGAACAAGCCAACCTACCTTATGGGTGTTGGAACTCCTGCAAATATTTTAGAGGCAGTTGACAGGGGTGTTGATTTCTTTGACTGTGTATATCCAACCAGAAACGGAAGACATGGACATGCCTATACCAACTTCGGTAAAATCAATCTGCTGAATAAGAAATATGAGACAGACGACAGACCCATTGAACCCGGCTGCGGATGTCCTGCATGCAGAAATCACAGCAGAGCTTATATCAGACATCTTTTAAAAGCAAAAGAAATGCTGGGATTTCGATTAATGGTGTTGCATAATTTGTATTTTTATAATACAATGATGACTGAGATTCGTGATGCTATAGAGAATCATAATTTCAAACAGTACAAAAATGCAAAGTTGGCCGGATTTACGCAAAACGGCAATGATTAATGGAGGTAATTAAATGCTTAACGGACTTTTACTGGCTACAAATAATTCGGGAGCACTGGTTTCAATGCTGATTTATTTTGTGATTATCGGTGTTTTCTTTTATTTCTTTTTGATCAGACCACAGAAGAAGCAGCAGAAACAGATGGATGCACTGATTAGTTCATTGGAAATCGGTGACAGCGTTCTCACAACAGCAGGCTTTTACGGTGTTGTAATTGATATCATGGACGAAATCGTAATTGTAGAATTTGGTAACAACAAAAACTGCAGAATTCCAATGAAAAAGACTTCAATTGTTGAAGTTGAAAAAGCTAACAGTGATAAATAATCAATAAACGTAAGGCTCAAGTACCTAAGGTGCTTGAGCCTTTTTCTGATTTATCTAAATTTTAAATTCGTGGTAAGTGTTCTCACGGAAATTAAAATCAATATTTTTCATGTTATCTAAGGTATTTATTTCTTCCTCAGTCAGTTCTTCAAATGCTTCCAGCTTCTGTCAAACCGGTACCCTGATTCATTATCATTTATTTATCACTCCATCAGAATTAATTTCTGCCTGTTTTTTATGGTTTCAAGTATTTCATAAGGTATGGACATGTTTCCTCTGCCGGTACCGATTTTTAAATCCGGTTTACAGGCACCATGAAAATCAGTTCCTCCGCTTATAAGCATATTGTATTTTACTGCAAGAGAAGAAACATATTTTTCGTCTTCCTCAGTGTTGGATGAATAAATTGCTTCAACACCGGTTCCTCCGGCTTCTTTAAACTCCTTTATCATTTTTTCCACATGGGTTTCATCAAAATTATACAAAAGTGGATGTGCAAGGAAAGAGAGACCACCTGCATTATGGATTAATGTAATGGTCTGTTTCATGTTAATATATTCTCTTTCAACATAATAAGGAGAGTCAGGATTTAAATATCTTGCAAAGCTGTCATTTCTGTCTGAAGCATATCCTTTTTTTATTAATAGTCTGGAAAAATGTCCTCTGGTAATAATGGTATTAGGATTGCCAAAGGTCAGCTCCTCATAAGAAATGTCAATTCCATCATCATTAAAACGTTTAATCATTTCCTGATTACGTTTAAAACGTCTTTCTCTTGTCAGTGCCAGAGCTTCATTTAATTCTTTGTTATCAGGGTCGATATACAAACCTAAGATATGAATATCCCTGTTATTATAACCTGCGGAGATTTCGACTCCGTTTATTACTTCAAAGTCAGTTACCTTTCCGGAATCTCTGAGAAATCCGGCATGGGACTGTGCTTCATGACATCCGTCGGTACAGTCGTGGTCTGTCAGTGCAAAAGCAGAAAGACCGGAGCGGTATGCCAGTTCGGTAACCTGTGATGGTGTGAGAGAGCCGTCAGATATATTACTGTGTACATGTAAATCAATTGTGTTCATAAATTCCTCCAAAAATATTTTATAGCATAAATTTGTTAAAATGTAAATCAGTAGTGAAACAACAAAAGTATTTCATGAATAAAACTGTGTTTGTGGACATATTCTTTAATAAATAAAATCAGGATAATTAAATTGAAACTAAAACCAATTATATATGGAGCAATTGGAGGAATTATTGTATGGACAGCAGCCTTTTTTCTGGCAGCACTTATTTTATATCTTACAGGAGCGGGTGATTTTTTTATTACCGTTTCGGTAAAAATAATTATTGCGTTGTCGGCTTTGACCGGAGGATTTGTGGCCGGAAAAATGTGTAATACAAAAAGATTTCTTTGGGGACTGGCTACAGGTTTGATATTATTCTTTTTATCCGTTGTTCTTGGTACATTTTTGGGGGAAAACGGAAGTTTTACTGCAGATGAAGCAATAAATTTTGTCCTGTTTTCTGTCTTTTCACTGGCAGGCGGAATGTTGAGCTGATTAACACAATATTGGTATTGATATTTGTATCGGTTATGGATATAATAATGATGAATTAAATGTGGATATTAAGTATCCGGAAAACAGCCTGGGGTGTGCGATACCTCCTGCTATTTTGATCCTACAGCTTTAAAAAGGGATTCCTATATTTGAATATGGATGTCAGGCCTCATCTCTATCAGTGGAAGGCAGAAGTATTCGTGCGGTTGCCCACCTGACTTTTGTGTCAGGAGTCAAAATGCAGGAGCCGGCTCTCCGGGTTATTTTTACATTTAAGAATGCCCCTTAATCCATGAAGAATTAGGGGCTTTTTTGTAACCGTTTTAATTTATTTTTGCTTTGTCGAGAATGCTGTTTATTTCATTTGTTAATAGTGAGTAAGTATATCCGTTATGGATGTCATTAAGCAGTTCTTCAATGCTTGTGCCGCTTCTGAGCATATTGTTAATGTCTGCAATTGTGGTTCCGACAAGCGGATACATTGTTTCAACGGCTTCATCAGAATTGATAATTCGGACGTTTTTTACCTGGGTATCATCTACCAGAACCTCAAGGGTGGTGTTGTAATCCCCTAGTGCCAGCTGTCCGGTATAAAGCCCGGGAATGTATTCGGATGAGCTGCCGTAGGTGTTTGAAACGGTTTCCTTTACCGGTTCTTTATTTCTGCTTTTTATAATTAATACAGCAATGAGAGCCAGTATAGTTATCAATGCAATTAAGGCTGTAAGCAGATACTTTCGTTTTATAACAAAAATTCTGGTCATTTGGTCTCCGGATGCAAAAGAATTGATTGTTATATGATATGTTTCAGAAAAAATAATATTCCTATAATGAATAACCGGATTTTCAGGGGAGGTAACCATGGGTATACATATAATTAACGGGCCCGCAGGCTGCGGAAAATCTTATTATCTCTACGATTATATGCTTAAAAAAGCAGAAGAAAACTCTGCATGTACATATATTTTAGTGGTTCCTGAGCAGGCTGCACTTTCTGCCGAAAAAGAACTTGTTGAAAAAAGCAGTGGCAAGGGCATTATGAACATTGAAGTCCTTAGTTTTACACGTCTTGCTTATCGCATAATGGAAGAAGCAGGAGACAGTGGATATCCTATGTTAAACGATATGGGTAAAAGTATGCTTATCCGTAAAGTAATGCAGGAAAAAAGAAGCGAACTGCGTCTTTACGCAGGCAAGGAAAAAAATGCCGGATTTCTTGACGAAATAAAATCTATGATCTCTGAATTTTCTCAGTATCTTATTAGTCCTGAAATGCTGGTGGATTTTTCAGAAAAAGGACAGGGTTCTGAGATTCTCTCAATAAAACTTAAGGACATGAGTGTTATTTATGGTGAATTCCTTGCTAAAATAAAAGGAGTTTATACAACTGCTGAGACCATGTTTGAGCTTTCCTATAAACATATTCCTAAAATTTCATTTCTGAAAACTGCAGTTCTGGTTTTTGATGGTTTTACAGGATTTACTCCGTCCCAGTATGCGTTTGTCGAACAGCTTCTTTCTGTTGTTAATCATGTTTATCTGTGTGTTACTATGGATAATGAGCTTATTGGTGATAATCCTTGCGGAAATGATTGTTTTGTTTCAATAAATTCTGAACCCGGAATTTTCTCCATGAGTAGTGAAATGGCGGACAGCATGATTAAGCTGGGTAAAAAAAATGGATTAAAAACGGAACTTGTAAAGTGGAGTGAATATCAGTACTTATCCGAAGAGATTTCTTTTATCAGAGATAACATTTTTAGGAATAATTCTAACACTTTTGCGGGAGAAAGCCATACAGTTATAACTGCTCATGGGAACAGAAAACAGGAGGCGTTCTATATTGCTTCACGTATCAGTGAACTTCTGCGTGATGAAAATCTTCACTACAGTGATATTGGTGTAATTGCAGGTGATTTGCCGGGTTATGCCCCATATTTTGAAAAGGCATTCAGGGCATATGGTATTGATTGTTATATTGATGAAACAAGGGATATTTCATCTAATGCTCTTGTTGAATTTATAGGCAGTATTTTAAACTCTGCAGACAGTGAATTTAAACCGGATGAGATTGCCGGATTAATTAAATCGCCTCTTGCAGGCTATGATAAAAACAGTATCTGGAATTTTGAAAACTATCTTCTGTGCTATGGCTATCGTGGAAGAAATAAATATAATTCTGAATGGACTGCAAATAAAAAAATAAAGCAACAGGTGGATCTGGTTGAAATAAACCGTATGAGGACAGATTTATTTGAACGTCTTTCAAACCTTCCGAAAAACAACGGATGTGCAACTACGCATGAAATTATTGTTGGTATATATCAGGTGTTAACCTCCTATGAAGTTAAGGAGAAACTTTTATCTATGTCTGAAAACCTTTCAGACTGTACAGACAGCCGTTATTATGGCTATTCTGATGAATATAGCAGGGTATATGATGCTGTTATGGGCATTTTTCAGCAGATGGATGATCTTATGGGTAATGAAACCTGTACTTATAAGGAATTCTATGATATTTTTATGACCGGGGTCAGAAAAACAAAGCTTGGTATACTTCCACCTAAGAAAGATGTTGTTATGGTTGGTGATGTTTTAAGAACCAGAATACATGGAATAAAAGTTTTGTTCTTTGCAGGTGTAAATGAAAATATTGTACCTTCCGCACCACAGTCGGGTGGTATTCTTACGGATGAAGAGCGTGAAGCAATGGGTGAGGCAGGCTGTAAAATTGCACCTGGAGTAAAGGATAAGACTTTAAATGAGGAGTTTTATATTTATCTTGCGATTTCAAAGCCCAGAGAAAGATTATATATAAGCTATGCTCTTACCGGTGATGACGGAAAAGAAGCAAAGCCGTCATATATTGTAAATATTCTTTCTTCCCTTACAGGAGTTAAGCCTTGCATGCATCATAAGAACGGAATCAGTGATCTTGCAGGCTTTGACCGTGGTTTGTCTTATGTTACCGAAAGCATTGCGAAGAACAAAAAAGCTGAGGATGACTCTGTATATTCTTCACTTTTGACTTTTTACAAAGAGGGAAAGGCTCCTGAAGCAGAAATTATCAGGAAAATAATTGATGACTACTACACCAGAGGTACTATTGCGTCTATTTCCAAAAGAACTGCGGACAGACTTTATAACCATATTTTACTTGGCAGTGTCAGCAGAATGGAAACCTATGCTGAATGTGCTTACAAATTTTTTATGGAATATGGACTTGGACTTAAATCAAGACCTGAGAGTGGTCCG
The DNA here is from genome assembly GCA_051877895.1 of Lachnospiraceae bacterium. Classification (GTDB taxonomy): domain Bacteria; phylum Bacillota; class Clostridia; order Lachnospirales; family Lachnospiraceae; genus UBA3775. The sequence continues at coordinate 55,972 of JBJEJI010000032.1, read as the reverse complement.
GATAACCTTGACTACGGAAGTCTTTTTCACGATGCCATGAGACGTTACGGTGAATATGTGAAAAATAGAGGCAATGACTGGCAGGAGATTACACCTGATATTTGTAAAAATGCCGCCTCCCACTGTTTTGATGAAGCTGTAAAAAATTATGGAGAGGGTATTTACCGGGAAGAAGCAGGAAGTGATAATCTCACTGAACGTATGAAAAAAGTAATGATTTCAAGTGCTGAAGCTGTGACCAAACAGTTACAGGCCGGAGAGTATAAACCTGAAGATTTTGAATTTGCTTTTAACATTCCGGGACAGTTTATAAATCTTAGAGGTGTAATTGACAGAGCTGATATCTGTAGGGAAAACGGTGTTACCAGACTGAAAATTGTAGACTATAAAACGGGCAACGAAAAAATTGATTATGTTAAGCTTTATTATGGTATTCAGATTCAGCTTATGGTTTACCTTAATGCTATGTTATACAGTGATAAGTACAAGGACGCCGTACCGTCAGGTGTATTTTACCAAAAGATTGATGATCCGGAAATTGATAATTCGGAGAAATCTGATGTTAATTTAGAAAAACTTCGTGAGCTGAGACCATACGGAATAATTACCGATGATCATAATAATTATATATGCCTTGACAGAAATTTAAACGGAAGCAGCGACACAGTGCTTGCAGGAAGCTATTCATCAGATGCGGTACGCCTGCAAACCAAAAAAAATGGAGTATTAAGTTCTAATTCATTAAAAAATATTATGAATGAATCTGATTTGAGGGCTCTTGCTTCTTATGCCGGAAATAAGGTTAATGAATTGAGTAACAATATTATGAACGGAGACATAAAGATTTTTCCGTATAAATATGACAAAATGACAGCCTGTGAGTATTGCCAATATTCAGCTGTATGTGGTTTCGATAAAAAGAACAATCAATATCGTTATAACTATTTGGATTTAAAACCTGAAGAGGCTTTGGAACGGATGGTGAAATAGAATGGGAAAAGTAGAATTTACAACAGATCAGACAAAAGTTATTAATGCTCCTGTGTGTGACCTTCTTGTAAGTGCGGCAGCAGGTTCGGGAAAGACTGCTGTATTAGTTGAGCGTATTTTAAAGCATATCTGTGATCCTGACAATCCAATAGACGTTGATAGAATTCTCATTGTTACTTTTACAAATAATGCTGCATCTTCCATGAAGGATAAAATCTATAAGAGACTGGAAGAGCTTTGCAAAGCAGAACCGGAGAATAAAAGATATACATCCCAGTTAAGAAGGCTTTCTTATGCGGACATTATGACTATAGACAGTTTCTGTCTTAAAATAATACGTAATTATTTTTATGTGGCTGATATGGACCCTAATTTTCGTATTGCTGATAGAAGTGAGTGCGATTTACTTCTATATGATTCAATCAAAGAGGTATTCGAGAAGGAATATATAAATTCTAACCCTGCTTTTAACGAATTTTTGTCCTTATATGCCAATACAAAGAGCGATGCAAATATAGTTGACCTTGTAAAGAATTTAATCAGATTTTCTCAAAGTGCTCTTTGGCAGGAAGAATATCTCAGGAATCTTGATAAGATGTATAAAGCATCTACTGAGCAGGAATTATCAGAATCCCCGATTATGTCTGATTTACATAATTATTCCTTAACTGTTCTTGGTGACTGTCTGAATTTGACAGAACAGGCAATACATCTTGCAGAGTCGGATCCATGCTTTGTAAATTTTGAATCGGTTCTGAAAGCTGACAGAAGTCTTGTTAAGAGTATTGCTGAAGCTGATGACTATATGACTTTTAGGGACAGACTTAAAAACAGAAAATTTGTCAGTGCACCCAGAATTACTTCTATTGACGAATCGGCACACAACTTGTTTTATCAAATAAAAGATATCAGAGAAAAAATGAAGGGTCGCCTGAATGATTTAGAGAAAAAATATTACGATTTGGACCTTGCACAAATAGTTCAGGATAATATAACCCTCAGACCATATATCGTTACTTTGTCTGATATTTCACTTAAGGTGCTTAAACGTTATACAGATGTTAAAAGAAGTAAAAATATTATGGAGTTTTCTGATATTTCTCATGCGGTACTGAATATTCTTGTAAAAAAAGAGGAGGATGGTACTTTAGTACCTACTGTCTATGCAAAGGAAATCAGAAAAAAGTATGATGAAATCATGATAGATGAGTATCAGGATTCTAATTACATTCAGGAAGTTATATTGAGTTCTATATCAGGACGTTATGAAAATAATCCAAACGTATTTATGGTTGGTGATGTAAAGCAGAGTATTTACAAGTTCAGAATGGCTAAACCGGAAATTTTCATGCAGAAATATGCAACCTATGGCAGGGGTAATGATAAGAGTCTTGTAATTGACCTTAAAAAGAATTTCAGAAGCTCTGCCTGTGTAATAGGAAGCGTCAACGATATTTTTTGTAATATCATGACTGAAAATGTGTGTGGAATCACTTATGATGAACACGCGGCATTGAATCAGGGGGCAGATTATAAGGCATATGATTACACGTCCGATGCCATAAATGAATACACTTTAATAGATATGGAATGCACGGAGGCGGATGAAAGATATATATTTACTGCTACAGCCATTGCATGTAAAATCAAAGATTTGATGAATAATAACTTTACTGTACATGAGGGAAATACCTCAAGAGCGCTTCGTTATAGTGATATTGTTATTCTGGTGCGTTCTTTGACAGGCTCTGCGACAGAACTTGCAAATCGTCTTACTGATGAGGGTATTCCGGTTGTACTTAATTCTAATTCAGGATATTTTAAGACGACTGAAGTTAAGCTCATGTTAAACTTTATGAGAATACTTGATAATCCATATCAGGATATTGAAATGGCAGCGGTGCTTCGTTCCTATTGTGCGGGTATTACGGATGAAGAACTTGCACTTATTAAAATACATGATAAATCTGTAAATGATATACAGTCTTTTCTCTATGATGCGGCCATTGCTTATATGAAATCAGAAGATGCCGATGAGGAAACCAGGGAAAAACTTTCTGCGTTTTTTGATATTTATTTAAGACTTAGTGAGATTAGTGAATATACAAGTGTATCTGATATTCTATCTGCTGTTTATGAGGAAACAGGGTATTACAGTTATGTTTCTGTTCTTCCTGCCGGAGAGAGCAGAAAAGCTAATCTGGATATGCTTCTTGTTAAAGCACGTGATTATGAAAAAACCGGATTCTCCGGAATTCATTCCTTTATAAAATATGTGGATAAGATGATAAAGTATAATATTGATGTGGGTGAGGCTGCAGCATTGGAATGTCCTGATACGGTCAATGTTATGACTATTCATTGCAGCAAGGGTTTGGAGTATCCGGTTGTTATACTTGCAGACACTGAAAGAAAATTTAATCTTACAGATGAAAAAGCTTCATTTGTTCTTCATGGGGATAAAGGAATTGGTTTAAAGGTTATTAATAAAGAAGACAGGTCTTACCATTACAGCCTTCAGAAAAAGTTTATTTCAGGTACAATTCATAAAGAGAGTATTGCAGAGGAAATCCGTATACTCTATGTTGCACTTACAAGAGCAAAACAGAAGCTTTGTGTATTTGCCGCTTACGATGATTTGTCACGTAAACTAAAGGATTGGAAGCTTGAGGCAGAAAGCAGTGGGGATACTTTGACATATTCCTATTTATTCAATGCTTCTTCTTATGCGGATTTAATGATGCCTGTTATTTTGAAGTCTCTGCCTGATTCGGACAGGAGTAAACTGGGTGAGCAGGAAGAAACCATAAAAGCATCTGAGAATATGCAGATTAATGTTATGAAGCAGGATACTCTTATCAGACATATGGGAAACCACATTAATGACCGGATAGCATGGGAACTTCCTAAGGCGACCGATGGTTCAGTGTTTGAGGACGTGGAAAAGTATTTTTCATATGAATATCCGTTTATAACGGAAAATATTCCTGTCAAGTGTTCGGTTTCTCAGCTTAAGCATAAAGCTATGGAAGAACTTGAACTGGCAATGGACAATTCAACCATTATAAAGGAGTATGTTGAAGAGGAAGAAGTAGCGGAGCCGGCATTCATAACCGGAAACAAAATCTCTGTTTCTGAAAATAGGGGGGCACTGAGAGGAACCATGACCCATATGCTTATGCAGCGTATAGTGACCATGGATATCGGATCGGTAGATGAATTGGAAAATTATGTGAATAAAATGATAGCATCCGGTGAATTTAATGAAGATATGCGGCTGGTAAATCTTCGCAAAGCGTTCAATTTTCTTGAGACCGACATCGGACACAAAATTAAGGCAGCGGCAAAAAGAGGTGATTTATTCCTTGAACAACCTTTTGTACTGGGTATGCCTGCCTGTGAAGTGGATGATAAATATACTTCCGGTGAACTTGTAATGGTTCAGGGGGTTATAGACTTGTTTTACATAGAAAATGGTGAAGCAGTGCTTTTGGACTATAAAACTGACAGTGTTTCTCCTGAGGATGGTGAAGAGGTTTTAAAGAACAGATACAGAAGACAAATTGAAATTTATTCCGATGCTATAGAAAAAATCAAGAAAATTTCTATAAAATGTAAAATTATCTATTCTTTTTCTCTCGAAAAAGATATATACTTATGATTCAGGATAGAAAAGTTTTTACATCATTGCATTAAAGGAGGACTATTGAATGAAAAAACGTTTACTTTTCGTTTATAACCCTACTGCCGGAATGAGAAAAATTAAGGACAAGTTGGATGATATTATTAACAATCTCTGTGACGATGACACGGAACTGATTGTAAGTCCTACAAGAAAACAGGGGGATGCTAAAGAGCGTGTTATTGAATACGCTTCAACTGAGCAGTGTTATATGATTGCCTGTTCAGGTGGTGACGGAACTTTGCATGAGGTTGTAAACGGCATGATGGAAGCAGAGAAAAGGATTCCTATTGTTTATATTCCAACCGGAAGTACCAATGATTTTGGTGCCAGCCTTAATATACCTAAAAACATGGTGGAAGCTTCCGATATGGCTAGATTTGGTGTAGAATTCCCTTGTGACATAGCTAAAATTAATAATAGCTATTTCGTTTATACAGCATGTTTCGGGTTGTTTACCGAGACATCATATTCTACTTCACAGAACCTTAAGAATCTTCTTGGACACACAGCTTATGTTTTAAAGGGTGCTACAGAACTTACAAAAATTCAGCGCTATAAAATGAGAGTTGAATTTAACGACAGGGTAGAGGAAGGAACTTTTATTTTCGGAACCGTATGCTCAACTTCCTCAATTGGCGGAATGAAGGGTCTTACAGGTGATGATGTTAAGTTTGATGATGGACTTTATGAGCTTCTTTTGATTAAAGATGGTAAGCTTCATGAGTATCCATCACTTATTAATGATATTCTCAAAGGAAACTTTTCACATAATCTTGTTGTGTACGGACGTGTAAAAAGTGTTAAATTTATTTCTGAAACTGAAGTACCATGGTGTGTAGATGGTGAATTTGCCGGAAATATGACAGAAGTAAATATTGAAGTTCAGGAACAGGCCATCACTTTGATGATTCCAAAGGATAGTTCGGTTAATTCTGAAAGTGAAGGAACAGAAGAAAATGAAGAATAATTCATAACCGGTTGATTTAATTCTGTTTTTTTGGTATAGTTTAGTCTGTATGAATATTTTTGGCCTATTGATACAGGTTTTTGTATTAATTGGAACTTTTTTAATATTGTTAAATTGCTATTGAATTTACTATAAGGAAGGTAATACATATGTTGTTTGTAGGTGTGGATTTAGGAACTTCATCTGTTAAGATGTTGCTTATGGATGAGACCGGCAAAATTTTAAATATTGTTTCAAAGGAGTATCCGTTATATTTTCCTAAGACCGGATGGAGTGAGCAGAACCCTGAAGACTGGTGGAATGGTTTTACTGATGGAATGAAAGAACTCGTTGCAGGTTTTAATGCAGCAGATGTTGCCGGCATCAGTTTTGGAGGACAGATGCATGGCCTTGTAATTCTTGATGAAGAAGACAATGTGTTAAGACCGGCGATTCTCTGGAATGACGGACGTACACAGAAGGAATGTGATTACTTCAATAAAACAGTTGGCCGTGAAACAATTTCTAAATACACCGGAAACATGGCTTTTACAGGTTTTACTGCACCTAAACTTCTCTGGGTAAAGGAAAATGAGCCTGAAATCTTCAACAAGATTTCTAAAATCATGCTTCCGAAGGACTATATTGCTTACAGACTTTCCGGTGTTCATTGCACAGATGTATCCGATGCCAGCGGTATGCTTTTGTTTGATGTTAAGAACAAATGCTGGTCAAAGGAAATGTGCGAGTTAACCGGTGTTAAAGAATCTCAGCTTGCAAAAGTATTTGAAAGTTATGAGGTGGTTGGAAAAATCCTTCCTGAAGTTGCTGCTGAACTTGGACTTTCTGAGAATGTGTCAATCATTGCCGGTGCAGGAGACAATGCCGCCGGTGCAGTTGGTACAGGAACACTTGAACATGGAATGTGCAGTGTAAGTCTTGGAACCAGTGGTACTGTATTTATTTCAACCGATGATTACGCTGTAGATGCTAACAATACAATGCATACATTTGCACATGCAAATGGTAAATATCATTTTCTTGGATGCATGCTTAGTGCCGCTTCTTCCAACAAATGGTGGATGGATGATATTATCGGAACAAAAGATTACACTGCAGAACAGCAGAACATAAAAGAACTGGGAAAGAACAGTGTTTATTATCTTCCATACCTGATGGGAGAGCGAACACCTCACAACAATCCTAATGCAAGAGGTGTTTTTGCAGGCCTTTCGCTTGATACCAAGAGAGAAGACATGACACTGGCTGTTATGGAGGGTGTAAGTTTCGGACTTCGTGATGCTCTGGAAATTGCAAGAGGCTTCGGTGTTGAAATTACTCGTATCCGTGCAATCGGAGGAGGGGCAAAGAGCCCGTTATGGTGTAAAATTCTTGCAAATGTAATGAATGTAAAGGTTGATAAAATAAATTGTGAAGAAGGTCCGGGCTATGGTGCAGCAATTCTTGCAGCAGTTGGTTGCGGAGTATTTTCTTCTGTTGAGGAAGCTGCGGGTAAATTAATTACTGTAGTTGATACTATTGAACAGGACGAAAAGATTGTAGCTGAATATGAAAAACGCTATCAGGTATTTAAATCAATTTATCCTGCACTTGCTCCGGTATTTGACAAAATAGTTGAATGTGAATAATACTTAAAATAGCAGGCGACTGCCTGGTGGAGGTCATGTGGAAGCTTATTCCGATTTTGCATATGTTTATGACTTGTTTATGGATGATATTCCCTATGATGAATGGACGGAATATATTACTTCCCTTCTTAAGGAATATGATGTGAATTCCGGACTGGTTTGTGAACTTGGCTGCGGTACAGGTGAGATTACAATGAGACTTAGACAGGCAGGCTATGATATGATTGGCCTTGACAGCTCTGAAGATATGCTTATGGTTGCCAGGGATAAGTTGGCTGAAGAGGATATGGAAGACATTTTATATACCCATCAGGACATGCGAGACTTTGAACTCTTTGGAACGGTAAAGGCCTTTGTTAGTGTATGTGACAGTATTAATTATATTATAAATGAAGATGATTTATTGAAGGTTTTTCATAATGTCAATAATTATCTGGATAAAGATGGTCTGTTTATATTTGATTTGAAGACGGATTATTTTTATAAAACCGAATGTGGTGATAGGACTTTTTCCCAGGAAAGGGAGGAAGGAGTACTTACCTGGAAAAATCACTATGATGAGAAAAATTGTATTAATTCTTATGATGTTATTATAGATGTCTTTGATATGGAAGATGATGTTTACGATGAAATAGAGGAGCATCATGTTCAGAAGGCATATGATTTAAACAGGATAGTGGAACTTCTTGACAAATCTGGTCTCAGGTTTTGTGCTGCATATGATGCTTTTTCGCACGAACCTGTAAATGAAAAGACCAAACGTGTTTATATTATTGCAAAAGAAGGTTTTCAGTCCGGCAAGCAATATTATAACGAGCAAATTGCGGAGTAATTCGCGAGTATTGACATGATTGAGAGGAACAAATTTGGATTATTTAGTTAGAGCAATGGCTGCCAACGGTCAAATCAGGGCTTTTGCGTGTACAACAAAAGAACTCACAGAGACTGCCAGACAGCTTCATAATTCCAGCCCTATAGCAACAGCCGCACTTGGTCGTCTTATGTCAGCAGGTTTGATGATGGGCAGCATGTTAAAAGGCGACAAGGATCTTATTACTTTGAGAATTGAAGGTGCAGGTCCTGCCAAAGGAGCATTAGTTACTGCAGACTCCAAAGGAACTGTTAAAGGCTATGTATCCGTACCTGAAGTAATGCTTCCACCAAGACCTGACAAAAAACTGGATATCGGAAATGCTTTTGGAGCCGGATTTTTGAGTGTCATAAAAGACATGGGATTAAAAGAACCTTATGTTGGACAGACTGTTTTACAGACCGGAGAAATCGCAGAGGATTTAACCTATTATTTTGCTACCAGTGAACAGGTTCCAAGTTCAGTAGGACTTGGAGTTCTTATGAATAAAGACAATACTGTCAGACAGGCAGGAGGTTTTATTATTCAGCTGCTTCCTTTTGCAGAAGATGAAGTTATTGACAAGCTTGAGGTGAATATCAGCAAAGTTGATTCCGTTACGGGTATGCTTGATGCCGGAATGACTCCTGAAGATATGCTTGAAACATTGCTTGGAAATCTGGATTTACAGATTACTGATACCATGCCTTGTAAATATTATTGTAACTGTTCCAAAGAAAGATTTGCTCATGGACTTGTCAGCCTGGGAACTAAAGAAATTCGTGAAATGATAAACGAAAACAAGCCAATTACCGCTAATTGTCATTTCTGCAATTCTAATTATGTGTTTAGTATCGAGGACTTAAAAGAAATTTTAAGACTCGCTAAAAGATAAATTTACCAATGGAGGTTCAATTATGGAAAAATTAGAACAGCTTTATGAAGGAAAAGCAAAGAAGGTATTTAAGACAGATGATCCTGATGTGTTAATCGTTGATTACAAGGATGATGCTACAGCATTCAATGGCTTAAAGAAGGGTACTATTGTAGGTAAGGGTATCATTAATAACAAAATGAGCAATCATGTAATGCAGATTCTTGAGAAAGAAGGGGTTCCTACTCATTATGTTCAGGAATTATCAGATCGTGAAACTGCAGTAAAGAAGGTTGAAATTGTTCCTCTTGAAGTAATCATCAGAAATATTTCTGCAGGGAGCTTTGCTAAAAAGCTTGGTATGGAAGAAGGAATCAAACTTAAGAGACCTACTTTAGAGTTCTCTTATAAGGATGATGCTTTGGGCGATCCGATGATTAACGGATACTATGCAGTTGCAATTGGTGCAGCTACTCAGGAAGAAGTTGATAAAATTACAGAGTATGCTTTTAAAGTAAATGAAGTATTAATCAAATACTTCGCTGAGTGTGGAATTGAACTTGTTGATTTCAAGATTGAATTTGGACGTTATCATGGTGAAGTTATCCTTGCTGATGAAATCAGTCCTGATACCTGCCGTCTCTGGGACATCAATACTCATGAAAAGCTTGATAAAGACAGATTCAGAAGAGATCTCGGTAATGTTGAGGATGCATATCAGGAAGTATTTAAGAGACTTGGAATTAACTAATTAATTTAATATTGTAATATACAGTAATGCATCAAAATAAAACCGGAGGATACACTATGAGTACAGACTGTTATTCCAGTCCTCTTTCTGAGCGTTATGCCAGCAAAGAGATGCAGTATATTTTTTCTCAGGACATGAAATTTCGTACCTGGAGAAGACTTTGGATTGCTTTGGCTGAATCCGAAATGGAGCTTGGTCTTAATATCACTCAGGAGCAGGTAGATGAGCTTAAAGCCCATAAGGACGATATAAATTATGAAGAAGCCCGTGCAAGGGAAAAACTTGTAAGACATGATGTAATGAGTCATGTTTATGCTTACGGACTGCAGTGTCCAAAGGCAGCAGGAATTATTCACCTGGGTGCTACCAGTTGTTATGTTGGTGATAACACTGACATTATTGTAATGGCTGAGGCTTTGAAACTGGTTAAGAAAAAACTTGTTAATGTCATGGCAAAGCTTTCTGATTTTGCACTTAAATATGCTGCAACGCCTACACTGGCATTTACACACTTCCAGCCGGCACAGCCTACAACGGTTGGTAAAAGAGCTTCTCTGTGGTTAATGGAATTAAAGCTTGATTATGACGATTTATGTTATGTTCTTGATAGTCTTCAGCTTCTTGGAAGTAAGGGTACTACCGGCACTCAGGCAAGCTTCATGGAACTGTTTGACGGAGACCATGAAAAAATCAAGGAACTTGAGAATAAGATTGCTGAAAAAATGGGCTTTTCTTCCTGTATTCCTGTTTCAGGCCAGACCTATACAAGAAAGGTTGATTCCAGAGTAGCAAATGTTCTTGCCGGAATTGCTGCAAGTGCTACAAAATTCTCAAACGATATAAGACTTTTACAGCATCTTAAAGAAATAGAAGAGCCCTTTGAAAAGAATCAGATTGGTTCATCTGCAATGGCATATAAAAGAAATCCAATGCGTAGCGAGCGTATTGCTTCACTTTCCAGATATGTTATGTGCGATTTACTTAACACTTATTTCACAAGTGCTACACAGTGGTTTGAAAGAACTCTGGATGATTCTGCAAATAAGAGATTAAGCATCCCTGAAGCATTCCTTGCAGTTGATGGTATTCTTGATCTTTATATGAATGTTGTTGATGGTCTTGTTGTTTATGAAAAAGTAATTAACAAGCGTCTCATGAGCGAGCTTCCATTTATGGCAACCGAAAATATAATGATGGATGCTGTAAAGGCAGGCGGTAACAGACAGGAACTTCATGAAAAAATTCGTACCTTGTCCATGGAGGCGGGTGCTAATGTAAAACAGAAAGGTCTGGATAATAATCTGCTTGAGCTTATTGCAGCTGATGAGTCTTTTGGCTTGTCTCTTGATGAACTTAAAGCCTGCATGGATCCTGCAAAGTATACAGGACGTGCAAAAGAACAGACAGAAGAATTTGTAAGAGATGTCATTAAGCCTATTCTGGATGAGAATGCGTCAGATATTGGTCTTACAGCGGAAATTAATGTTTAAACGTTAGAAACGTAATACCTGTGGTCTTTTACGACCACAGGTTTAGTGCGTTTTATGGAGTATGGATAAAAATCCATCACCTTTCCATAATACGTTTATTTGGAGGTGTCAGTATGAGTGAGTTATTTGAACAGAAAAATGCCTGGTTAAAGTATGATGAATCAGGCAAAAAGACAGTAATGAATTTTTGTGAAGACTACAGAAAGTTTATTTCTGAGAATAAAACCGAAAGAGAGTGTGTAAAAAGCATTATTGCAGAAGCTGAGGTTAATGGATATAAGGATTTAACAAAGGTATCTTCTATTAAACCGGGTGATAAGCTGTATTTTAATAAAATGGGAAAGGCTGTTGCTTTATTTATAATCGGTGAACGTCCTCTTAAAGATGGAATGAAGATTCTCGGAGCACATATTGATTCTCCGAGACTTGACTTAAAGCAAAATCCTTTATATGAGGATACAGAAATTGCTCTTATGGATACTCATTATTACGGCGGTATCAAAAAATATCAGTGGGTTACAATTCCGATGGCAATTCACGGTGTTATCTGTAAAAAAGATGGCTCTGTTGTTGAAGTTAACATTGGTGATAAACCCGGGGATCCTGTTGTAGGTATTTCAGATCTTTTAATTCATCTTGGTGCAACACAGATGGAGAAAAAAGCATCCAAGGTTGTAGAAGGTGAAGCACTTGATGTAACCGTTGGCAGTATGCCGCTCAATGAAGAAGAAAAGAATTCTGTAAAGAAAAATATTCTTAATATTCTTGAGAAGCGTTATGGACTTTGCGAACGTGATTTTATTTCATGTGAACTTGAAATTGTACCTGCAGGAGAAGCAAGAGATTATGGCCTTGACAGTTCCATGATCATGGGTTATGGTCAGGATGACAGAGTATGTGCTTATACTTCCGCACGTGCACTTTTTGATTTTGATACAGCAGACAGAACAATGGTTTGTCTGCTTGTTGACAAGGAAGAAATTGGTAGTGTTGGTGCAACCGGAATGCAATCCAGATTTTTTGAAGATTGTATTGCAGAAATTCTTGATAAGCAGGGTGAATACAGCGAACTAAATGTAAGACGTGCAATGGCAAATTCCCATATGCTTTCTTCTGACGTAAGTGCAGCATATGATCCTAATTATGGTGATGCTTTTGAAAAGAAGAACTGTGCATATTTTGGTTATGGTAGTGTTCTTAACAAGTATACAGGTTCCCGAGGAAAGTCAGGCAGTAATGATGCAAGTCCGGAATTCATTGCAAGACTTAGAGAAGCTTTTGATAAAAACAATGTTACATTTCAGACAGCTGAACTTGGTAAAGTAGACCAGGGTGGCGGTGGAACCATTGCATATATTATGGGTAATTATGGTATGAACGTAATTGACTCCGGTGTAGCAGTTCAGAACATGCATGCGCCATGGGAAGTAACCAGTAAAATTGATATTTATGAAACTTATTTAAGCTATAAGGCATTCCTTAAGGAACTGTAAGATAATCAGGATGCAGTTAATAAAGCAGTTTTTGAGAATGTTTTTAATTCAGTTGTAAATTATAAGTATATCTTATAAGCAGGTATTGATTAAAAATGGAGGATTTATGGAAACAATTAAGATAAGATACATTAGTGACGATATAACCCGCCTTGAGTATATTGATGGAAAGTCTGACTGGATAGACCTTAGGGCAGCTGAGGATGTAAACATGAAAGCAGGAGAGTTCAGACTTATTAATCTTGGTGTTGCCATGGAACTTCCTAAGGGTTATGAAGCTCATATTGTTCCGAGAAGCTCTACTTTTAAAAATTATGGAATTATTCAAACTAATCATTGTGGCATTGTTGATGGTAGTTATTGTGGCAATGATGACATCTGGAAATTTCCTGCTTATGCTATAAGAGATACAGAAATTAAATTCAATGACAGAATATGTCAGTTCAGAATCGTTGAAAATCAGCCACAGATTAACTTTCATGAAGTAGATAAACTTGAAGGAGGAAACCGTGGCGGTTTTGGGAGTACGGGGAAAAACTAATTTGTTCTGAATGGAGGAATTATGATGACAAAAGTGGATATTATTTCCGGTTTTTTGGGAGCCGGTAAAACAACTTTAATTAAAAAGCTTCTTTCGGAAGGCAATCTTGGAGATAAGGTTGTATTAATTGAAAATGAATTTGGCGAAATCGGTATTGATGGTGGTTTTCTGAAGGAAGCAGGAGTACAGATTACTGAAATGAATTCCGGTTGTATCTGTTGTACTCTCGTTGGAGATTTTGGTAAGGCTTTGAATGAGGTTATTGAAACCTATAATCCTGAAAGGATTATAATTGAGCCAAGCGGAGTTGGTAAACTGTCTGATGTTATTAAAGCAGTTGAAAATCTTCATAGTGATAAAATTGTTCTCAACAGTTTTACAACAGTTGTTGATTGTGGAAAATGTAAAATGTATCTGAAAAACTTTGGAGAATTCTTCAGTAATCAGGTACAGTATGCAAAAACAGTTATTTTAAGCCGTACACAATCTGTAAGCCAGCAGAAACTTGAGGCAGCAGTAGAACTTTTAAGGAAATTGAATTCTTCTGCAACTATTATTACTACGCCATGGGATGATATATCCGGTCTAGTTATTCTTGAAGCAATGGAACATAAAAGTACTTTTGAAGAAGAACTTTTAAGTCAGGCTAAAGTTTGCCCTGAATGCGGACATGTTCATGGTGAACATGAACATCATCATGATGGAGAGTGTGGTTGCGGACATGACCACGAACACGATGAACATGAACATCATCACCATGACGGAGAGTGTGGTTGCGGACATGACCACGAACACGATGAACATGAACATCATCACCATGACGGAGAGTGTGGTTGCGGACATGAGCACGACCATGATGAACATGAACATCATCACCATGACGGAGAGTGTGGTTGCGGACATGATCATGACCATGATGAACATGAACATCATCACCATGATGGAGAGTGTGGTTGCGGACATGATCATGACCATGATGAACATGAACATCATCATGATGATGAATGTGGTTGTGGCTGTCATGATCATAGTCACGGACATCATCACGCAGATGAAGTATTTACAAGCTGGGGCAAAGAAACACCTAAAAAATACACCAGGGGTGAACTTGATGATATACTTGAAAAGCTTTCCGAAAGTGATGATTTTGGCTTTGTTTTAAGAGCAAAGGGTATTGTTCCTTCTCCTGATGGAGTTTGGTATCACTTCGATCTTACACCGGGTGAATATGAAATTCGTGAAGGTGCAGCCGATGTTACGGGGAGACTGTGTGTTATCGGAAGCAAGTTAAAAGAAGATGATATTGTTGTACTTTTCGGAGTATAAAATATTTAGTGTATTTTAATTATAGGATTGTGTTGAAGCGTCACAAATATGTCTATACCTGGCAGAGTTCGCTTTTGCGGACTCTGTTATGGCATATATACGCTTTGGAATGGAGATTTTTATGGAAACACCTGTTTTTCTGATTAATGGTTTTTTGGAGAGCGGAAAAACAACTTTTATTACTGAAACAATGAAGGATCCGCAGTTTGCCAGGGCAGGAAATGTTTTGATTCTTTTATGTGAAGAAGGCGAAGAAGAATATGATGAGGTTAGTCTTTCAAAAAGAAATGTATCTATCCTTACAATTGAAGAGTTTTCTCAGCTTACACCTGCATTTTTAAAGCAGCTGGATCTTTTTTACAAACCGGATATGATTATGGTTGAATATAACGGAATGTGGAAGACCGAGGATTTTTTTGAATTGGAATTTCCGGATAATTGGGCCATGGCTCAGATTATTACTCTTGTGGATGCCACAACATTCCAAAACTACTATAATAATATGCGTTCTTTTTTTGCAGAGAATGTTAAGTATTCAGATGTTGTAATAGTTAACAGAGTTGATGAAAACACGGACAAACTTTTAATCAGACGTTCCATTAAACCATTGAACCGTCAGGCACAGATTATGTATGAAACAGCAGAAGGAATAGATGATTCCGAAATTGAAGAGCAGTTGCCTTTTGATGTAAATGCTGACATGATTGAAATAGAGGATGATGATTTCGGTCTGTGGTATATGGATGCTATGGATAATCCTTCCAAGTATGCCGGTAAGAAAGTTAAGTTTAATGGTATGGTTTACTATAATGATAAAATGCCTAAAAACACTTTTGTTCCCGGAAGAATGGCCATGACCTGTTGTTCTGATGATTTGGCCTTCATTGGGTTTATGAGTAAACCTCCTAAAGATAATAAAGTAAGCGATTACCTTAATAGAGGATGGTATGTTGTGGAGGCTGTTATTAAGGTTGAGTTCGTCAGACAGTATAGAGGCAAGGGCCCTGTGCTTTATGTAACTTCCATGACTCCCGGACATGAGCCTGATGAAAAGGTTGTTTACTTTACATGATTTTTTTGTGGATTACTGCTGTTTGTAATAACAGAAAATTTATATATTAGGATGGAAAAATGAAATATTCAATAAAAGAACTTATGAATAAAAAGCAGGTTATTGTTCATGGAAGAACAGCACCTGTTATTAATAAAAACAGAGTTAGTAATTTAATCGGGGACGGCGCAGTCAATTTGTTTTGGACAGGTGCTGCACTGGAATTTAATGTCACCGGAAGCAATTTTAAAGTAGGCTTTTATTCTGATTATTGTACATATGAGCAATGGATTGCTGTTATTATTGATGGAAAGCTTGTTAAGAGAGTACAGCTTGAAAAAGGTTTACAGAATGTAACTGCTTTTGAAAACAGCAAATTTGATTCTGTTAAAAATGTACGCTTTATTAAAGAAGTGCAGGCTATGAGTGCCGATTCGGATGCTTTATTATTGGGTATGGATGCTGAATCTGATGGTGAGTTTTTAGAAGTTCAGGAAAGAGATTTAAAGCTTGAATTTATCGGTGACAGTATTACTTCAGGAGAAGGTACTGTTGGAGAAAAAGATTTTCAAGAGTGGGTTTCATGTATTTTTTCTGCGTCAAACAGCTATTCATATATGACCGCCAAAGCTCTTGATGCCGATTACAGAGTGCTTTCCCAGAGCGGATGGGGACTTTTATGTGGATGGGATGGAAATCCATATAATAGCCTGGCAGAGCATTATACAAGAGTATGCAGTCTTCTCCGGGGTGAAAAACAGAAACAGTGCGGTTGTGACCAGCCATATAGTTTTAATTTCTGGCAGCCGGACTTTATTATTCTTAACCTTGGAACCAATGACTGCAGTGCTTTTGAACAGCCTGCATGGCAGGGTGAAAATGGTGAGTCTTTTGATTTAAGAATGGAGGAGGATGGCAGCTTTAATTCTGAAGATGTTCAGTTCTGGAGGGATGCAGCTGACAGATTTCTTAGAATTATTAGAAATAATAATCCTAAAGCTCATATCATCTGGGCATATGGAATGCTGGGAAGTAAATTTATGTCTGTAATTGAAAGCGCAATAAACCAGTATAAATCAAAAACCGGTGATGAAAATATTTGTTTTTTACTGCTTCCTGATACAACAGATGAAACAGTTGGTTCAAGATGTCATCCGGGTGTTAAGGCACATGAGAAGGCAGCAGAGGTTTTGTCAGCTCATATTAAAGAGTTGCTGAATAAGTAATAGTATCATAATTTATATTTACTTATTATATAAGGGCCTTGGAAGGTTTAGAATGAATTCTACCTTTCAAGGCTCTTTTTTAGTTTGAATTTATTATTCTAATTCAAAAGCACCGGTATATAGCTGGTAATATGTTCCCTTTGCATCTATTAATTCCTGATGAGTACCTCGTTCGATAATTCTTCCGTGATCCAGAACCATGATTGCATCTGAATTCTGAACTGTGGAAAGACGATGGGCGATTACAAATACGGTTCTGTTCTTCATTAAAGCATCCATACCTTTTTGGACAAGAGCTTCGGTTCGTGTATCAATGGAAGAGGTAGCTTCATCCAGAATCATTACAGGAGGATCTGCAACAGCTGCTCTTGCAATACTTATTAACTGACGCTGACCCTGTGAAAGGTTCCCACCATTGGAAGAGAGCATAGTATTGTAACCGTCAGGGAGTCGTGTAATAAAGTCATGTGCATTTGCAAGCTTTGCGGCTGCAATACATTCTTCATCGGTTGCATCAAGCTTGCCGTAACGAATATTGTCCATTACAGTGCCGGTAAATAAGTTTACATCCTGAAGAACGATACCAAGACTTCGTCTTAAATCATCTTTTTTTATTTTGTTAATGTTAATGCCGTCATAACGGATTTTTCCATCTGCAATATCATAAAACCTGTTAATAAGATTGGTAATGGTTGTTTTTCCTGCACCGGTGGCACCTACAAATGCAACTTTCTGGCCGGGTTTTGCATAAAGGGTAATATTATGAAGTACAGGTTTTCCTTCTTCATATTCAAAATCAACATCAAACATACGAACGTCACCTGTTAATTTTGTATAGGTAACTGTACCGTCAGCCTGATGAGGATGACGCCATGCCCACATTCCTGTCCTTTCGGTACATTCTGTAATAACGCCATTTTCTTCCTTACAGTTTACCAGAGTTACATATCCCTGGTCTGTTTCAGGTTTTTGGTCAATAAGATTGAAAATTCTTTCAGAACCTGCAAGAGCCATGGCTACAGCATTAATTTGTTGGGAAACCTGGTTTACCGAGCCTGTAAACTGTTTTGTCATACCCAGATAGCTGGCAACAACAGAGACACTTAATGTGGCTACAAGACTTCCTGATGTTATAATGTTTTGAAGTGCAATGTTAGGAATATCAAATCCTGAGCAGATAATAAAACCTCCGACAAAAGCTGTTACAACATAGAGGAGATTTCCAATGTTGTTCATTATAGGTCCGAAAATGTTTCCGTATCTGTTGGCAAGTTCAGCATCTTTAAATAGTTGTTCATTAAATTTGTCAAATTCTTCTTCGGTCTTTTCTTCATGGTTGAATACTTTTACAACTTTCTGACCGTTCATCATTTCTTCAACATAACCCTCAACTTTACCCAGAGCAATTTGTTGTCTGATGAAATATTTTGCAGAATTACCGCCAACAACTTTGGTTACACGAAACATAATGATAATTCCAATAACTACAATTAACATCAGGTCGATACTGTAATAAAGCATAACCAGTATTAGAGCAGTAATTGTTAATAATGAGTTAAACATCTGCGGCAGACTCTGAGAAACCAGCTGTCTAAGTGTGTCTACATCATTGGTATAATGACTCATAATATCACCGTGGTTGTTGCTGTCAAAATATTTAACAGGAAGATTCTGCATGGAATCAAACATTCTTGTTCTTATTTTATGAAGAAATCCCTGTGTGACTCTGGCCATAACCTGTTCTTTAACTGTTACGGCTATCAGTCCGATAATATAAAAGGCTGCCATGATAAGAACAGTATGGACTATTTTGGATTTTGTTCCATCCCAGCCAATAGTCAGACCTTCCTGAATGTATCTGGTAATTTTTTCAATATAAACTGCAGGCATAACACCAACAATAGCAGTAATTATGATGCAGATCATGGAAATTGTAACTGCAGCAGGATAGTCTTTAAAAAGCATTTTTATTACTCTGCCCATACTTTTAAGGTTGAGTTTGCCGCCGGGTGCCCCCTTTGGCATATTACCGTGTTTTGGTCCAGGATTAGGCATTCTTATCACCTCCTGCATTGTTCTGGGAAGTATATACTTCTTTGTAGATCTTATTTGTGTTAATTAATTCCTCATGTGTTCCGACTGCATCAATTTTACCGTTATTCATTACAACAATCAGATCTGCATCCTGAATGGATGCAATTCTCTGTGCAATAATGATTTTTGTTGTATCTGGTATTTCTTCGCGAAATGCCTTACGAATAAATGCATCTGTTTTGGTGTCAACGGCTGAAGTTGAATCATCGAGAATAAGGATTTTAGGTTTTTTAAGTAAAGCCCTTGCAATACAAAGTCGCTGTTTCTGACCACCGGAAACATTTGCACCTCCCTGTTCAATATGGGTATCATATTTTTCAGGGAAACTTTGAATAAACTCATCTGTCTGTGCCAGTTTGCAAATTCGTACAAGTTCTTCATCTGTAGCATTAGGATTTCCCCAACGTAAGTTTTCTTTTATGCTACCGGAGAACAGTACGTTTTTCTGTAATACGACAGATACCTGATCACGAAGAACTTTTAAATCATAATCACGTACATCTGTTCCACCTATTTTAATTGAACCTGTTGTAACATCATAAAGTCTTGGAATCAGCTGGATCAGGCTGCTTTTACCTGAACCTGTTCCACCGATAATACCAACAGTCTGACCGGATTTAATATGAAGGTCAATATCTGAAAGTGCCATTTTTTCTGCACGTTCAGAATATTTAAAGTTTACATTATTAAAATCAATACTTCCGTCAGCTACCTCATATACAGGATTTTCAGAAGATGTAATAGAACTTGTTTCGTCTAAAACTTCAGTGATACGTCTTGCTGATTCGGCTGACATTGTTATCATTACAAATATCATGGAAAGCATCATAAGGCTCATGAGAATCTGCATGGAATATGTAATCATACTTGTAAGTGCACCAATCTGGAGAACTGATCCTTTGCTGGAAATAATGATTTTAGCAGCAAAAAATGAAATGAGTATCATTGAAAGATACATGCAGAAATTCATAACCGGACTGGTGAATGCAAGAATTGATTCTGCTTTAACAAAGTCTTTACGTACATTATCTGATGTTTTTGTGAACTTTTCCTTCTCATAATCTTCGCGTACAAAACTTTTTACTACACGGATTCCTTTTATGTTTTCCTGAACAGAGTTGTTTAAAGCATCATATTTCTTAAATACTGATTTGAAAATAGGCATTGTTTTGAAAATGATGAAAAACAGTGTCACTCCAAGAATTGGAATAATCAGTACAAAAGTCCACGCAAGCTGTTTCCCAACTCTAAAGGAAATAATAAAAGAGAAAATAAGCATCAGTGGGCTTCTTACGGCAGTACGTATTATCATCATAAAAGCGTTTTGCACATTGTTGATGTCTGTTGTAAGTCTAGTAACCAGAGATGAGGTGGAAAAATTATCGATGTTTGTAAACGAAAAATCCTGAACACGATAGAACAGGTCTTTTCTGAGATTTTTGGCAAAGCCTGCAGAAGCAGTAGCACAAAACCAGCCGGATAGGCATCCAAACATTAATGACAACATGGCTACTAAAAATAATAAAGCACCATATTTTAATATGGTGTTAAGTTCTGAGCCATTCTGAATTGCATTAATCAGAGAAGCAGTAAAAACAGGAATTATACATTCACAGGTTACTTCTCCAAGCATCATGATAGGTGTAAGGATGGTGGCCTTTTTGTACTCACGAAGACAACTTGCGAGTTTTTTAATCATATAGCACCTCTTTCACATTCTTTAATCTTTTATTATATAACATAATTTCATAAATTATTCAATATCATCTTCGATTCAGTTTTGTGAATTTTTTGCGATAAAATAGAGAATCCACTTTAGATTAAATTATAAGCTTTTGCAAAAGTAAAAGCAAGTTTGCAAGACGAGTAATCAAGAAAACATAGCTTTAAAAAATATAATTAACTAAAGGTAAAAGAGTTTAAAAGTACAGAAAATCGGACAATTAAAAAGATATAATTCAAACCATAAATTCGAAAGGTATTTGAAAGGAATTCGAAAGATATTCCGAACTAAACAGTTAATTGTGGCAAGTAATTGCCCGGATAAACGGAGGTTAATGTTATGAAAAGAAAATGTGCACTTGCAGAAAGAATTCTTTATGGTTTGTTTTGTTTTATTATCATTGCTTTTATTGTTTTAATGTTTACCGGAAAGACAGGGGCCATTATATCAATCACAGCATTTATGGTATTACTTATATTTGCTAATATTCCGGATAAAAAAAGTAGAAATAAAACAAAGTAAAAATTATGCTGCCTCAGAAACCGTATTGATTCTGAGGCAGTGATTATGTAAATATCATTATTTAATCTTTATTCATTCGCTTTATTCTGGTCTTTTTCCTTAATGTAAATGTGGATAGAATCAATTCTGTTTTTATCTACAGTTTCTACAACATAACGGGCCTCATCATCAGATACTTCTTCACCGGTTTCCGGTATGTGCTCAAGAAGTTGAATAATATGTCCGGCAATTGAATCATAATCGTCGGATTTAATGTTCAATTCCAGGATTTCGTTAATGTCATCAAGTTTGGTTGAACCGTCAACGATGTATTCATTATCAGAAAGTTTCTTAATAAGATCTTCTTCATCACTGTCATATTCGTCTCGAAGTTCACCAACGATTTCTTCCAGCAAATCTTCAATGGTAATGATACCGGCAGTTGCACCATATTCATCGAGAACAACAGCAATTGAAAGATTATGCTGACGAAGTTCTGAAAGCAGATCAGCTGTTTTCTTAAATTCAAATGTGAAGAATGGTTTTCTCATTATTTTAGTAATGTCGAAGTTTTCCTGTGGATTTATCAGAGAGAATAAATCCTTTAAGAAGAGAACCCCAACAACATTGTCGTTAGTTTCGTGATATACAGGAAGCCTTGAAAAGTTGCTTTCTCGGAATTTATTTACTACGTCATCGTAGTTTTCTGTATCTTCTACAAATTCCACATCAATTCGCGGAACCATTATGTCCTTGGCAAGACTGTCACCGAAAACAACCACGTTTTCAATCATGTCACGTTCTTTAGATTCGATAACACCTTCTTCATGGGTAACATCAACAACAGTAAGAAATTCATCTTCAGTCATTGCTGCTTCTTTTTTATTCGGGTCTATTCTCATAAGGAACATAATACCTTTTGAAAATTTATCCATAATGTAAATAACCGGTGTAAGTATGAAGCAGAGAGCAGTTATTATCGGTGCATACAGTAAAGCCATTTTGTCTGCATAAATTGTAGCAGCCGTTTTCGGAACAATTTCACCGAAGATAAGAACTACAATTGTTAAAATACCTGTTATAACACTGATTGGAATACTATTGAATTGTTCCTGTGCAAGAACTGTTGCCAGAGAGGATGCACTAAGGTTAACGATATTATTTCCAATAAGAATGGTGGAAAGCATCTTTGAAGAATCATCTGTCAATTTAAGAACTATTTTGGCGGATTTGTTTCCGTTTTCAGACATAGAACGCATCTTAATCTTATTAACAGCCATAAGAGATGTTTCAGCAGAAGAGAAGAAAGCTGATAAAACAATTAAAATAAATAAAATAAAAAGCTTTAGGACGGCAGGGTCCATATAAGTAACACACTCCTAATAATTTATTTATCCTGTCATAATTACCATGCAGGATACATGTCAAAGATTATAAATAATGTATTTAAAAAAGTCAATAAAAAGTACATAATATATGTTTATTTTATATTTCAATTGGAAATAATTAATCAAAGAATGTAGATTTGAGGTAGAAATATGCAGGCTAAACTCAGTGAAAAAAAGAAAACACTTGATGAAATGCTGGCCAAAGAAAAATGTTTTGACCTTATAGAACGAGACATTATCATAGGAAATAAAAATGCAATTATCTATACTATAGATGGTTTTACAAATGGTGCAGTATTGCAGCGTGTTGTGCAGTTTTTGATAGACAAAAAAACGGAGGATATTCCGGATGACTTTGAGGCATTTACGAGAAAGTGTATACCTCATGGTGAAATTATGATTTTAAAAACATATGAGAAAGTTAAATTCTGCGTTTTCTGCGGAATGTCAGTGCTGCTGGTAGACGGATTTGAAGATGCCATAGCCATTGACTGCAGGGAATTTCCATCAAGAAGTGTTGATGAACCCACAAAAGACAAGGTTATGAGAGGTTCGAGGGATGGCTTTGTGGAAACTCTTGTTTTTAATATTGCTCTAATCCGAAGACGCATAAGAAGTACGGAATTTTCAGCTGAACTTTTGCAAGTGGGCACAAGTTCACAAACTGATGTTGCTTTGTGTTATATGAAGGGAAGATGTGATGAAAATCATATTGATAATGTAAGAAAAAGAATAAAAGCAATAAAAGCTGATTCTCTTTCAATGAACGTGGAAAGTCTGGCTGAATGTATATATAAACAAAAATGGCTTAATCCTTTCCCTAAATTCAAATACTCAGAAAGACCGGATACAACTGCGGCATCGTTGCTTGAAGGTAATATAATTGTTTTAGTTGATAATTGTCCGGCGGCAATGATAATCCCTATTACTGTTTTTGATATTATAGAAGATACAGATGATTATTATTTCTCGCCGGTGGTAGGAACTTACCTTAGATGGTCGAGAATCATAATTACTTTTGCTACAATTTTGATTTCACCTATATATCTTTTGATGTGCACATATCCACAGTATGTTCCGGACTGGATTTTGTTTGCACTGCCCAAGGATGTAGTTTATGTTCCTATTGTCATCCAGTTCTTGATTTTGGAGTTCGCTATTGATGGACTAAAACTGGCAAGTCTGAACACACCTAATTCACTTAGCACGCCTTTGTCCGTAATTGCAGGTATTGTTGTGGGAGAGTATGCTATCAGTTCCGGTTGGTTTAATGAGGAAGTTATGCTTTACATGGCTTTTGTAACCCTTGCAAATTATTCACAGAGTAGTTTTGAACTGGGCTATGCCTTTAAATTTTTCAGATACCTGTTACTGCTTACTACATCCTTGTTTGGTTTCTGGGGATTTCTGGCAGGAATCGTAATTATTATAATTGCTGCTGTAACGAACAAAACTGTTGCAGGAACATCATATTTATATCCATTTATACCCATGGATGCAAAGAAGGTTATGAAACAGCTTTTCAGGGTTGATATAAAAAGTAAAGAATAAAAAGATTATAAATCATAATATAAAGTATTCCTTTTGTAAAAAAAGTGCTATAATAAAAATAATTATGGGATAGGTTGTTTTGTTAACTTGCATTTTATGAAAGGAGTGGGATTTATTCCCTGTAAATACTATGGACGAATTAAGTAAATATACCGTTGGTGCTGTTGCAAAACAAAAGAATACACTGCCGATTGAAAAAGGAATCGGAGTTGACACACCGAATTTTGCAGAAAAGCTTCTTGAAATTGCTGATGAAGCAAGAGAGTTCGCATATTGCCCTTATTCAAAATATAGTGTTGGTGCTGCATTATTGTGTATGGATGGAAGCATTTTTACCGGCTGCAATGTTGAAACAGCTGCATTCACGGGTGTTTGCGCAGAACGTAATGCTTTTTTCAAAGCAATCAGTGAAGGAAAGAGAGGCTTCCTTGCCATTGCTTTGTCAGGGGGACCTTTTGAACAGCCGGCCAAATCTTCTACACCTTGTGGTGTATGCAGGCAAGTTATGAGTGAATTTGTCAGCCTTAGCGATTTTGCTGTTATTACCAGAGATGAAGATGGAAGTGTTAAAAGCTTTACCCTTGAGGAACTTCTTCCTTATTCTTTTGGACCGGAGAATCTTTAATTCACAATAAATAAAAAATTATTTAAGAAAACGAATAAAAAATTTTGGAATAAAAAATTAAAAATTTTGCTTGACAAAAGTCGAACCTATGAATATAATATCGCTTGTATGCGCAAGCAACATGGCGAAATAGCTCAGTTGGCTAGAGCACACGGTTCATACCCGTGGTGTCGTGGGTTCGAATCCCTCTTTCGCTATAACAAAAACCTCTTTTGTTCATTTGAACATAAGAGGTTTTTTTGTTCCTAAAAATGTGGTAAACTATGTAAACTATAAAGAAGCGGAGCGTTTCCGAGTTTTATTTATGAGGTATAAACATGGACTATATCACACATCAATTTAAAGGCAAATGGATTACTTCAGCTGAATTTTGTGAATTAAAACCTGTAAATGTTTTTCACAGACAGCTTGAGAAAATTGATATTTCTTCTAAGGCTCCGGAAAATTCTCATATTTTGTTTAGAAAACAATTTAAAATATCAAAAAAGAGTAAAACAGAAAAAATCTTTATATACATATCCGCAGACGATTATTACAAATTATATATTAACGGCACCTTCATATGTCAGGGTCCGGCACCGGGCTACCCGTTTCATTACTATTATAATAAGGTTGAGATTACTGATTTTGTAAAAAGCGGACTCAATACCATTGCAGTCCATACATACTATCAGGGTCTTATTAATCGGGTATGGGTAAGCGGAGATGATAGACATGGATTAATACTTGATGTAGAAAAAAATGGTAAGAACATATTATCATCTGATGAAGCATTCCTTTGTTCATATCACAGTGGCTATGAAATCATGGGAAAATGCGGTTATGATACCCAGTTCCTTGAAAAATATATAAGTGGCACAGCACATGAAGGTTTTGAAATGCCGGAATATAATGTAGATGCTTCATGGCTACCGGCACAAATCAGAAAATATGCAGATTATGAACTTTTTGAACAGCCTGTAAAACAGCTGGTATTTGAAGAAATAAAACCTGTACTTGTATGGGATGAAAACGGTGTAACTGCAGATTTTGGCAGTAATTATGTAGGATACCTGTGCCTTGAAGCCTGTGGAGAAAAAGGCTTGGTTGTAGAGATTTTATCTTCACAGGAGCTTAATGAAGATGGAACTGTTAGATGGCAGCTTAGAGCAAACTGTGCTTACAGGGAAGAATGGCAGCTATCAGGGGAAGATGATGCATATAATCAATTTGATTATAAGGCTCTCAGATATGTAAGAATCAATATTCCAAAGAAAGTTACTATAAAAAAAGTTTCTTTGAAAGCAAGACATTATCCTTTTATGTTGATTCAAAAACCTTCTGAGGAAGCATTAAAATATCATCCTGGGCTTATAGATGTGTGGAATCTATGCATTCACACCCTTAAGTATGGTGTTCAGGAAGTTATTATGGACTGTATGGAAAGGGAAAAAGGCAATTATCTTGGAGATGGATGCTATACTGCACTGGCATATACTGTGCTTACCGGAGATGCAAAGGTGCTTAAAAAACTTATTGATGACAGCCTAAGAAGCAGTTTTATTGACAAAGGATTGATGACCTGTGCATCATGTTCACATATGCAGGAAATAGCAGAGTTTCCGTTAATGATGTATTACACATTGTATTATTACTACAGTTTTTCCGGTGACAGGGAATATCTTGAATTTCATTATGATCAGCTTTGTGAAATTATGGACTATTACAGAAAGAAATATGCTGACAGTGACGGATTGTTGCATAATATTGATAAATGGTGTGTTACAGAATGGCCGTCGGAATATCGTGATGGCTATGATGTAAAAATAGAAGAGGGGAAGATTTGTAAAGAAAAGCATTGTGTTATAAATTCCCATTATCTTGGTGCTGCGAAATGTCTTAATCTTATTTCAGAAGCTCTTGGACGTGAAAAATATATTAATGAAGAACCTTTGACTCAAGCTTTTAACCATGCTTTTTATGATGAATGTCATAATTTGTATCATGACAGTGTTTCATCAGAACACATAAGTCTTATCGCAAACGCATTTCCTTTTATGTACGGACTTTATGTGGATGAAAGCTTTGAAGATGCCTTCATAAAGCTGCTTAAGGAAAAAGGCTTTACATCTGTGATGCTTTTTGGTGCATTTCCGATTCTGACGGGACTTGAACGTACAGGCAGAAAAGAGCTGATGTATGATTGTCTAAATGACAAAGGGGCATGGCAGAGGATGCTTGCCCAGGGTGCAACTACTACCTTTGAAGGGTGGGGAAAAGAATGTAAATGGAACACTTCATTATTTCATCTGACTCTTTCTTATGCAGTATTGTTTCTTTGTGACTGGAAAAAATAAGTGCATATATTTAAAACACTTGCTAAAATTCCGGAAAAGTATTATAAATGTATAAGGGAAAACTTGATTACATATTTGGAGGAATCATGATAGATATTAATGACAGCAGAAAGAAAATAGATGAAATTGACAACCAGATGGTTGAACTTTTCTGTAAGAGAATGCAGGTTGCTGCAGATATTGCTGAATTTAAAAAAGCAAATGGCAGACAGCCTATGGATGCAAGCAGGGAAAGAGCACTTCTTACAAGAGTAAGTGAGATGGCAGGACCTGAGTTTGCAGTATATACAAGAAGTCTTTATTCAATGATTATGGAAATCAGCCGTGCATACCAGCAGAATATTATTTATCCGGAATGTAAACAGGTTATTGATGTAGAAAAAGCATTACAGGAAACACCATTACAATTTCCACAGTTGGCATCAGTTGCCTGCCAGGGTGTTGAAGGTGCTTATAGTCAGATTGCTGCAACAAAATTTTTTGCAGTTCCCGATATAACATTTTTTGATTCTTTTGAAAAGGTTTTTCAGGCAGTTGAAAACGGTCAGTGTAAATATGGTGTTTTACCTATAGAAAATTCTACTGCCGGGTCTGTAAAAATGACTTATGATTTAATGATTAAATATGATTTTTCAATTGTTAAAAGTCTCAGACTTAAGGTTGATCATAATCTGATGGTTAAGCCGGGATGCAAATTAGAAGATATTAAGGAAATCGTTTCTCATGAACAGGCTATCAGCCAGTGCTCTGAATATCTAAAGAAGTTCGAGGGTGTTAAAATTACTGCTGTTAAAAATACTGCAATGGCAGCTCAGGCTGTTGCTGAATCAGGCAGAAATGATGTGGCTGCACTTTCCAGCCGTTCCTGTGCTGAACTTTATGGTCTTGATATGCTTGAAAAATCAGTTCAGGATCAGGGGAATAATTATACAAGATTTATTTGTTTCAGCAAAAATCTTGAAATATATCCGGGTGCGGATCGTACATCTATTATGATGACTATTGACCATAAGCCTGGTGCATTATACAGTGTAATGAGCAGATTTTATGCACTTGGCATAAATCTTCTGAAAATTGAATCTGTTCCTATTCCTGACAGAAATTTTGAGTTTATGTTTTATTTTGATGTAGAAGCCAGTGTATATTCTCCTGAGTTTAGAACACTTCTTTCTGAATTTGAGTATCAGATGGAAGATTTTAAGTATCTGGGTACATATTATGAAATAATTTAGTCATTTCTAACATAATTTTTTTGGGAGGATTTATATGCGTATTGGTATGGGATATGATGTACACCGTCTTGTTGATGACAGAGATTTAATAATCGGCGGTGTGAAAATAGATTATGACAAAGGGTTGCTTGGTCATTCTGATGCAGATGTACTTCTGCATGCGATTTCCGATGCACTTCTTGGTGCATGTGCCCTTGGTGATATAGGAAAGCATTTTCCGGATAATGACCCTAAGTATAAGGGGGCAGATTCCCTGATGCTGCTTGCTGAAGTTGGTAAAATGCTTAATGACAATATGTATATTATTGATAATATAGATGCGACTATTATAGCACAGCGTCCAAAAATGGCTCCGCATATTGATAAAATGCGCGAGAATATTGCCGGAGCTCTTGGAGTTGAAGTGTCAAGGGTAAGTGTAAAAGCCACAACTGAAGAAGGGCTTGGCTTTACCGGAAGCGGCGAAGGAATTTCCGCGCAGGCAATTTGTCTTGTACAGGAGATGAAGGATGCAGCTTTTGATGGCATTAGAGCATGTCCGGGATGCGGTGGCTGCCGATAAATTTTTTGTATATGTTTTGTTGTAAAAAATTCTGATAAATACAATTATGTGTTATCCTTGTTTAAAGGTAAACACACAATGGAGGAATTAATGATATATAAAGATATAGAATTAAATGTTTCGTACGAAAAAGCCGGATTATCATCTGAGGGCTGTAAGGCGGTTCTTACAACTTTTGTTGCTGATATTTCAGAAGAAATCGGACGTCATAACAGACCGGCTGTTTTGATTTGTCCCGGAGGTGGTTATGATTATGTCTCAGACAGAGAAGGAGAGCCTATAGCCTTTGCTTTTCTCGCACAGGGAATACAGTGTTTTGTATTGAAATACAGTGTTCAGAAAGCCTTTCCTACAAACCTGCTTGAAGCATCTGCAGCAATGGCTTATATCAGAAAACATTCATATGAATATGACATTAATCCATCCAAGGTGTTTTGTATGGGATTTTCAGCCGGTGGGCATCTTGCTGCTTCACTGGCAGTACATTGGAACAAGGATTTTGTAAAGAATACACTTGGTTTTACAAAGGAGCACAGACCTGACGGTTCGATTTTATGTTATCCTGTAATTTCTGCAGCTGATACACATCAGAGATCTATTGAAAATCTTTGCAGGAATAATTCATCTGTTGAATTTAAGGAACTGATTTCACTTGATAAACAGGTTACAAAGGATACTCCCCCGGCATTTATTTGGCACTGTGCAGATGATGGCTGTGTGCCGGTTTCTAATTCAATCCGATATGCTGAAGCGTTGAGAAAGAATGGTATTTCTTATTCACTTCACATTTATCCTGAAGGTGGTCACGGACTTGCTCTTGCAAATGAAGTAACAGCAAGTAATGAATGGCACCAGGTAAACAAAGACTGCGAAGACTGGGTAAGAATGGCAGTAAACTGGATTTATAAATAAAGAATGTAAATTTTTTTTAATATTGGAGGATATATGGAAAACAGATTAAATATTTATAATACACTTACAAAAAAAGTTGAACTTTTCGTACCAAATGAGGACGGTAAGGTTGCAATGTATACCTGCGGTCCTACTGTATATCATTTTGCACACATCGGAAATCTGAGAAGTTATATCTGTGAAGATGTTCTTGAAAAGACTCTCAGATACATTGGTTATGATGTAAAGCGTGTTATGAACATAACTGATGTAGGTCATCTTTCCAGTGATGCTGATACAGGTGAAGATAAAATGCTTAAGGGGGCAAAAAGAGAGAATAAAACGGTTATGGAAATTGCAAAGTTTTATACTGATGCTTTTTTCTCCGATTGTGCAAAGCTTAACATAAAGACACCTGATGTAGTTGAACCTGCTACAAATTGTATCAGTGAGTTTATTCACATGATTGAAATTTTACTTGAAAAGGGTTTTGCCTATATTTCCGGTGAAAATGTTTATTTTGATACAAGTAAACTGAAGGATTATTATGTACTTACAGGACATAATGAGGATGAACTTCTTGTTGGCGTAAGAGATGACGTTGAGGAAGATACAAATAAACGTAATAAAAACGATTTCGTTTTATGGTTTACAAAGAGTAAATTTGAAGACCAGGCCCTTAAGTGGGACAGTCCATGGGGAGTTGGTTACCCTGGCTGGCACATTGAATGCTCCTGCATCAGCATGAAGCATCTTGGAGAGTACATGGACATTCATTGTGGTGGTGTTGACAATATCTTTCCTCATCACACCAATGAAATTGCACAGAGTGAATCATATACAGGACATAAATGGTGTAATTACTGGTTCCATGTTCATCACCTTAATGACAAATCCGGTAAAATGAGCAAAAGTAAGGGTGAATTCCTTACAGTATCTCTTCTTGAACAGAAGGGTTATAATCCACTTGCCTACAGAATGTTCTGTCTGCAAAGTCATTACCGTAAGCCACTTGAATTTTCCTATGAGGTATTAGACCAGGTAAGCAGTGCATATGAAAAGCTTAAAAAGAAGATTTCTTCACTGAAAAATGATGGAGAAGTTCAGAAAGAAGTGTTTAATACATATAATGAGAAGTTTATTTCAGCACTATGCTCAGATATTAATACATCAAGTGCTATTACCTGTGTTTATGATGTTTTGAAGGCGGATACTAATGATACTACAAAGAAGGCTTTGATTGAAAGTTTTGACAAGGTTCTTGGACTTTCCCTTGTGGTTTCCGAAGCAGAACAGACAGGTTCTGTGGTTGATGCCGATTTGGAAGCATATATTCTTGCAAAGATTGATGAAAGAAAGGCTGCAAAAAAAGCAAAGGACTTTGCAAAGGCAGATGCTATCCGTGAGGAACTTTCTGCAAAAGGCATAGCTATTAAGGATACAAGAGAAGGAACTGTATGGGAACTGATTTAAATAAAGGAATGTGTAGTGATATTATTGAGACATTTCATACAGATGGAATAAAAGATATTCGATCTTTGTCTCCGCTTACTCTGGCATATATGGGAGATGCTGTTTTTGAAATGGTCATTCGTACCATTTTAGTAACTGATGAAGAACGTACAGTACAGAAATATCATAAAAAATGTACTTCCTATGTAAATGCTGCTGCACAAAGAAAACTTTATACTATTATTGAACCACTTCTGACTGAAGAAGAACATACTGTGTTCCGACGCGGAAGAAATGCAAAATCCTATACTATGCCTAAAAATTCTGTGCCTGCAGACTATCGTGCTGCCACAGGTTTTGAAGCGCTGTGTGGCTATTTATATCTGACTGACCAGATGAACAGATTACTTTATCTTATTGCTGAAGGAATTCATAGTGTGAACATGTCAAATGATGACAAGAAAAAAACTTCCGAATCAATATAGATTCAGAATGGGGGGAATTAATGCGATACGAAGAATTTACCATAGAAGGAAGAAATGCAGTTCTTGAAGCTTTCCGTGCGGGAAAGACCATTGACAAACTGTTTGTTTTGGATGGCTGTCAGGACGGTCCTGTGAAATCAATACTCAGGGAGGCAAAGAAAACAGACTGCATTATCAATTTTGTAAAAAAAGAAAGACTGGATCAGATGTCCGAAAGTGGAAAGCATCAGGGTGTTGTGGCTTACGCAGCGGCTTATGATTATGCTACTGTTGAAGATATAATGCGGCTTGCAAAGGACAGAAATGAGGATCCGTTTGTTGTCATTCTTGATGGAATTGAAGACCCTCATAACCTGGGTGCTATGATCAGAACAGCAAATCTGGTTGGAGCACATGGGGTTATTATTCCAAAGAGAAGAGCTGCAGGTCTTACTGCTACTGTAGTTAAGGCCAGTGCAGGAGCACTTAATTATACTCCTGTAGCTAAGGTTACAAATATTGTCCGTACCATTGAAGAGTTAAAGAATCAGGGACTCTGGTTTGTATGTGCCGATATGGGCGGAGAAGAGATGTATCGTCTTAATCTTAATGGCCCTATCGGTCTTGTTATTGGAAATGAAGGAGAGGGTGTAAGTCGCCTTGTAAAAGAAAAGTGTGATTTTACAGCAAGCATTCCTATGAAAGGTGATATAGACTCTCTTAATGCCAGTGTTGCAATGGGCGTTCTTTCTTACGAAATTTTCAGACAGAGAATAACAAAATAGTTAAAATAATACTTGAAAAAAAAGTATTAGTGTGTTATTATTTAACACGTTCGGGTACGAACGTATTGCTGATGTGGCTCAGAGGTAGAGCACTTCCTTGGTAAGGAAGGGGTCACGGGTTCAATTCCCGTCATCAGCTTCCTAGATCTTTTGTGGTTGGCTTATTTAGTAAATTCAAAAAACCTTTCTTTGTTCGCAAGGAAAGGTTTTTTCTTTACTTTTTTGTCTGTATATACTATAATTACGAGAGATGTAATAAAAATTAGAAATGAGTTATATAAATGGATAATAAAAAGGTTACTAAAGCTGACATCAGAAGAATGGAAGCTGAAAAGAAATCAAAAAGAAACCGAA
The DNA here is from genome assembly GCA_051877895.1 of Lachnospiraceae bacterium. GTDB lineage: Bacteria > Bacillota > Clostridia > Lachnospirales > Lachnospiraceae > UBA3775. Next base: position 23,142 of record JBJEJI010000032.1, on the reverse strand, counting down.
TTATTTTTACTTTGTTCTGTATTCTTGTTGTTGTTTTAATGATTGTTGCAATAGCACTTACAATTGATAAAAACCAGAATACAGAACCGGAGACAAACGGAGATAACAATTCAATGTTTTCTGCGCCTGTAGATAAATCCGATAAATATTCTGCCGGTCTTACAGAAGAAGGTAAAATTCAAGGCATTGATAACATTAATGACTATGTAACTTTAAATGATGTTTCCTTAACAGCTTACAGTGATGACTATGAAGAAGTTGTTAACCCTATGGGTAAAGTGACAGAGGATGTGGCTTTTCAGGTAGGCACCCATATGCTTGAAAACATTGAGTTTTATGCAGATGTAAATGTTTACAGCGATTATTACAATGTTATGAAGGAACTTTACATGTTCATTTATAACGATCAGTTTGAAGCATACTCTGAAATTTATAAAGAAAGTCAGATGGAACATTGGGATACTCTTTATGAATTCCTTGGTGTTACCGAAACAGAATATTACAAAATTGTTGATAACAATTCTCTTAATGATGCAAAGCATTATATGGTTGTTCAGGCTCTTGTTGAAAAATACGGTATCACCTGTACCCGGGATGATATTAACAATTATTGTATGTATGTGGATTCTTCGGTTGTAGGAGAAACAGAGATTAATAATTTAATTTATGAGTACGGAATGCCTTACATGGTTCAGCGTACACTTGAGTGGAAATTGATTTATGTTCTTGCTGACAAAACTGAAATGTTAGACGGTTCTGTTATTGACGGTGCATTAGATAATTCGGATATCTATAGTGCTGTATACTATGACAACGGGAAAATCAGAGGTGTTGGTGACCTTACTTCCTACATTACCATTTCAAATTACGAACAGATGGCAGCATCATATGAAGATTCAGAAACCTTTCTTAATGCTATAATTAATGATTCTCAGATTTCTGTATATGCAGATTATCTGGACACCAAAGAGACACAGCTTAAGAAGGATGCTGTTTTGGTCGAAGGTGACAGCACCGATTATAAAGCCGAAGCAGAAAAGAATTTTTACAGAGATATTACAGTTCAGAAAATCTTCTCAGACCAGGGACTTAAATTAGAAGATTATGAAGATGCATACTGCAAAGAAATGGATCTTAATCCTGACAAGCTTACTGTGTATCTCTATACTAATGGAGATGCTTGTTACAATAGAAATGTTATGGAATTTGCAGTTTTGAGCTATTTGAATGATCTGATTCAAAATAATTAAAATATTGTATTGTGATTTGTTGTAAGAAAATATGTTGTATATTTTTGTTTACTAAAGAATCGAAAATAGAAAAGGAGGATATACTATGGGTAGAGGAGGCCGTGGAGGCGGTTCGAGAGGTGGATCGCATGGATCACGTGGAGGAAGTCGTAGCAGTGGCGGTTCACACAGAAGTTCAGGTGGATATCACAGTTCAGGCAGAAGTTCATTCGGAGGGGGAAATCCACCACCACCAAGAGGTGGAATGGGTCCCAGACCGGGTTATTATGGAGCTCCACCTCCACCACGTCATCATGTTCATTATTACGGCGGTGGCGGATATCGGAGAGCTTCAGGTTGCAGTACATTAATTACATTACTGTTTGTCTTTGTGTTTTTGTTTTTGGTATTCGGAATGCAGGCCTGCAGTAGTATTTTTGGTGTGGAAAAACAGATTAATGATGAACTGGTAGGCGAAAATGCCAAGGCTTATTATGATGAGCATTTCGATGACAGAGGCGATGTGTTCCTTGTGTATTCCGCATATTCCGAAAAACTTGATGAAGAATACCTGTACTATGTCTGGGGTTCAAGTGCAACAAGATATGTTGACAGCACTCTTGATTATTTTGATGAGCTTTATTGGGAGTACATGCATGATGATATGGCAGTACAACTTGCAGATGTTCTTCCTCGTTATACAGAAAGACTTGAAGGTCTTGGTCTTGATAAGCTTACAGGAGAAAATTTTATAAGCAAGTGTTATGATGATAACCTTGATTTTATTGATGATAGTTCGCTGTTAACAGACGCTGCAAAAGATATGTTTGACAAAACCGGTGTTCAGTTATTTGTTGTAACGGTCAATTATGATAAACTTGACGGAGCAAAGACTGATAACACAGCTGTCTGGGTTACATTCATAATCTGTATTGCTGTAATTATTATTGTTTATCTGCTTGTTAAATATATGCAGAAGAGAAAAGAGCAGAAAATCAAAGAAACAGAACAGCAGATAAAGATTCTTAATACTCCGTTGGATGAATTTGGTACTTCCAACGATATTGATGATCTTGCTAAAAAGTATGACAGTAATACTACATCAGGATCAGACAGCAATAATAACAATTAAATAACCTTCGATAATTAATATTATTGAAAAAACATGGGGCGGCATGTATATTTTACATGCCGTCTCAAAATTTATACTTTAATTTATTGACATATTGTGTTAGAATAAGTATAACTATATCAATATATAGATTTCTTCGAAATGGAGGAAGAAAACTTTTATGACTGATTCTATTAATTCGACAGAGGTAGTTGAGGAAACTCCTGTAAGTAAAAATTTTATTGAATTAATTATTGATAAAGATATTGCTGAGGGTAGATGTAAAAAGGTTATCACCCGATTTCCACCGGAGCCGAACGGATATCTTCACATTGGACATGCTAAGTCTATATTATTAAATTACGGTCTTGCAAAGAAGTATGGCGGCCAGTTTAACATGCGATTCGATGACACAAATCCTACAAAAGAAAAAATGGAATTTGTTGAAAACATTGCAAAAGATGTTAAATGGGTTGGCGGAGATTTTGGAGATCGTATATTTTTTGCATCTAATTATTTTGATCAGATGTATGAAGCTGCAGTAAAATTAATCAAAAAAGGCAAAGCTTATGTATGTGAATTGACTGCTGAACAGATAAGGGAATACCGGGGAACCTTAACCGAACCTGGTAAAAACAGTCCGTACAGAGAAAGACCGATTGAGGAAAGTCTTAACTTGTTTGAAAGAATGAAAAATGGAGAATTCCCGGACGGAAGTCTTGTGCTTCGTGCAAAAATTGATATGACAAGTCCTAATATGAACATGAGAGATCCTGTTATTTACAGAGTAGCTCACATGTCTCATCATAATACAGGTGACAAGTGGTGCATTTATCCTATGTACGATTTTGCTCATCCAATTGAGGATGCAATTGAAGGAGTGACCCATTCCATTTGTACATTGGAATTTGAGGATCACAGACCTCTTTATGACTGGGTTGTTACTGAACTTGAATATGAAAATCCCCCTAAGCAGATTGAATTTGCCAAGCTTTATGTAACCAATGTTGTTACCGGAAAAAGATATATCAAAAAGTTAGTTGAAGAAGGAATTGTTGATGGTTGGGATGACCCGAGACTTGTTTCTATTGCTGCACTGAGAAGAAGAGGCTTTACACCTGAATCACTTCAGATGTTTATGGATCTGGTTGGTGTAAGTAAATCCAACAGTTCCGTAGATTATGCTATGCTTGAGTACTGTATCAGAGAAGATTTGAAGCTTAAGAAGCCAAGAATGATGGCAGTTTTGGATCCTATTAAACTTGTGATTGACAATTATCCTGATGATACAATTGAAATGATGGAGGTTCCTAACAATCAGGAGGTTCCGGAAATGGGTACCAGAATGGTTCCGTTTACAAAGGAACTTTATATTGAGCGTGATGATTTTATGATTGAGCCACCAAAGAAATATTTCAGATTGTTCCCCGGCAATGAAGTAAGACTTATGAGTGCTTATTTTGTTAAATGTGTTTCCTATGAAACTGATGAAAACGGAAATGTTACAGTAGTTCACTGTACTTATGATCCTGAAACAAAGAGTGGATCAGGATTCACCGGCAGAAAAGTTAAGGGTACAATTCATTGGGTCAGTGCTGAACATGCAATTAAAACTACTGCAAGATTGTATGAAAATCTCACCGATGAAGAAAAGGGTGTTTACGATGAGGAAACCGGAGAAATGAATATTAATCCGAATTCACTTGTCATAAAAGATTCATGTTATGTAGAGCCTGCATTAAAGGATGCCAGGGCTTATGACAGCTTCCAGTTTCTTAGAAATGGTTTCTTTACTGTTGATTATAAAGACTCTACACCGGAGCATCTGGTATTTAACAGAATCTGTTCATTAAAGAGTGGTTATAAACCATCATAATTTTTGTAGATGATATAATGGAATTATGATTAACAGATACTGCCTGTATTTCAGGTTATTTGGGGGTACAAATGAAAGAACAGCTATATACCATTCCGGTAAATGATGCCTTTGATGCAGATTGTGAATGTCCTGTCTGCCGCATGTATGATGAACTTCAGAATAATGCCATTGACTTTGTAATGGGTACAAGCTATATGGAAGATGATGTCAGAATGGAAACTGATGAAATCGGTTTCTGTGATAAGCACCTGCCTCTTCTGTATAAAAATCAAAACCGCCTCGGATTAGGCCTTATGATACTTACCCATATGGATAAAACCATGAAGGAAATGGAAAAGAAGATGAACCAGAAGATTAAGGCTCCTTCGCTTTTTAAAAAGGGCACAACTGCTTCATCTGCTGTCAAAGAATATTCCGATAGATTAGAAAAAAGTTGTTATGTCTGTAAACGTATGGAAAATATGTATAACAGATATGTTGCAACAACTTTATATTTGTATGATAAGGATGAAGAGTTCAGAAAAAAGTTTGCAAAATGCAAAGGATTTTGTACAAAACATTATGCCATGTTGTATGAAATGGCACCTTCTGAAATAAGCTCAAAAAATCTGGATGAATTTATCTCAACACTTAATAAGGTATACATGGAAAATTTCAAACGAGTGAGGGATGATTTAGAATGGTTTACCGATAAATTTGATTATCGGTATGCAGATGCTCCGTGGAAAAATTCACGGGATGCCTTGATTAGGGCAATTCAAAAAACAAATAGTGTGGTGGTGGAAGAAAAGAAAAAGTAATTTCGCTTTAGTTTTGAACGGAATTGTCTTGAAATGGAGGTTATTTATTATGATGCAACAGAGCTGTTATGGTGAATGTACTGTTCGTCGGAGCATGACAATGTCATCCATTATCGCAAAAGTTATGATGTATGTGGTTATGGTCACTTCGTTTTTGGCCATGATTGTTTTCTTTGGTTTTGGAGAAGGAGCATTGACTACGTTATCATTTGTCTTCTTTATCATCGCCCTTGTACTTATCATTTATCTTGCGCCAAGATTTGACATTGAATGGGAATACATTTTTGTGGATGGCCAGCTTGATTTTGACCAGATGCTGGGTGGAAATGCCAGAAAAAACAAGGACAGAATAGATTTTGAGAAGACTGAAATTGTTGCACCTACAGGTTCTTATCATCTTGATAATTTTAAAAATATCCAGATGAAAACTCTTGATTATTCTTCCCTTGTGAATGATAATACATATACTATTATTTGTCACAAAGATGACCAGATGGTAAGAATACTTTTTGAACCGGACGAAAATATGGTTTCTTTAATGAAACAGAAAAGTCCGAGAAAAGTTTTTACGGATTAAGTTATTTATTTGAAAGGAGTAAAATATAATGGGTACAATTATTAATGAAGGAATTACATTTGATGATGTACTTCTTGTTCCTCAGTTTTCCGAAGTAATACCTAACCAGGTGGATTTATCAACTGAACTTACAAAATCCATTAAGTTAAATATTCCACTGATGAGTGCCGGTATGGATACTGTTACTGAACACAGAATGGCAATTGCAATGGCAAGACAGGGTGGTATCGGTGTTATTCATAAGAATATGAGCATTCAGGATCAGGCAGCAGAGGTTGATATGGTAAAGAGATCTGAAAATGGTGTTATCACCGATCCGTTTTCTCTTTCTCCTGAGCATACACTCCATGATGCCAATGAATTAATGGGTAAATTCAGAATCAGTGGTGTTCCTATTACAGAAGGTAAGAAGCTTGTAGGAATTATTACAAACCGTGATTTGAAATTTGAAACAGATTTTTCCAAAAAGATAAAAGAGTGCATGACTTCCGAGGGGCTTATTACAGCAGAAGAGGGAGTTACACTTGATGAGGCTAAGAAAATTCTTGCTCAGGCAAGAAAAGAGAAACTTCCAATTGTTGATAAGGAAGGTAATCTTAAAGGTCTTATTACTATAAAAGATATTGAGAAAACTATTAAATATCCACTTGCTGCAAAGGACAGTCAGGGAAGACTTTTATGTGCCGCAGGTGTTGGCGTAACAGCAAACATTCTCGACAGAGTAGAGGCACTTGTTAATGCTAAAGTAGATGCAATTGTTATTGATACAGCACACGGACATTCAGCAAATGTTCTTAAGGTTGTTAAAATGGTAAGAGACACATATCCTGATCTTCAGATTATCGCAGGTAATGTGGCCACAGCAGAAGGTACCGAGGATTTAATTAAAGCAGGTGTAAATGCTGTTAAAGTCGGTATCGGACCCGGTTCTATTTGTACTACCCGTGTTGTTGCCGGCATTGGTGTACCTCAGATTACTGCTGTTATGAGCGCTTATGAAGCTGCAAGCAAATATGACATTCCTATTATTGCTGACGGTGGTATCAAATACTCAGGTGACATTACAAAGGCAATTGCAGCAGGTGCAAGCGTATGTATGATGGGCTCTTTGTTTGCCGGTTGTGATGAAGCTCCTGGTTCATTTGAACTTTTCCAGGGTAGAAAATATAAGGTTTATCGTGGTATGGGTTCTATAGCAGCCATGGAAAACGGTAGCAAAGACAGATACTTCCAGGAAAATGCCAAGAAGCTAGTTCCTGAAGGCGTTGAAGGTCGTGTAGCATATAAGGGACTTCTTGAGGATACGGTATTCCAGTTAATGGGTGGATTACGTTCTGGTATGGGTTATTGTGGTTGTGCAGACATTCCTACTCTTCAGAAAAATGGAAAGTTTGTAAAAATTTCTGCAGCTGCATTGCGTGAGAGTCATCCTCATGATATTCATATTACTAAAGAAGCTCCAAATTACAGTGTTGACAGTTGAAATAATTAAACACTTTGAAATGGAGGAATAATATGCCGAGAATTTCTAAGCAGGAATGGAGAAGACGACGAAGAAGAAAGCGTATGATTATTCGCTATTCTATCTTAAGCGGATTTGCCATTATTGCAATTTTGATTTTAGTATTGATTGTAAAACTGATCAGTTCTCTTGCTTCCGGAAATGATGGTATAATTAAAAAAGCAGGAGATATAAAAATAGAAGAAAAACTACTTGCTATTGATAATAATACCAGATCCGGTCAGGAATTAAAGGAAGTTAAGGGTATTATAATTCATAATACAGCTGAACCCGGACAGACAGCTGACGGAATGTGGAGTTATTATGATAAGCTTGCTGATAGCGGAGAAGTTTCTGAATCAATGCATTTTCTTGTAGATAATGATGGAAGCATAATTCAGTGCATTCCATGTGATGAGATAGCTTTTCATGCTATGAGCAAAAACAGTGATTCTATAGGAATCCAGTATTGTCATGCAAGTGAAGATGGGGCAATGTCCGATAAGGCTTATGATTCAATGGTTAGTCTTGTTGTAGAATTGTGCAAAGAGTATGATTTAAAAGCTTCTGATGTACAGCTTCACTATGAGGTTACCGCCAGAATGTGTCCGGCATATTATGTTAATAATCCGGATGAATGGCAGAAGTTTTTGAGTGATGTAAATAAAGAATTAAAGTAGTGTTAAAAACTGCACTCCGGTGCAGTTTTTAACGTTTTGGAGAATATCTGTTTATTATACACATAGTATATACGAAAAAAAAGTGTAATGCAGGATTGAGAGGTATTATATGAATATAACCGATTATGAAAAAGAATTAATTGAGCTGTTTGAAAGTTTATGTAAAATATCTTCTGAAACTGATCATGAAGATGAAAAAGCAGCTTTTATAGCAAACTGGTATGCCGACAATGGTTTGATCAATTTTGAAATTGATTCTGTCGGAAATGTTCTCTATTTCTTTGGAGTAAAGGCATATAATCCTATTCATTTGTTTACTGCTCATATGGATACAGTTTTTTCTGATGCTACTATGCTTGAACCAAAAGTTGAAGATGGTAATCTTTATTGCCCTGGATGCGGAGATAATACAGCAAATCTTGCTATAATGATGATGACAGTGAAATATCTTTCAGAAACGGGATTTGAGCCACCTTATGGTGTTATTTTCGCGGCAGACATCGGAGAGGAAGGTCTTGGAAACCTGAAAGGTATCAGGGCAATTATGAAAGAATACGGAGTGCGTGTTGAAGAAATGGTTGCACTTGATTTATCTTATGGTACTCTTATTAACCGTGCTGTAGGCTCTAAAAGATATGAAATAACCGTAACAACAAATGGTGGTCATGCTTACCATGATTTTGGTAATACAAGTGCTATTGCTGTTTCGGCTGATATTATTAATGAATTATATCACCAGCGTTTGCCTCATGATGTTGAAACTACTTTCAATGTAGGTAAAATTCAGGGCGGAACAGGAGTAAATGTTATTTCTTCTTCCTGCAGCTTTTTGTATGAGATACGTTCTACAGATCCGCAGAACATTGAATTTATGGATGCAGTACTTACAGCAGTTATTGATGAGGTACGTAAAAAGGGTGTTATAATTAATTCTGAACTTCTTGGTGAGCGTCCTTGCATGAGTAAGGTGGATCCCGATAAAGAACAGTTCCTTGTTGACAGAGCTGTTTCTGCATTAAATATTGATGCCTGGAAAGATGCAGGTTATCGGTTTAATAATACTCTTATTCCGGGGTCTACGGATTGTAATATTCCTCTTTCCATGGGTATTCCTTCTTTGTGCATGGGACTTGCTTTTTCGGAAGGACATCATACTCTTGCTGAGTTCACCAGACTTGATAGTTTAGTTCCCGGTATGAAATCTTTAATACAGTTTGTTAGCGAATGATCTTATATAGCAGAATGGCGACACCTGAGTGTCGCCATTCTATTATTTATAACTAGTAAAAAGCAGAGCTTTTGCTAGTTTGACATTACTCACTTCTAAGTGCAAGAACAGGATCTTTCTTAGCAGCAATTCTTGATGGAATAAGTCCTGCAATAAATGTTAAGAACATACTGATTAATACAAGAATAATTCCTCCAACCGGTGGTAGTGAAGCAATCCCGCTAACATCTGTGAGATGTTTTATAATAATGTTAATCGGAATGTTTATCAGAATAGTAAACATTATTCCGATAAAGCCACTGACAAAACCAATTGTAATGGCTTCAGCATTAAATACACGGCTGATATCCTTCTTTGAAGCACCAATAGATCTGAGAATACCAATTTCTTTTGTTCTTTCCAAAACTGAAATGTAGGTAATGATTCCAATCATAATACTGGAAACAACAAGAGATATGGATACAAATGCAATCAGTACATAAGATACAATATCAACAATACTGGTAATTGAAGACATCATAAGACCAACATAATCAGTATATGTTATTTTATCTTTTTCTTCCACATTCTGGTTGTATTCATTAATTAAATCCTGAAGTTTTTCTTTGTCTTCAAAGCTCTTTGCAAAAATGTTGATGCTTTGAGGGTCTTCCAGATAACAAAGTCCAAATTTTGTCATATTATTATCATAACTTGAAGAGGAAACCATAGATGGCATATAGTTATCAAAAAGAATTCCTGTTTCTTCAGGGGTCTTTGACTGAAGATAAGTTATAAGCATATCTGCAAGTTCTTCATTACTATAAGAGTCAAATGAGCTTGCAAGCTGTTCGGAATACATGGCACGCATGGATTCTTTGATTGTTGCAAGAAACATCTGATTAAATTCTTCATCACTAAACTGAGTGTATGTAGAATTCATCATTTCGCGTATTTCATCATCGGAAAGGCTTGTTAAGTATTCCAAAGTTTCAGAATCAAATCCGGAAGCGGAAAGCTGTTCAGAGGTTAGGTTACCATTCTTTAATTCTTTTATCATGGTAATCATTGTTTCAATTGCATAGCTTTGTTTTGATGCTCTGTCCGGATAATTCTGAATAAATTCAGTTACCATAGCATCCAGTTCTTCATCACTTGGCGCTGTATATATTTTAAGAAATAATGCAGCTTTATTCGTTGTGGAAAGTCCGTTAACATATTCGTTGAAGAGAGTAGTTTTCTCATCATTTGTATATATAATTTCGGAACCGTCATCAAAAGGAAGACCTGTTATTACGTCAGTACTTTTATCCGCAATCTGTGCCTTGACAAGATTACTAGTTTGAATTTCATTGATATAATATTCCGTCAGACTGTGAGTATATGCAATTGTTCCGGGAGAAATGGTAGTACTTACCGCATCTTCTCTGACCCTGATAATACCTACAAGTTTAACCTGAAAAGCATTTTCAATTACCTGTGAAACATATTTGTCGTCTGTCTGTTTGTTTACATATGTTCCGGTGGTTTCGTCATACTCATACATGTCGGTTGGAAGCACAAGTTTATAGGAAAGTCCGAGAATATCATCAAATGAATATGCAGTATCAGCAGTGTTAATATTTTGTGCTTCTTCTTTATTTCCGATATTATTCACTGCATCGAAGAACATTGCATAAAGGTCGTTAACATCAGCCAGTCCTAATGCATAAAGTGTCAGGTCGAATATTTCGTTCTTTTCATTTACAACAAGAACACATTCATTCGCACCTGAAGCCCATTTGCCTGCAACAAGTTCATACTGTGATTCGAGAAGTGCCTGGTTATCAATCATTTCAACCCAGGTATCACTCATAAACATGCTATGCATAGACTGCATTTCTGTTGACTCAATAGTTACTCCTGCACCGGAAATATCAAATGGATTTACTTGAAGTACATTTTCAGTATCATTAAGATAAATAAGGGGTTTTACATTATAGGTATACTGAACTGCATTGGTACAGTTTTTGATGTCCTCAGATGTATCAAGATAAGTTTTAAATGCAGAAAGATTGTTGACTGTTGATTCAGACATCATGGTCTGGATTGCCTGAGAAACAACGTTTTTTGAATATACTTTATTCATATCATGTTCTACATTTTCATCAATACCCATCATTGACTCCATTACACTGGACATGTCTATTACTTCTTTCTGAACAGTTATAGGATAGGAAGAAAGGGTGTTTTCTTCAATAGAATCAATATAATTTTGAATACCGTTTGAAAGAGATAAAATAAGGGCAATACCGATAATACCTATTGAACCTGCAAAAGCAATCAGAAAGGTTCTGGCCTTCTTTGTCATAAGGTTGTTAAGGGAGAGTGAGAGAGCAGTAATGAAACTCATGGATGTCTTGGCATTTTTTAATAAAGTGTCAATACTTTTTTCCTGAATTTCATCTGATGTTATAGGCATTGTATCGTCTGTAATTTTTCCATCTAATAATCTAATGATTCTTGTAGAATAGCTGTCTGCAAGCTCAGGGTTATGTGTAACCATGATTACAAGTTTTGTTTCGGCTATTTCTTTAAGAATTTCCATAATCTGTACAGATGTTTCAGTATCAAGAGCACCTGTCGGTTCATCTGCAAGAAGTATATCCGGGTCGTTTACCAATGCACGGGCAATGGCAACACGCTGCATCTGTCCACCGGACATCTGGTTTGGCTTTTTATAAATCTGATCACCCAATCCAACTCTATTAAGTACATCAATAGCTTTTTTTCTTCTTTCTTCTTTTGAAACACCACTAAGTGTCAGGGCAAGCTCTACGTTGGAAAGTACTGTCTGATGTGGGATTAAGTTATAGTTCTGAAAAACAAATCCTATTGTATGGTTTCGATATGTATCCCAGTCTCTGTCAGTATATTCTTTGGTAGAAATTCCATTAATTGATAGATCTCCGGAAGTATAGTGGTCAAGTCCACCTATAATATTAAGTAAAGTGGTTTTACCACAACCGGACGGACCGAGAATGGATACAAATTCATGCTCTCTGAAAGTAAGATTAATTCCTTTTAAGGCATGAACCTCATTTTCACCGGCAAGATAATTTTTCTTAATGTCGGTCAGTTGTAACATGTTTTTCCTCCTAATATATTAAAAAACGAATTTTGTTGTTTGTCAGACTTATTTTAGCATAATTGATGTAGAAGTAAATATGAAATTTTAAAATTCATAGATTGTTTAGAAAGTGTATAGGATACGTTTTTAGTCATTAATTTAAAAACCCCGGATTTCATTTTGAAATCCGGGGAATGAGTTTGTTCTTAGCTTAATTATAATATTAAACAATACCCTGAGCGTTCATAGCGTCGACAACTTTTTCAAATCCGGCTATGTTAGCACCTGCAACATAATCACCATCAAGACCATAACGCTTAGCAGCAGCATCAGCATTGTGGAAGATGTTAACCATGATATTTTTAAGCTTGGAATCAACTTCTTCAAATGTCCAGCTAAGTCTTTCAGAGTTCTGGCTCATTTCAAGAGCAGAAGTTGCTACACCACCTGCATTAGAAGCTTTACCGGGAGCAAAGAGAATTCCGTTCTCCTGTAAATACTTAGTTGCTTCAAGAGTAGTAGGCATGTTAGCACCTTCAGCTACACATTTGCATCCGTTAGCCACAAGCATCTTAGCATCGTCAAGTGTAAGTTCGTTCTGAGTAGCACATGGAAGAGCAACATCACATTTAACGGACCAAACACCTTTACCTTCATGATATTCAGCGGATGGACGAGCAGCAGCATACTCAGTAAGACGAGCACGCTTAACTTCCTTGACTTCCTTAAGGAGAGCTACATCAATACCATCAGAATCATAAATCCAACCTGTAGAATCAGAAACAGTTACAGGCTTTGCACCAAGCTGGATTGCTTTCTCACATGCGTAAATAGCAACATTACCGGCACCGGAAACAGCACAAATCTTTCCTTTAATATCAGAACCGTTACATTTCAACATTTCTTCTGTGAAATAAAGAAGACCATAACCTGTTGCCTCTGTTCTTGCAAGAGAACCACCATAGGAAAGACCCTTACCTGTAAGTACACCTTCGTATACGTTACGGATTCTCTTGTACTGACCATACATATAACCGATTTCACGGGCACCTGTACCAATATCACCTGCAGGAACGTCTGTGTCAGCACCGATGTGCTTGCAAAGCTCTGTCATGAAGCTCTGGCAGAAAGCCATGATTTCACGATCACTCTTGCCCTTAGGGTCGAAGTCAGAACCACCCTTGCCACCACCGATAGGAAGACCGGTGAGAGAGTTCTTAAATACCTGTTCAAAACCAAGAAATTTAATGATACCGATATTTACAGATGGATGAAGACGTATACCACCCTTATAAGGTCCGATTGCACTGTTGAACTGCACACGGTATCCGGTGTTAACCTGAACCTGACCATTATCGTCTACCCATGGTACACGGAACTTAATCTGTCTTTCAGGCTCAGTAATTCTCTCGAGGAGAGCATCACGCTTATACTTTTCTTCATTTGCTTCAATTACAGGACGAAGTGAGTTTAATACTTCATCTACTGCTTGTAAAAATTCCGGTTCGCTTGCATTTTTTGCTTTTACGCGTGCAAGCACGTCATCTACGTATGACATAACCCTACCTCCTAATAATGAAATATACTATATTTATTGAAAGGACACGCCTTATCAATCAAAATAAATTTATAAAGAGAATTCATTAACCAAGTAAATTACTTGTTTGAAAGATACTCATGAATGCTCTTTGCAGCAGTTTTTCCTGCACCCATTGCAAGAATAACAGTAGCTGCACCTGTTACGGCATCACCACCGGCAAAAACACCGGGCTTAGTGGTTGCACCTGTTTCTTCATCAGCGATTATACATTTTCTGCCGTTAATGTCGAGACCTTTGGTTGTAGAAGAAATCAGTGGGTTAGGAGAGGTTCCTAAAGCCATGATTACTGTGTCAACTTCAATGTTAAATTCAGAACCTTCAACTACAACAGGTCTTCTTCTTCCGGATGAATCAGGTTCGCCAAGCTCCATCTTAACACAGGTAATGCCGTTTACCCATCCGTTTTCATCGGATGTGATTTCGACAGGATTTGTAAGAAGATCAAAAATTATTCCTTCTTCTTTAGCATGGTGAACTTCTTCAACCCTGGCAGGAAGCTCAGCTTCGCTGCGTCGGTAAATAACATGAACCTCGGAACCAAGACGAAGAGCAGTACGGGCTGCATCCATTGCAACATTACCGCCACCAACTACAGCTACTTTTTTGCCGCGCATAATAGGTGTTGGAGAATTTTCGTCAAAAGCCTTCATAAGATTTGAACGTGTCAAATATTCGTTAGCAGAAAATACGCCAAGAGCCTGTTCACCAGGGATACCCATGAATTTAGGAAGTCCGGCACCTGAACCGATAAATACAGCCTGGAAGTTTTCTTCCTCCATTAACTCATCTATGGTAGTGGACATACCGATTACAACATCGGTTTCGATTTTAACTCCAAGAGCTTTTACGTTTTCGATTTCTTTCTTAACAACTTCATCTTTTGGAAGACGGAATTCAGGAATTCCGTAAACAAGTACACCGCCTGCTTCATGTAATGCTTCAAAAATTGTAACATCGTAGCCGTATTTAGCAAGATCGCCGGCACAGGTGAGACCTGCAGGACCTGAACCGATTACAGCAACTTTAATACCGCTTGTTGTTTTTGGTGTTGATGGCTTAATTTCATTTTTTCTTGCCCAGTCAGCAACAAATCTTTCAAGTTTACCGATAGAAACAGGATCTCCTTTGATTCCACGGATACATTTTCCTTCGCACTGGGATTCCTGTGGACATACACGTCCACATACGGCAGGAAGAGCAGAGGAATCAGTTAATATCTCGTATGCTTTTGCAAAATTTCCTGTTTTAATTTCCTGGATAAAAGCAGGAATGTTGATCTGTACGGGACAACCGCTTATACATTTTGCGTTTTTGCAGCCAATACATCTTGCTGCTTCAGCCATGGCCTCTTCTTCATTATAGCCATAACATACTTCCTCGAAATTTGTAGCCCTAACAGCAGGTTCCTGTTCACGAACAGGGATTCTGGTTAATACATCCATTATTTGTCACCTCCGCAATATCCGCATCCGCCATGGTGGGTAGTGCCTTCTTTTTCTTTGAGGTAGTCTCTACCTTCCTTGGTACGGTACATAGCAGCTCTTTTCATTGCCTGATCGAAATCAACTTTGTGACCGTCAAATTCCGGACCATCTACACATGCAAACTTTACTTCATCACCAACAACAAGGCGGCAGCCACCGCACATGCCTGTTCCATCAACCATTACAGGGTTCATTGAAACGATAGTAGGTATGTTAAGTTCTTTTGTGAGGAGACATACAAATTTCATCATAATCATTGGACCGATGGAAACACAGACATCATAATGATGACCTTCTTCCTCAACCAATGATTTTAAAGTTGCTGTAACCATGCCTGAACGACCATATGAACCATCGTCAGTGGTTACATAAAGATTGCTGACTTTGCTCATTTCATCT
Source organism: Lachnospiraceae bacterium (assembly GCA_051877895.1). Classification (GTDB taxonomy): domain Bacteria; phylum Bacillota; class Clostridia; order Lachnospirales; family Lachnospiraceae; genus UBA3775. The sequence continues at coordinate 7,566 of JBJEJI010000032.1, read as the reverse complement.
TCGAGAATGAGTAATTCTTTAGTCTTGGCACCGATAATTACATCAGCTTTTACTCCGTGTTCAAAGAGCCATTTTGCCTGAGGATAAACAGGAGCAGTACCAAGTCCGCCTGCAACAAATACAATTTTTTTCTGCTTTAATTCATCAATTGGAGTTTCTGTAAATTCGGAAGGTTTTCCAAGAGGACCAACAAAGTCCTGAAGATAATCACCTGATTTTAAGGTGGATAGTCTGAGAGTTCCTGCACCTATAATCTGAACAACGATGGTTACGGAACCTTTTTCTCTGTCATAATCACATATTGTGAGAGGAATACGTTCTGCGTCTTCATGGGAGCGTACAATTACAAACTGACCCGGAAGACAGGATTTTGCAACACGCGGTGCTTCAATATCCATGAGAAAAATGTTTGTCGCAAGCGTCTTTGCCTGTAAAATTTTAAACATAATGCTGTTTCTCCTTCCTGCCGGATAGCGGCAGTTTACTTTCAATGATTACTCATTAGTAACATGAATAAGGTATACATGTTATTGATAAATGTTATTTAAATAATGTTCACTTAAACTTTTAGATAATGCTAAAAAAACATATTTAATAAGGAACAGTAACAAAAAATACAATTATAATACATGTATACAATGTTTACCCATAAAAAAATTGCATAAAACATGCTTTTTGTTATAATAACAGAGAAATTACAATAATGCAATGTTTATTTATTGATTTTAAACAAAAAATACATAAATTTTTGTCCAAATATTTTTATTTATAAAAAATTACTTAATCAGAAAAAAAATACAATTTACTCTTGCGAAAAATGCATTACTTGAATATAATTATAAACAGTATAGTCTATCTTACTATGCCTATCTGGCAAAAACGATAGATTTATTAAATAAGAAAGAAGGATTGTTTTATGAACAAAGTTACTATTATTGGTGCAGGCAGCGTTGGTGCTACCATCGCTTATACAATTGCCCTTCAGGGTCAGGCATCAGAAATTCTAATGATCGACATCAACAATGCAAAAGCAGAAGGTGAAGCAATGGATATCCGTCAGGGTAGCCCTTATTTCTCACCGGTAAAGATTTCTTCTGGTGACTATGCTGATGCTGTGGATTCCGATGTTGTAATCATCACATCCGGTATTCCTAGAAAAGCAGGTCAGTCAAGACTTGAACTTGCCCAGACAAATGTTAACGTAATGAAGGATATTGCAACAAAGATTACCAAGTATGCGCCAAACGCTATTTACATTATCGTAAGCAACCCTGTAGACGTTATGACTTATGCATTCCACAAATTTTCAGGTGTTCCTGAAAACAGAATTATCGGATCCGGTACAACTCTTGATACTGCAAGACTTCGTTCCAGAATCGGTGAATTATACAATGTTGCTCAAAAAAATGTTCACGCATATGTGTTTGGTGAACATGGCGATTCTTCCTTCGTAACATGGTCTCTTGCAAACATTTCCAATGTACCGGTTGATAAGTATAAGGACAGCGTAAGCAGTTACATGCATGAATGTCCTGAACTTGACAAGGCTGACATTGAGGATTACATTCGTAAGTCAGGTGGACGTATCATCGAACGTAAGGGTGCTACATTCTACGCTATTGCAGTTTCAGTTTGTGAAATTCTTAAGGCTCTCGGAAAGAGCATTGATACTAACATGTGTGTATCTACAATGATGCATGGTGAGTACGGCGTTGATGATTGTTGCTTAAGCACACTTGTTGCAGTAGGAAAAGATGGTATTTCCGGAAAGATTTTAGTTCCACTTTCAGATGAAGAAATCGAACTCCTTCATAAGAGTGCTGATAATCTTAAAACTGTTATTCACAGTGTTTCTCTTTAATTTTAAAAATAAGGCAGTGTATCTGCGTTCTTTGCAGGCACTGCCTTTGTAACGTTTATATAAAATAGGAGGATATTATGGAATATCGTATCGAACATGACTCCATGGGTGAGGTAAAAGTTCCTGCTGACAAGTATTGGGCTGCCCAGACAGAAAGAAGCCATGAAAATTTCCTTATTGGTGTTGGAATTGAAACCATGCCAAGAGAAATTACATATGCCTTCGGTGTTTTGAAAAAAGCCGCTGCAATTGCAAACAATGCTTTAAAGCCTGAAAAAATGACTGATAAAAAGCTTGCAGCTATTTCCCAGGCCTGTGATGAGGTGAGAAGCGGTGCCCTTAATGATCATTTCCCATTGGTCGTATGGCAGACAGGTAGTGGTACACAGTCCAATATGAATGCCAACGAAGTTATTGCTAACAGGGGTAATGAAATTGCCGGTGAAAAGCTTCTGCATCCAAATGATGACATTAACATGTCTCAGTCATCCAATGACACTTTTCCGACTGCAATGCACATTGCTGCAGTTACTATTATTGAGGACAAGCTTTTTCCTGCCATTGATTTGCTGATTAATACATTTAAAAGACTTGAAACAGAAAATGAAGGAATTGTTAAGAGTGGAAGAACACATCTTCAGGATGCAACTCCGATTACATTTTCTCAGGAAATCAGTGGATGGCGTTCCAGTCTTGAAAAAGACAAGAAGCTTCTTGAACTTTCCCTTACTGAACTTAAAGAACTTGCTCTTGGAGGAACAGCAGTAGGTACCGGACTTAACACACCTCCGGGATTTGCAGAAAAGGTTGCTGAAGCCGTAAGTGAAATCACAGGTAAGAATTTTATTACTGCACCTAATAAGTTCCATGCACTCACAAGTAAAGATGAAATCGTTTTTGCACATGGTGCATTAAAGGCCCTTGCTGCAGACATGATGAAAATTGCAAATGATGTAAGATGGCTTGCTAGTGGTCCGAGACTTGGTCTTGGTGAAATTAAAATTCCTGAAAATGAGCCTGGTTCCTCTATTATGCCGGGCAAGGTAAATCCAACTCAGTGTGAAGCTGTAACAATGGTTGCTGTTCAGGTAATGGGTAATGATGTTGCTGTTGGTCTTGCTGCAAGTCAGGGCAACTTCGAACTTAATGTATTCATGCCGGTTTGTGCATATAATTTCCTTCAGTCCGCAAGACTTCTTGCAGAGTCCATTGTTTCATTTAATAATAATTGTGCAGTAGGAATTACAGCAAACAAGCAGAAGATGCATGATAATCTGCACAATTCTCTTATGCTTGTAACAGCTCTTAATCCGTATATCGGCTATGAAAATGCGGCTAAGACAGCTAAAAAGGCATATAAAGAAAATATTTCCCTCAAACAGGCATGTGTTGAACTTGGATTCCTGACTGAGGAACGTTTCGATGAAGTATTCCATCCGGAACAGATGGTATAAATAAAGCCCAAAGGGCAGATTGGAGTATTAAATATGGTTTACAGTTATTATCCGGGATGTACATTGAAGACAAAAGCGAAAGACCTGGATAAGGGTGCAAGACGTGCTGCTGAAGCACTTGGTATTGTCATGGAAGAAATTCCTGAATGGCAGTGCTGTGGTGGTGTTTATCCTATGGGTAAAGACGAAACTGCACCTAAGCTTTCCTCTGTGCGTGCCCTTGTAGCTGCTAAAGAGAAAAACCAGGATTTGTTAACTCTTTGTTCTGCTTGTCATCATGTGTTAAAGCGTGTTAATAATGACATGGCTACTAATGAGACAATCAGAAATAAAGCTAATACATTTCTTGGTCTTGAAGAACCTTACGCAGGTGAGACAAAAGTTGTTCACTACCTTGAAATGCTCAGGGATGTTGTAGGTTTTGATAAATTGAAAGAAGCAGTTACAAATCCGCTTACCGGCCGCAAAATCGGAGCTTACTATGGTTGTCTTCTTTTACGCCCAAGCAAAACACTTCAGTTTGATAATCCTGAAAATCCAACAATAATTGAAGATTTTATCAGGGCAATCGGAGCTGAACCTGTTATCTATCCATACAGAAATGAGTGCTGTGGTGGATATGTAACATTAGAAAACAATGAGCTTGCTAAAGCAAAGGTTGCAAACATTGTTAATAGTGCAAAGAGTAATGGTGCAGATTGTCTTATTACTGCATGTCCGCTCTGTATGTATAATCTTACTCATAACAATGATGTTAATGATATGCCTGTATATTATTTCACACAGCTTCTGTGCGAGGCTTTAGGTCTTGATAAGGAGGACAAATAATGGAAAATCTCGAAATCGCAAGAGAATTAGAACGCATTAGCGGTGTTAATCCTCGTAAATGTATGAGATGCGGAAAATGTTCCGGTACATGTCCTGCCTATGACAAAATGGAATATCATCCACATCAATTCGTAAACATGGTTGAAACCGGAAATATAGAAAAACTTCTTAATTCCGAATCCCTGTTTACCTGTCTTTCATGTTTTGCCTGTGTAGAAAGATGTCCAAGAGGTGTTGAACCTGCAAACATTATTGAAGCAGTCAGATTGATGAAAATTCGTCCACAGAATGCAAACCATCTTCATGCTGAACAGATTCCTGAATTATTGAATGAGGATTTGCCACAGCAGGCAATTGTTAGTGCATTCCGTAAATATAAAAAGTAAGAAAGGAGAATATCATGCAGAGAATAGGTGTATTTGTATGTTGGTGTGGAACAAACATTGCCGGTACTGTTGATGTCCAGAAGGTTGCTGACACATTAGCACAGGAACCAGGCGTTGTATTTTCTACCAACTATCAGTATATGTGTTCCGAGGCCGGTCAGAATCTCATTAAAGATGCTATTCGTGACCATAAGTTAACAGGTGTTGTAATCTGTTCGTGTTCTCCACGTATGCACGAAGCAACATTCCGTAAAACAGTTGCAGCTGCGGGCTTAAACCCATACTTATTAGAAGTTGCAAACATTCGTGAGCAGTGTTCATGGATACATAAAAATATGGAGGAAGCTACTGAGAAAGCTATTATACTTGGACGTACAGCTATTGCCAAGGTTATGCTTAATGCTCCTCTCATTGCAGGAGAAAGTCCTGTAACAAAACGTGCTCTTGTTATCGGTGGTGGTATTGCCGGTATCCAGACAGCACTTGATATTGCTGATGCTGGATTTGAAGTTGATATTGTTGAGAAAAATCCTACAATCGGCGGTAAAATGACTCAGATTGATAAGACTTTCCCTACACTTGACTGTTCAGCTTGTATTCTTACACCAAAAATGGTTGATGCAGGTCAGCATGAGAAAATTACAATTCATTCCTATAGTGAAGTTGAATCAGTTAAAGGTTTCGTAGGAAACTTTTCAGTTACAATTAAGAAAAAGCCTAGATATGTTAAAGAGGATGTATGTACAGGCTGCGGACTTTGTACAGAAAAATGTCCTCAGAAAAATGTTCCTAATGAGTACAACTTAGGTCTTGATAACAGAAGGGCAATCTACATTCCTTTTGCTCAGGCAGTTCCAAAGGTTGCTACAATTGACGCAAGTGTATGTACAAAGCTTAATACCGGAAAGTGCGGTGTATGCGAAAAAATTTGTACAGCCAAAGCAATTGATTATAATCAGAAGCCTGAATTTATTGAGCAGCAGTATGGTGCAATTGTTGTTGCTACAGGTTACAATCCTATTAAACTTGATAACTTTGAAGAGTATGCATACTCACAGTCTCCTGACGTAGTAACATCTCTTGAGTTTGAAAGACTTATGAGTGCAGGTGGTCCTAACGGTGGTACACTCCTTCGTCCTTCCGATAAAACACATCCACACACAATTGTATTTGTACAGTGTGTAGGCTCACGTGATACAAGCGGATGCGGCAAGCCATATTGTTCTAAGATTTGCTGTATGTATACAGCTAAACATGCAATGCTTTGCCGTGAAAAATATCCTGATACAGAGGTTTATGTATTTTATATTGATGTTCGTACACCTGGTAAGAACTATGATGAGTTCTACAGAAGAGCCGTTGAAGAATATAACGTACATTATATTAAAGGTATGGTTGGTAAGGTTGCTCCTGAAGGTGGAAAACTTAAAGTTCAGGCTTCCGATCTTCTGAACAATGAACAGCTTCACATTGATGCTGATATGGTTGTTCTTGCAGCTGCAATTGAACCGGACAAAACAGCAAGGCCACTTGCTACAATGCTTACAGCAAGTATGGATACAAATGACTTTTTCACAGAAGCTCATGCAAAGCTTCGTCCAGTAGAAAGCCCTACAGCCGGTATTTTCCTTTCCGGTTGCTGTCAGGGACCAAAGGATATTCCTGAGACAGTTTCCCAGGCAAGTGCATGTGCATCTAAGGTTATTGGTCTTCTTGCAAAAGATAAGCTTACTTGTAACCCATGTGTTGCTCATTCGGACGAAATGATGTGTAACGGATGTTCAAGCTGTGCTAATGTATGTCCTTATGGAGCAATTACATACCAAGATAAAGAATTCCGTATGCCTAACAGAACAGTTGCAATTCGAAGAGTTGCCAGCGTAAATCCTGCAGTATGCCAGGGCTGTGGTGCATGTACTGTTGCATGTCCAAGTGGAGCTATGGATTTATACGGATTTTCTAATAAACAGATTATGGCGGAGGTAGATGCAATATGCAAATAGAAGATAAAGAATTCAAACCTACCATCGTGGCTTTCTGTTGTAACTGGTGTTCCTATGCAGGAGCGGATCTTTCCGGTACAAACCGTTTGCAGTATCCTGCAAATGTAAAAATTATCCGTATACCATGTTCATGCAGACTTAATCCTATTTTTATTCTTCGTGCATTTCAGAGAGGTGCAGACGGTGTAATCCTTTGCGGTTGTCATCCTGGTGATTGCCACTATACAACAGGAAATTATTACGCACGTCGTCGTATGTCTCTACTTTTCAGCATGCTTGATTATCTTGGCATTGAAAAGGAGCGTACAAGAGTAGAGTGGGTTTCCGCTGCAGAGGGCGCTAAATTTGCAGCAACCATGAATGAATTTGTTGAAGCTGTTACCAAATTGGGCAGAAATCACAGATTGGAGGATTTAAGATGCAAGAAGCAATGATAGCAAGAGCAAAAGAGCTGTTGGCAGATGGATCCGTTAATCGTGTGGCAGGCTGGAAAAAGGGTGAGTTTTCTTACGATATTACTCCGGCAATTTTTGAATCTGCTGAAGAACTTGACAAAGATTTTGTTTATGACGATTTCTGCGGTGCCAACCTTAGTAAATACCTTGTGGCTGAAAGTCGTAAGGAAGGTAAGGTTCTTGTATTTTTAAAGCCTTGCGATTCCTACAGTTTTGCTCAGTTAATCAAGGAACACAGAATTATTCGTGATAATGTTTATGTAATCGGTATTCCGTGCTATGGAAAGGCTGATATAAACAAAATTCGTGAAAAAGGAATTGATGGTGTTCTTGGAATTAAGGATGCCGGCATGAACTTTACAGTAGAATCCCTTTATGGTGATGCTACAGTAGCAAAAATGGATGTTTATGCTGAAAGATGTCTTGCTTGTAAGAGCAAAAAACATCCTGTATATGATGAACTTATGGGTGAAGAAGGAGATGTTGTTCCAAGTAACCGTTTTGACAAGGTTGCTGAAATTGAAGCCATGACTCCTGATGAAAGATATGAGTTCTGGAGAGGCGAATTAAGCCGTTGTA